>JAILGA010000034.1 GCA_024697225.1 Lachnospiraceae bacterium
TGACTATACCTCGCTTGCCGGAACCCGCGAACGGTTCCCGCAGTATATGTATGTGCTTGCCGGGCGGCGGTGTATATCCGGACGGCCTGTCAGATGTTTAAGGAACCGTCCGCGGGTTCAGCCTGACGTAACTTCGGTAAGTTCTGCGATCCCGGGCTTTATCGCCATCGAGTAGTTCGTGTAATAGACCACGAAGCCCGGCTTTGAGCCGGCTGGCTTTTTAACTTCTTTCCTGATGACGTAGTCGACCTCGACGAGGTTCTGCTCCCTGCCGGAGGAATACCAGGCGGCGGCTGCCGCGGCGAGCTCGAACTCGCGGTCGGGAACCTCCTGTCCTTTCTTTATCTTGAGGATAACGTGAGAGCCGGGCATCTTTTTGGCATGGAACCACCAGTCAGCGCCCTCTGCAAAACGGAATGTCAGCCTGTCGTTCTGAAGGTTGTTTTTCCCCACATAGATGTCATAACCGCCCGGAGTGACATAATGAAGAGGCTCGCTTTTTTCTTCCCTTCTCTCCTTTGTCTTCGTGCCTGTTTTTTTAACATAGCCCGAGAGCACAAGCTCCTCCCTGATCTCTCTGAGGTCTCCCTCGGTCTTTGCGATGGAGATGGCCTCGCCGACGCTCTCCAGATGCTCTATATCCTCCCGGGTCCTTGCAATCTGCTCATCAAGCGCCAAAGCAGTCCTCTTGAGCTTCTGATAGCGCTCGAAATACTTCCCCGCATTCTCATGCGCCGAGAGCTCGGGATCCAGGACCACTTCAACCGGCTTCCCCGTATTGTAATCCTCCAGGGTCACCTTCTTTGCGCCCTGCTCCACCTGATAGCCGTAAGCCTGAAGGAGCTCGCCGCAAAGCCTCAGCCTGTCCTTTTTTTCCGTATCGGCAAGCTGCTTTTGCTGCAGCGCATATTTCTTCCTGTCCCTGTCCAGCATGCCGCCCACGAGCTTCCTGAGGTCATATGATCTCTGTCGCATCCTCTCGTGCTCGTTCTTTTCACTGTAATATTCCTCCAGCGCTGTGCTCATGGAAGTACATTTTCTGACAGCGGTACCGGAAGTCCGGCCGTAGAGTGTCAGTTCAAGCGCTGCAAATTCAAGCGGTGCGCCGTCCTTATACACTATCTCCGGTGAGAACTCTCCCTTTTCAACCATCATAAACATATCCAAAAAAGCATCCGCAAAGCGCTCAAATTCTTCATCTGTCAGGGAGATTGCGGACCTGTCGGCGTCTATCCCCGCCCTGTAGCATATCTCCTGCGCCATTATGGGTGAAACTCCCATGTAGGATGTGTAGACTGCTTTGAATAACGGCATTCCGAGGCCTCTTATCGCAAGTGCAAGCGACCTTCTGTCGGCAGAAAGCGGGGATTCCTTCTCCTGCGCCGGGACGAAATAACTCCTGCCGGGAAGTACCTCCCTGACGGAACTCACGGAGGCCGGTACTCTTCTTATACTGTCGATCACATTCTCCGAGTCATCGAGAAGTATGATATTGCTGTGCTTCCCCATGAGTTCTATGACAAGAACATGGTCCTTCAGATCGCCCATCTCATCCGTGCCGCGGACCCTGAACCTCAGTATCCGCTCGAAATCAGGCTGTGTGACTGAGACCACTCTTCCGCTCATAAGATGCTTTCGTAAAAGCATGCAAAAGGCAGGAGCCGTCATCGGTCCTGCCTTGTTAGCCGTTGTCAGATATGCGAGGGGCAGTGCCGCGCTTGCTGACAAAAGGAGTCTGACCTGCTTTTTGTCGCCTGCGGGCTTTGCCGTTATGTAAAGTTCGTCGCTCTCTGTCTGTGTTATCTTGGAAATGCGGGCACCCGCAAGCTCCTCATTCAGCTCGCGGGCAAGCGCACAAACGGTTATACCGTCCAAAGCCATTATTTTATCTCGTGTATCCAGCCCTCCGGAGCTTCGATGTCGCCCATCTGAATGCCTGTGAGGGTATCGTAGAGTTTTTTGATCCCGGGGCCCATATCGTCCATTCCGCTGTCGAAATTGATCTCCTCGCCGTGGTCGTTGATCCTTCCGACGGGCGAAATGACAGCCGCTGTGCCGCAGAGGCCCATCTCGGCGAAGTCTTTCACCTCATCCATGCGGACATAGCGCTCCTCGACGGTCATGTGCAGGTAATCCCTTGCCACATCCACTATCGATCTGCGCGTGATCGAGGGCAGGATGGAATCGGAGTGGGATCTGGGAACAACAAGATTGCCGTCCCTGCTGATGAATATCAGGTTTGCGCCACCTGTCTCCTCCACATAAGTCCTTGTGGCCGCATCCAGATAGAGGTTTTCCGCAAAGCCCTCTTCATGCGCGGTAACGATGGCGTGAAGGCTCATTGCATAGTTCAGTCCGGCCTTGATATTGCCGGTTCCGTGCGGTGCCGCCCTGTCAAAATCACTCACCTTGATGACGATGGGCTTGGCGCCGCCCTTGAAATAGGGACCCACAGGCGTGACGAATACCCTGAACTGATATTCATCGGCGGGCTTGACGCCGATTACATCGCCCGTTGCGAACATGACGGGTCTCACATAGAGTGATGCACCGCTGCCGTGAGGGGGCACCCAGTCAGCATTGGCGCGGACAGTCTTCTCGACGGCATCAATAAATCTGTCCTCGGGGAAGGGCGGCATCTCCAGCCTCTTTGCGGAATCGACCATCCTCTTTGCGTTCTGGTCGGGTCTGAAGGTGACGATACGGCCATCTGCCGTCGTATAGGCCTTAAGTCCCTCAAAGCACTCCTGAGCGTAGTGAAGGACGCCCGAATCCTCGCTGAGTACGACAGTGGCGTCATCGGTGATCTTACCGGCATCCCACTTGCCATTCCTAAAGTTTGATACGTAGCGCTTATCCGTTTTGATATACGAAAAGCCCAGATTTCCCCAGTCAAGTTCTTTTTTGCTCATAATCTTTTCCTCCGAATCAGCAAAAACGCTTCACCTATTATAGTACAAATGACCTCAAAGTCAAGGATTCGGCGCCTGTATCCTGCCTGCGACGGCGCTCTCGGCCGCTACCGCGGGCGATGCGAGATAGATTTCCGAATCTGTGGCGCCCATTCTCCCTACAAAATTCCTGTTTGTGGTCGATATGCATTTCTCGCCCGATGCAAGGATACCCATATAGCCCCCGAGGCACGGTCCGCAGGTAGGTGTACTCACCACCCCGCCGGCCTCTATAAATATCCTCAAGAGCCCTTCTTCCATGGCCTGCAGATATATTTTCTGCGTCGCGGGTATTACTATGAGGCGCACGCCCTTTGCCACATGCCTGCCCTTAAGCACCTTTGCCGCGATGCGCAGGTCGTCGAGCCTTCCGTTGGTGCAGGAGCCTATGACAGCCTGATCGATCGCTATGTCTCCCGCCTGTGACACGGGCTTTGCATTCTCGGGCAGATGAGGAAACGATACCGTGGGCTCGAGAGTGTTAAGATCGATGGTTATGGTCTCGTCATATACAGCGTCATCATCGGCGGAGTATGCCTCCCATTCCTTACCGGATGCATGTTCCGCAAGATATTCCTTTGTCCTGTCATCCACGGGGAAAATTCCGTTCTTTGCGCCGGCTTCGATCGCCATATTGGCTATGGTGAAGCGGTCGTCCATGGTGAGGCTTGCTATCCCGTCACCCGTAAACTCAAGGGACTTGTACAGTGCGCCGTCCACGCCGATCCTGCCGATCAGATGCAGTATCACATCCTTGCCGGAGACCCAGGGCTTAAACTTCCCGGTGATGATCACCTTTATTGCAGCGGGAACCTTGAACCACGCCTTTCCGGTGGCCATACCGGCGGCCATATCGGTAGATCCCACGCCTGTTGAAAAAGCGCCCAGGGCACCGTAGGTGCAGGTATGCGAGTCGGCGCCTATAATGCAGTCCCCCGGGAGTGTCAGTCCGCTCTCGGGAAGGAGCGCATGCTCGATGCCCATCTCGCCTACTTCGAAATAATTCTCTATATCATGCTTCTTTGCAAACTCACGGACGCACTTGCAGTGCTCCGCTGACTTTATATCCTTGTTCGGCACGAAGTGATCGGGCACAAGCGCTATCTTTGTCCTGTCGAATACACCGCTCTTCGAAAACTTTTCCATCTCCTTTATGGCGACGGGACTTGTGATATCGTTGCCAAGCACCAGATCGAGGGTCGCTTCGATCAGATCTCCCGCCTTGACCTCCGGAAGTCCCGCATGCTTTGCCAGTATCTTCTGACTCATTGTCATTCCGCTCATTCTATTTCCTCCGTACTCTTTTTGTTAACAGTATCCAGAGCCATAAGTGATCTGCGGCCACTGCTTAATTGTATACCATTTGAAGAATTATTCAATCTGTACATGAAAATGTAGGCTGCAAGCAGCATTATCGCAAATACCTCGAGAATTATGCCGCCTGTTCTGCCGGCAGGCCTGTAGTTCACCCGTATCTCATGAACTCCCGCCGGCACGCGGACGGCCATGAGACCATAATCCGCCTTTATGATCTGTGTCTTCTTTCCGTCCACCTTCGCGGTAAACCCTTTTGAGGCCGGTACGGAGAAGAATACCAGATTCTCGGCGGGAAGATCGGATGTCGTAGCCGAAAAGCCCCGCGTATCCGGCTCAAATGAGGTACATGCGCTCTCACGTCTCCTCGCACATTCCATTGCAAAATAGTCATCGGACATTATCATCGAATACTCAGCATCGGGAAGTTCTTCGAGAATGTCGTCAAATCCGTCCGCGTCTTCATCGTCTAAAATGATGGCCCTGACAAGCAGCTGATCGGCATCTGCCTTATCAAGCAGGTCAAAATCGGACCTGCGCACATAGTTATCAAAAGTGAAGCCCATGGGGATATAATTCGTATTTCTGTAGATGGCAAAATCGTTCTGGTAATCGACCGCATAATAGCCGGGTATGCCCCGGTTCTGCGAGAATTCGCCGCTGTCGTTTATCACCGCGTTCTCAAGGTAATACTGAACGGAGAGTATTGCCCGCAGTCCTTCCCTGTCCAGCGGCGGATCGGACTCAACCCCTCTGTTGATATCGGCCGCGCCCTCATAGAAATCAAAGATCTCCGCCGGTATTGTACTTAAGAAGCAGTGTATGGTAGGTATCCCCCATGCCATCTCATAATTGGTCGAGGTGGAATCCGTCTCTATCCTGTAAAAGCCCTCTCCCGAAAGCTCCGGTCTGCTGTCCAGCATCTGTTTTTTCCACTCGGTCATGCCGAAATCATTGATCAGACTGGCTCCGTTTATCAGCACCACATATGTGCTGATAAAGCAGCACAGAACCGTACCGGCAAACAGCAGTATTTTCCTGATCTTTCGTCTGTTCACGAAATATATGATGGTCACTATCAGAGCACTCATGAAAGCAGTACCCTTGACCTGCCTCCAGAACAGATCCGAATTGTCGGTCATATTGAGATAGACCAGCTCGCCGTTACTGTTCGTGGACGGCAGGAGAGCCACGCAGAGCATGAACATGAACAGTCCCAGGGATGAGATCACCCCGATCTTCCATTCCCTGTCCCTGCCGCGCTCGATCTCCTGCGCTGTGATGACCGCCATAAAGGTCAGCGGCAGGTAGAACCATCTGGCGTAATACTGCTTGTTAAAGAGCGAGAATGCAGCATTCAGGAAAGGCACCATGGCGATCACGGCACATATGATCAGCAGGGTTTTTCTCCAGTCTCTCCTGCCCTTCTTTGACACAAAAAAGGCGACGACGCCCGAGATGCCAAACATCGGCAGATATGCTGCAAGAGAAGAGTTTCTGATCGCTCCCGTGTAGAAAAGCGTGCCTTTCCCGATGATATCCGGGATCATGGCCAGACTTTTTAAGATCGCGTACGGAAGCTTCATGCTCTCATATACCAGGACTTCATACCCGGTGAGCACCTGTGAAATCCTTGCATTACCGGAGACGCCAAAATACGCCTGGGCGAGGAAAAAGCCCGCGAGCATAAGTCCAAGCGCGCCGCCCGCAAGCGCTCTTACAAACCTCGTTATTATCACATTCCTCGGGTTTCCGCGCACATAGCGGACCAGGAAATACAGGATAAGAAAGAGTATCTGACCAAAGAAGAAATAATAGTTGATCACACTCATAAGTGCCACGGTCAGAGAGAATCTGACAAACCTCCCGCCGGAGAGTTCAAAGGGTTCACCGTTCTTCCCCTTGTCAAAAGCCATCAGATCATCAAAGGTCAGGAGCAGGAGCGGGAAAAAGGCAATTACGTCAGCGAAATGCTGAAATACAATATTGCAGGCCTGAAAGCCCGAGAAAGTATAAAGAAGCGCGCCCGTCAGAAGGGGCAGCGGCTGTCTCACATATCTTCTGAAATACAGAGTCGAGGTGAGCATGGCGATGCCGAATTTGAGCGCCATGATAAAAGGCATTATATACGGGATCGAATTTTCGGGGAAGGGTATGGTAAGCCAGAAGAACGGACTGCCGAATAGATAGAAGGCAAAATCGCCTATCATCGAACCGCCCAGATCCAGGTTCCAGTTCCAGAACAGTTCCCCGTTTCTCACCGCCCGGTGCGCAAGGATATAAAACGGCACCTGCTGTACATTGTAGTCGCCGTAGTAGAAAAACAGTCCCCCGTGCTTTATGATGAGCGGCAGGACACAGACAATATACAGAACAAAACCGAGGGAAAATGCCGTTATCAGCACTTTCCCCCGGGATTCTCCGGTTTTTTGCACACCAGCTGTCAAGGCAGCCGTATCAGTTGTTGATCAGCTTGTCGTTTTCGTTGTTCCAGGAATAGAGCTTGCGGATCTCTGTTCCGATCTTCTCTGCGGGATGCTCGGCATGGAGCTTGCGCATCGCCTGGAAGTGCACCTGTCCGCCCGCCTCTGACATATCGAGAAGGAATTCCTTTGCAAAGGTGCCGTCCTGGATATCCGCAAGGATCTTCTTCATCGTCTTCTTGGTCTCCTCGGTTATGATCTTGGGACCGGTGACATAATCGCCGTACTCAGCCGTATTGGAGATCGAATATCTCATTCCCGCAAAGCCTGACTGGTAGATCAGGTCAACTATGAGCTTCATCTCGTGTATGCACTCGAAATATGCATTTCTCGGATCGTAGCCCGCCTCGACAAGCGTCTCAAAGCCCGCCTGCATGAGGGCACACACGCCGCCGCACAGAACAGCCTGCTCGCCGAAGAGGTCCGTCTCGGTCTCGGTGCGGAAGGTCGTCTCAAGCAGTCCTGCTCTTGCACCGCCGATGCCCGCGCCGTAAGCCAGAGCCTTCTCAAGGGCCTTGCCGGTTGCATCCTGATGAACGGCGACCAGGCAGGGAGTTCCCTTGCCGGCCTGATATTCCGAACGCACAGTGTGACCGGGCGCCTTGGGAGCGATCATGGTCACATCCACATCTGCCGGAGGCTTGATAAGCCCGAAATGGATGTTGAAGCCGTGGGCGAACATGAGCATATCGCCGGCCTTGAGGTTGGGCTCGATGTCTTCCTTGTACATCTTTGCCTGCTTCTCGTCATTGATGAGGATCATGATGATGTCGGCCTTCTTTGCAGCCTCAGCCGTGGTATAGACCTCAAGTCCCTGAGCCCTCGCCTTGTCCGCGCTCTTTGAGCCCTCGTAGAGACCCACGATAACATTGCATCCGGACTCCTTGAGGTTCAATGCGTGCGCATGACCCTGTGAGCCGTAGCCTATGATCGCGATGGTCTTGTCCGCGAGTACGGACAGATCGCAGTCCTCCTGATAAAAGATCCTTGCATCGTTTGACATGATCGTTCCTCCTTGTATTTAAAAGATTTATAAATAAACTACTTTATCAACACCTCTTGCGAGACCGGCTATGCCGGTCCTTGCCAGTTCCAGTATCTCAAGTCCGTCGAGCATCTTGAGAAAGGCCTCTATCTTGCTCTGGGTACCCGTGATCTCGATGATCATGCTCTCAAGACCCACGTCCACCATGTGTCCCCTGAACATATCGACTATAGTCACAAGATTGAGTCTGTCGGCCGCCCCCGCTCTCACCTTTACAAGGCAGAGTTCCCTGTATACGCTGTCGTCGGGGTCAAGCTCCCTTATATCCCTCACGTCCTCAAGCTTTGCGACCTGCTTTTCTATCTGGTCGAGGATATCGTCATCTCCGGAGGTCACTATGGTTATCCTTGTAAACCTTGGATCGGCCGTGACACCGGCAGTTATGCTCTCGATATTGTAGCCGCGTCTGGAAAAAAGCCCCGCTATGCGTGACAGCACGCCCGAAGTATTATCCACCAGCAGCTGAAAAACTTTTCTGTGCATCAGTTGATCTCTCCTGTGTCTAAACGAACTGAACAGATATTATATACCCGCGGCCGACTCAGCGCAAGGGTTATTCGGAAGTATCCGCGCCCTCTTCTCCCCGGGTCTCAGGCAGTTCATATTCCCCGCCGGGTAACGGCTTATCTTCTTTTTTGCGGGTCTCCTCCCCGGCTATGTGCAACTGCCCTGCACCGTCATCGGCCCTCTTTTCGTTTCCGGAAGTCTGTACGGTCCTGCCCTTCTTCTCGCCGAATTTGAAGATTCTCCGCCATATCGAAGTCGGATGTCTGACATTGTACAGATCCCAGTCGGCGTCCTTTTTCATGACCACCTTATTCTTCCGGATGTAAGCCGCATCTCCGTAGATCATGGTATCCACCGGAAGACCTTTCGCGGCGAGCAGATGATCCTGGATACGCGATATCAGCGCATAAATGACCGCAAAAAGCGGCACGCCGAGTATCCATCCCGCAATGCCCAATATATTTCCGAAAAACAGCACCGCGAAAATGACCCAGAAAGCCGAGAGCCCAGTCGAATTTCCCAGGATCTTCGGTCCCAGGATATTTCCGTCGATCTGCTGCAGCACTACAACAAACAGCAGGAAAATGACCGCGCCCAGCGGATCTATCAGAAGCAGCAGTATAAATGTGAATATCTCGCCGATATAAGGGCCGAAGAAAGGTATAATGTTCGTCACGCCCACGATCATGGCCATCAGGACGGGATACGGTGTCTTCAGGATAAGAGCACCCAGATAGCACAATATACCGATTATCAGTGAGTCAACAAGCTTCCCCACGATAAAGCCCGAAAAAGTGTAATGAGTATATCTGAAGCCCGCCACCAGCTCGTTGGCAAAATCCTCTTTGAAGAGCGCATACGCCATCTTCTTTGCGCCAGATTTAAATTTCTCCTTGCCGTTTAAGAGGTAGATTGCGATTATCATGCCGATGACAAAATTGAACACCCCGCCTATAAAGGCCACGACGCTCAATGACAGCCTTCTCAACATCACCGTGGCCTGAGGTATGAGTGTATCGTTGACAAAGCCGTTCAGCCAGGACCACACCTGATCCATATAGGAATTTATGGTCGATGCCATCTCGGGATGATCCGCAAGATATGTGTTTGTAAACCGGGTGAAATTGGCCACGTAGGCCGGGAAATTGCGCAATATGTTCTGGATGCTTTTGATGAGCTGCGGGATGATGATCATCAGAAACGCATAGACAACGAAAACGAAAAGGAGCATCGTGAGCACGATACAGATCCGCCGCACTCTGGATCTGGTCCGCGATGCCTCCGCCGAATGCAGATCAATGCCTTTTTTAACATAATAAGGAGCAAAGAGACGTTTTTCAAAGAAGTGCACCACCGGCTCAAGGATGTACGCGATGACAACCCCATAGATCACGGGCATCAGCGACTTCATAACCGATGTGATCCCCGAGATCACTCTTGATCCGTGGAAAAGCAAGTAATAAAAGACCAGCAGCAGCGCCACCGTGACAAAGGCGGTGATCCCCCATCTTATCTGGTTTTTATCCGGTTTCCACTTCATATCGTCACACCGTGTCTGTCGGTGAGGAGCGGATCATCGCCCTCATCACCCAGATAATCCGACACTATGAACCTTGGCCGCCTCTTTGTCTCAAGATATATCTTTCCCGTATACTCGCCGATTATCCCGAGAGATATCATTATGAGTCCGCCTATGGCCCACACCGAAAGGACGGTCGTCGTCCAACCCGGGATAGTGTGGCCGGTGAAATACCTCACAAGCGAGTATATGAGAACTATGATGCTCACAAAGAATATCCCGAAGCCCAGGCCTGTTATCATTCTGATGGGTCGGACGGAGAGAGATGTGATGCCCTCTGCGGCGAAATGCAGCATCTTCGACAGAGGATATTTGCTCTTGCCGGCAAAACGTTCATGCCGCTCATATGTGACCACAGCAGAAGGAAAGCCCACTAACGGAACCAGGCCGCGCAAAAACAGATTGACCTCGCCAAACTGCATAAGCGCCTCAAGCGCCCTTGCACTCATCAGCCTGCAGTCCGCGTGGTTATATACCGTGCCGGCGCCCATCCTGTCCATAAATCTGTAGAAACATTCCGCAGTCGTTCTCTTAAAGAACGTGTCTGTATTCCTGTCCGAGCGCACTCCGTATACCACATCGGCGCCCTCTTTGTATTTTCCCACCATCTTCTCGATGACGCCGATGTCGTCCTGCAGATCGGCGTCCATCGAAATGGTGATATCGCAGATACGCGCCGCCGCAAAGATGCCAGCGGTCAGAGCGTTCTGATGCCCGCTGTTCCTCGAGAGACACAGTCCCTGAAACAGCGGATCGTCCTCATGGAGTTTCTTTATCAGACTCCAGGTGCCGTCCGTGGATCCGTCATTGACAAAGAGAATGCGGCTCTCCCCGGAAATTAACGATCTGCTTATCAGATCCTTCATGACGTCCTTCAATCTCGACGAAGTCTCAGGAAGCACCTCCTCCTCATTAAAGCAGGGCAGCACCACAAAAAGCCTGGGACTGGTCTTTTCCCCCGGCATATGCGCCATTTCAGGGCCGCTTTCTTTTTCCGGTGATATATGCTTCATCTCGGGACAGCTTACCTTTATCCGCCTGACTCTTCGGATCAGGCAGTCTCCCTGTTGATATAATTAACAAGTCCGCCGCAGTCTATTATCTTCTGCATAAAGGCCGGGAATGCCTGTCCCTGCCAGCTTTTGCCGGTAGTCTCGTCAGTGATCATTCCGCTGTCAAAATCGACGCTCACGGTATCGCCGTCCGCAATTTCCTTTGCGGCATCGGGACACTCGATGATGGCAAGGCCGATATTTATGCTGTTCCTGTAGAAGATCCTCGCAAAGGTCTCCGCTATCACGCAGGAGATACCCGATGCCTTTATGGCTATCGGGGCGTGTTCCCTTGAGGATCCGCATCCGAAATTCTTGTTCGCGACCATGATATCGCCGGCCTGAACTTTTCCCACAAAGGACTTGTCTATGTCCTCCATGCAATGGGATGCCAGTTCCTTTTCGTCCGACGTGTTGAGATATCTGGCCGGGATGATCACGTCCGTATCTACGTTGTCGCCATACTTGTGTACTCTTCCGTGCGCTTTTTCCATCTTGTTTCTCCTGTTAACAAAATCTGATAGTTTTATGTTTCTACCCGGATCTCTTCTGTTTCACCGTGTTTATCGATGCTTTCTGAAACAGCTCTGTTCAGTTGTTTTAAAACATGCTGTACTCTCTGAAACACACAAAAGATCACACGTTTTCCAGATACTTTTCTACACTCACAAGCTTCACGCACAGCGCAAAAAGCCTCGCCGCGGTCATGAGATCGTTCAGCGGCGGGTACGTGGGCGCGATCCTTATATTCTTGTCCTCCGGATCGTTGCCGTGAGGCCAGGTCGCTCCCGCACCTGTCATGGTAACGCCGGCCTTTTTCGCATGATCCACGATCGCCTTCGCACAGCCGGGAAGCGAATCAAAGCTGATGAAATATCCGCCGTGAGGCTTCGTCCAGGTGCCGATGTCGAGATCGCCAAGTTCCTCCTCAAGGATCCTGTCCACGGCTTCAAACTTGGGTCTTAATATCTCAGCATGTCTCCTCATGTGCTCGTGCATACCGTCTATGTTTTTGAAGAAGCGCACGTGACGAAGCTGGTTCACCTTGTCATGACCTATGGTCTGGCATTTGAGCTGCTTCTTGATGTCCACGAGATTGTTCTCCGAGGTGGCAAGAGCCGCAATGCCGCTGCCCGGGAATGTGATCTTGGAAGTGGACGCAAATTTGTATACCATATCCGGATTTCCGGCTTTTTTGCACTCCGCAAGTATCTCGATGATATGCTCCTGTCTGTCATCATAGAGATGGTGGATGCAGTAGGCATTGTCCCAGAATATTCTGAAATCCCTGGCTTTAGGCTTCAGTCTCGCAAATCTCTTCACGGTCTCATCTGAATAAGTATAACCCTGGGGATTCGAGTACTTCGGGACGCACCAGATACCCTTTATCTGATCATCCTCGGCGACAAGCCTCTCGATCATATCCATATCGGGGCCTTCTGGGCTCATAGGTACGGGTATCATATCAATGCCGAAATACTCCGTGATGGTAAAATGCCTGTCATATCCGGGAACCGGGCACAGAAACTTCGGATGCTCCAGCTTGAACCAGGGCTTGCTTCCCATGATGCCGTGCGTCATAGCTCTTGCCACAGTGTCATACATGACATTGAGAGACGAATTGCCGTAAATTATCAGATTGTCGGGGTGATTCTCCATCATTGCGCCGAGCAGAACCTTTGCCTCATGGATACCGTCCAGCACCCCGTAATTTCTGCAGTCCGTGCCGTCCTCACAGGAGAGATCCGCGCCTGAATACAGGGCATCCATCATTCCCATTGACAGATCCAGCTGATCCCTGCAGGGAAGGCCTCTTGCCATGTTGAGCGACAATTCCATCGCCTGATATCTGCGGTATTCATCTGCCAGGACCTTTCTCTCCTGTTCAAGCTCCTGTGCCGTCATCTCCGAATATTTCTTCATTTACGTACTCCCCTTACGTTCCCGTCTTTGACGATCTGTTTTTATATATGTGTTTCAAAAACTCCTGTCACTGCATTTACGCTGCAGACATTTCTACACCTGCGGATATTTTTCTACCTGATGATCGAATACCCGAAGCCGTTGCATATCGCATCCACCGGGACGCCATTCCTGCACAGCGGGCAGCTCTCAGGCGTATAGCTCGCGTAATCCGCGAGGTCTCTTGTGGAATACAGTGATCTGATCGGTATCCCGTCGATCTGCGGCGCGAGTGTATAAATAGCGGATATTCCAATAGTCTCGCCCTGATAATAGCCCACGGATCTGATGGCGCTCTTTAAGGTCGCACCCGTTGTTGCCGTATCTATGAGGATAAGCACCTTTTTGCCGCGGATCATGTGCAGATTGTTGTCGCGGAACATCATCTGACCGCTGCTGTTGTACTCCGGGCTTGTGATGTACATTGTCTTGTGGGCGTTTGCTGATATGATGCCGTTCTTGGTGAGCTTGTTTGCAAGATACGCTCCCACAACCTCCATTCCATTCAGGCAAAGGATAGTGTCGATAACATCGGAAACCATATACATTTCCGCCAACTCCTCGCCGGTCGCCCTGGCTTCGCGCTGTCTCGACTTCATGTCGCTTAAGTCCATGTAGTAATTAACATGTGAGTTGGGAGTGATAAAGTGTCCCGGTATGTACCTCAATACGACATCCTTGTTCCTCTCGTGATCGATCTTCTTGTAGTCCTGCATACAACCACCTCCTGTCTTTTATTTGCTGACTCTCAGTTTCCTGTTTATGCTGCTTTTTTGCTCTTATCTCATCCCGTTTCCAAAACTCCGCTCTCATCGATGATCTTTATCATTTCGTCATATTCGAGCATGTCCATTCTGTTCTCCAACGCCTTGATGATCTTCCTGTCATCTTCATCTAAAGAATACTCTCTTATGGTATCAAAAGTCTCTTCAAGCATATTGAAATCAAAATTTTCCGATGCCCTGCGTATTGTCCCCAGCAGATCCCTTAAGACACCTCTGTCGGCGTGCGGTTTATCCTTATTATCACTGCCGTTATCATTATCGCACACATCCTTCAGCAGTTCCTTGTATCTGCGGTATTCTGCCATCAGCTTATGATGGTTCGACTTAAGATGATCGATATTGCCGTCTTTTCCCGCAGTTTCCATCGCAAATGCAAATTCGCTCAGTTCAGTGGCGCCCACAACCCTTGCGGAACTCTTAAGCGCATGGACCTTGATGGTGTAGGAATCCCAGTCCTCATTTTCATAATAGTTCTCAAGCTCATCCGCCTTCTGATCGATCGTCTTGTAGAAAATATCAAGGATGGGTTTGTACTCCTCTTCGGATCCGCAATACTTTATCCCGACATCGGTGTGCAGACCTTTCACAAGTCCGATCCATTCCGAATGCGAGGATGGCTGTTCGACCCTGCGGGCAATATTTGAAGCATCCCTGACCTTCGACTGCGGCAGATAGTTTCGGAGCAGTCTCTCAAGAGCCTTCCCGTCAACGGGTTTTGACATGTAATCGTCAAAGCCCTTGCTCAGATACATTTCCCTAGCTCCCGCGACAGCATTGGCAGTCAGCACTATACAGGGCTTTTTGCTGTTGACATTGTTTTCCAGCGCCCTCAGTGCTTTCAGGAGCTCTATGCCGTCCATTCCGGGCATCATATGGTCAAAGATAAGAACGTCATATTCCTTGGCACCCAGCATTTCCAGCGCTTCCGGCCCGCTCTCCGCAGTGTCGATCCTGATCCCCGTATTCTTGAGCAGACTCTTTACCACAACGAGATTCATCTCGGTGTCATCCACCACCAGTATCTCAGCTTCAGGTGCATACAGCGGCTGCTGTGCTCCCACACCGTCATCGCCTTCCGCAGCTGCTCTTTGGTAATCGCCTATTTTATCAGTCATCAGCATGGTCTGCCGCAGCGTGAACGAGAAATCCGAACCCACGCCGTATTCGCTCTCCACCTCAAGCTCGCTGTCCATGAGAGACAGAAGACTCTGCACTATATTCATGCCGAGTCCGCTCCCGCCTATAGTGCGGCTGCTGTTCAGCTCAAGTCTGTCAAAAGCGTCAAACAGCCGTCCGATGTCCTCCTCGCGTATACCTTTTCCGGTGTCGCTTACCTTGAAGCCGATATAGGCATCGTCCCGGTCCGTCCCGACAAGGCACACGGAAAAAACAACCTCTCCGCTGTCAGTGTACTTCTGGGCATTGGTCAAAAGATTCATGAGACACTGTCTTATCCTGTGTCTGTCACCATAGAGATACCTCGGAAGATTGCTGTCTGCGCTGACGGAGAAGCCCAGTCCCTTTTCCTTCATCAACGGAGCAAAACGCTCCTCAAGCTCGCGGATAAGGGACACCAGATCATATTCGGATAGCTCAAGCTCCATCTTTCCGGAGTCGATTTTCGCATAATCAAGCAGATCGTTGATCAGATCAAGGAGCAGGCCGGAAGAATTGCGTATGTTCTCGGCATATCCCCGTATTCTCTGCTCAGAGGTCTCCCTGAGGATCAGCTCATCCATTCCGAGCACCGCATTTATGGGCGTTCTGAACTCATGCGAGACGTTTGCCAGAAAATCGCTCTTTGCCTTTGCCATTTCTTCAGCTGCTATCCTCTGCGCATCCAGCTTGTGAACCTGCATTTTTTCGTAGTAAATGCAGTTTTCCTTGTGATTGAAGCCGTTATAGATGGCGGTCGCCATCATCCTGCAGCTTTCATAGCCGCAGCAGGTGCAGTTTATCTCCCTTGACTCGGGAGTGAGCTTGTTCATGCTTATGTATATGCTGTCAAGTTCTTCATCTGTGGGGATCTCGTAAGTACATCCCGCCGATCTGTCCGTATATCCGCGAATGAAATCCTCCAGGACAAGATCCTCGAACTGCTTATTAAAATGCTCCAGTCTCTCTGCGGGCAGATCCGGGCGGGACCAGGCATCTCCGCTGTCCTCTTTTTTCGAGTTCTCGCGGATCTTTAAAAGCTCATAGAGCGCATCATCGGTCGAAGATTTCTGCTGATCCACAGCTGTTCCGCAGATGCAGCCCTTCTCGCAGTTAAGGGCATCTATGAACAGGAACGGAGTCTCGTTTTTCGTTATCCTGTTGCTGTTCTGGTGAAGCCACTCATACAGTCTTCTTTCACCTTCTATCTGTCTGATAAAGACTTGATCTCCCATGAACCAGCGCACAGTTTCCGCGAGTCCGCCGGGGGTGGGATAGAACGAACCCAGTCCGTATTCGATCTCGCTGTGGGCGGGGTCTCCTTTTATTCCGCGCTCATCCGCATAGCGGATAAGGTGCTCAAATGTGACATTATACTGAACAAGTCCGTCGTTGTGCGGATCGTCGATCTCCATCTTCTTTGCTATGCACGGGCTTATAAAGGCAAACCTGTCGGTTATGCCCATTTTCTTTCTTGCGTAGATGGCGGCGCACATGATCGGACTCTGCACCGGGAAGAGCTTCGGCAGAAGCTCCGGCATGTAGCGCTCGATATACGCCACAACCGCAGGACACGGCTGGGATATACCCCCGAGGAAATCATATTTCTGAATATAGTTGATATAACCCCAGGTGGTGATGTCCGCGCCGAAGGAGACGCTTATTATTCTGTTGACTCCCAGGGCTTTCAGACCGCCCAGTATCGTGTCATATCTGTCGGGATAATTGGCCTTGAATGCAGGCGCAAGAAGAAGAGATATCTTCTCGCCTTTAGCCAGATCCGAGAAAAACCTCTCCGTGTCATCTTTGAACTCACGCGCACCATGTACGCATACGTCTATGCAGCTTCCGCATGCCACGCATTTGCTGCCGTCCACAACTATCCTTGCCTTGTCGTCCTGCCCCTCTGAGATGCAGGCGCCCATGGCGCTGCATACATTGATGCATTTGTTGCAGCCTATGCAATGGTCATTAGTATAAACTATTGATTCCGTCATGACTTTGCTATTATACCACGATTCCCGTATGGTGTGGAATTTTTTTCGGGCCGGGGGACATGATCAGCCAGGGTTTCTCGTTACCGTTGGCGTCAAATACACCAAAATAAACACAGCACTCCTATGTCCTGTGGCCACTGGTGTGTGCAAGCAAAAAGGGTAACCCTTGCGAGCACGCTCGCGGGTTGCCCCTTTTGCTTGCACACCCTGCGCGCTTCGCGCGCAGGGTGCTGTGTTTACTTTGGTGTGCCTTACTTGTTATCGCTTACATCATTCCCATGCCGGGATTTCCTGCAGGCATCGGTGCCGGGGGCTCCTTGACGGTGGCCACGGCCGCTTCGGTGGTAAGGAAGCTTGATGCCACGCTGGTGGCGTTCTGAAGAGCGCTTCTTGTGACCTTGGTGGGATCGATGATACCATCGGCCACCATGTCAACATACTTCTCTGTATAAGCATTGAAGCCGATGCCCTTCTTGGACTCCTTAACCTTATTAACAATGACGGAGCCGTCGAGACCTGCGTTCACTGCGATCTGATACAGAGGGCTCTCGAGAGCCTTGAGGACGATCCTTGCACCGGTCTTCTCGTCGCCGTCAAGACTGTCAGCGAGTTTCTCAACATCCTTCATGGCGTGGATGTAAGCGCTGCCGCCGCCGAAGATGATGCCTTCCTCTACAGCAGCGCGGGTTGCGTTCAGAGCATCCTCCATGCGGTACTTTGCTTCCTTCATCTCTGTCTCGGTCGCGGCACCGACGCGGACAACAGCCACACCGCCGGCGAGCTTTGCAAGACGCTCCTGAAGCTTCTCTCTGTCGAAGTCACTTGTCGTGTCCTCGATCTGCTTCTTGATCTGGGCAACTCTTGCCTGGATATCCTTCTTGGCTCCAAGGCCGTCCACGATCGTGGTCTTCTCCTTCTCGACCTTGACGCTCTTTGCTCTTCCGAGATCACCCATTTCCGTATCCTTGAGTTCAAGGCCCAGATCCGAGCTGATCACCTTGCCGCCCGTGAGGATGGCGATATCCTGAAGCATTTCCTTCCTTCTGTCGCCGTAGCCGGGAGCCTTGACAGCAACTACGTTGAAGGTTCCGCGCAGCTTGTTGACGATCAGGGTCGTGAGAGCCTCTCCGTCAACATCCTCAGCGATGATGAGCAGCTGTGCTCCGGTCTTTACGACCTGCTCAAGAACA
The DNA here is from genome assembly GCA_024697225.1 of Lachnospiraceae bacterium. Classification (GTDB taxonomy): domain Bacteria; phylum Bacillota; class Clostridia; order Lachnospirales; family Lachnospiraceae; genus Butyrivibrio. The sequence goes on from JAILGA010000034.1 coordinate 18,021, forward strand.
GGCAGGATATCCTGTACATTTGAGATCTTCTTGTCGGTGATCAGGATGAAAGGATCCTCAAGGTTTGCTTCCATCTTATCCATATCGGTGGCCATGTAAGCACTGATATAGCCGCGGTCAAACTGCATTCCTTCGACCAGATCCATCTCGGTGAGCATTGTCTTGGACTCCTCGATCGTGATGACGCCGTCCTTGCCGCCGACCTTCTCCATTGCCTCAGCGATCATCTCGCCAACCTTCTCGTCGCCGGATGAAACTGCTGCCACGCGCTGGATCTGCTCCTTGCCCTTTACCTTTGCGCTCATCTTCTTGATGGACTCAACAGCGGTATCTGTGGCCTTCTTCATGCCCTTTCTGAGCACGATGGGATTGGCGCCAGCCGCCAGGTTCTTGATGCCCTCATTGATCATGGCCTGTGCGAGAACAGTTGCTGTAGTTGTGCCGTCACCGGCTACATCATTAGTCTTGGTAGCAACTTCCTTGACCAGCTGCGCACCCATGTTCTCATAGGCATCCTCGAGCTCGATCTCCTTTGCGATGGTCACGCCGTCATTTGTGATCGTGGGCGCACCGTAGCTCTTATCGAGCACTACATTTCTTCCCTTGGGTCCGAGTGTAACTCCTACGGTATCGGCGAGTTTGTTGACGCCCTCCACCATTGCCAGACGGGCATCCGCACCGTGCTTAATTGTCTTTGCCATTTTATTTGCCTCCTTTTGTGATATCCCCTGCCCGTTTTTCCTCAGGCGCGGGATTCCTGCTATTTTTCGAATCCCCTGCCAGTTTTTTCTCAGGCGCGGGATCTGACTCTTCAGAACTCTTAGTTTCGACTTCCGGTGGAATTACTTTACAATCGCCAGGATGTCGCTCTGCTTGACAATGATAAAGGTCTCTTCGTCGAGCTTGACCTCTGTGCCTGCGTACTTGGAGTAGATGACCTTCTCACCCTTCTTGACCGCCATTGCGATCTCCTTTCCGTCTACCATGCCTCCGGGGCCCACCGCTACGACTTCCGCCTGCTGGGGCTTTTCCTTCTCCTTGCCGGGAAGAACGATGCCCGATTTGGTGGTCTCTTCTGCCTCGAGCTGCTTAAGTACAACTCTGTCTGCCAACGGTACCAGTTTCATAATGCATGCCTCCTTTGTATATATAAATTTATATTTTTGACTATTTACTAGCACTCCCTTTGGTTGAGTGCTAACAACAGAAGATATAATAGCACAGGCTAAACAGAATGCAAGCATTTTTCGTGCAATTTATATTTTTTTAAGAAACATCTCACGCATGGCCAAAGATAAGTTCTTCAGTCATTTCAGATGGGCCTGCCCTGCAGATCTATCCTGTATTCCATAAGTGCCTGAGCCCAGTATTTTTCGGGGATATACGGCCACACCGCCTCGCCCCGTTCCTCCTTGCAAAGGACCGAGGCCCGAAGGAGCACAGCCTGGCTGAGATCGGCGCCTGTCCTCAGCGTATGCATGACCATCGCGGCCCAGGCCGGCGCCCTGGCGGCGAGACCGCTCTCGGAGAAGCTTTTGATTTCCGCCTCCCTGTCATATTCCAGTTCGATGAGCTCACCCGTCCACGCCTGGGAATCGCCCTTCAGTACCGCGAACTGGGCTTTCCCGCCGTGATCCCACGGAACTCCGATCGAACCGGGGTTCAGACTGAGCCTGTTCTTCAGAATATATGATTCCTGCACATGATTATGCCCGTGCAGAATGACATCAGTTTTGAGAGAATTAATGATCCGCCTTGTATTTCTCGCGCCCTTGAACATGAATCCGCCGGCCTTGTCCGGAGTGCCGTGGCATATGGTTATGGGCGGATACCCGGGTTCCTCCCACACAGTGCAGATCGGCAGGGTTTCAAAAAAGTACAGGTCCCTGTCCGTCAGATGTTCATATGTATACAGAAGCGATCCGCTGGCGGATCCGTCGTGCCACCCGGTCTCGCCGCGGTTTCTGAAGTCAAGCAGGTATTCCTCACGGTTTCCCTTGATGAATTCCGACCTGAAATAGTCCCTTATGATGTAGACAAGCTCCATGGTCTTTTCGGGTTCAGGGCAATCCGAAACATAGTCGCCGAGCATCAGATATCTGTCGATGCCCCTTGTGGTGCAGTATTCAAAGCACGCCTTAAACGCTTCATAGTTGGCGTGGATATCCGAAAAAACAGCCACCTCAATCATGGCTCACACCGCCTTTTTCACTGTGAAGCCTTCTGATATGCCGTATAATAAACACACAACACACCTCAATCATGACTCACACCGCCTTTTTCACCGTGCCGCTTCTTTATATGCCTCATTATGAGCAGATAGCATATAAAATGCACAGTCCCCGTCACCGCCCAGCTTATGGGATACGACATATAAAGTACGGTCAGATCATGATGCTTCGCAAAATACGTATAGATCCACACGATTCTGAAGCCGCACGCCCCGATCAGCGACACTATCATCGGCACAAAAGACCACCCCAGACCTCTTAGGCTCCCGCAAACCGTGTCCATCGTCCCGCACAGAAAATAAAGCGTGCATATCACAGCGATCCTCTTCATCCCGTATTCCATAGCCTGCACGTCATCCGTATACAGGGACAGCAGCTTATCACCAAAGAAATAAAATGCATTTCCCATCACGAGACCCACGACCGCCACTATAGCCAGACAGTCCGCAAGCACGCGGTTTACTCTCTTAAGGTCGCCCGCGCCGTAATTCTGCCCCGTGAAGGAAACAGAGGCCTGGTAGATCGAGTTCATTGCCATGTAGACAAAGCCCTCAAGATTGACAGCCGCGGCATTCCCAGCCATTGCAACCGAGCCGAAGGAATTTACTGATGACTGGATGAGCACATTTGAAAAGGAAAATATCATGCCCTGAAGGCCTGCAGGTACGCCGACCTTCAGCATCATCGCCAGTTTCTTAAAGCTGAAGGAGGATCTTTTGAGTATCAGCCTGTAGCTTTCATCGGTCCTTACAAGACACATAAGGATCAAAAGTGCAGAGATTATCTCGGAAATTACCGTAGCCACCGCGACGCCCGACACATCCATGTCCAGAGCCATGACAAAAAACATGTTCAGCGCAACGTTCACAACTCCGCTGATGATCAGGAACAGAAGAGGTCGCCTGGTATCCCCGACCGCTCTAAGTATCGCGCTGCCCATGTTGTAGACAAGAAGCGCCGGGGCTCCGGCAAAATATATCCTCATATAAGAGGCGGCAAGCGGGAGCACATCATCGGGCGTTCCCATCATACCAAGTACGGGCTCTGCGATCACTATACCGACGACACCGATGATGATACCGCCGAAAAATCCCACCATCACGGCTGTGCCCACCGTCTCGCTCATGCTGCGGACCTGCGCCGAGGCATAATACCTCGCTGCCAGCACATTGACGCCCACGCTTATGCCCACAAAAAGCGCCACTATCAGATTTATCAGAGCACCGGTAGAGCCGACCGCCGCCACCGAAGCCGCACCGTTTCTGCCGAACCTCCCCACCACCACGATATCCGCAGCATTGAACATGAGCTGCAGCATACTGGAAAACAAAAGGGGCACTGCAAAGAGCAATATCTTCGGGACCAGTGTCCCGTGGGTCATATCTATCTCATATTTTGCTGATGAACCCTTTTTACTCAAGGCTCACCGCCGCGGTGGCATTCTTAAGCCACTCTCTTATCTCCTTGTCCTCTATGAGAGGGGAAACCTTCTCATATACAGCGGCGTGATAGCTGTTAAGCCATTCCAGTTCGCGCGGCTGAAGCAGAGACGGCTCTATGCCATCGAGATCTATGGGAGCCCAGGTCAGATGTGAAAAGTGAAGGAACTGCCCGTCGCCGTTTTTTGCACCCTCCGTGACCTCAAGGATATTTTCTACGCGGATGCCGTGACTGTTTTCGATGTAAACGCCCGGCTCGTCCGACACGATCATGCCGGGGAGGAGTTCAGCCTCTTTCTCACCATCGACCTTTCGCCATCGGATATTGTGCGGTCCTTCGTGGACATTGAGGATATATCCCACTCCGTGGCCGGTGCCGCATTTGTAATCCATATCGAGATCCCACACCGGTCCTCTCGCCAGTATATCAAGATTTCTTCCGGTGCAGCCCTTAAGGAATGATGCGTTTGCAAGTCTGAGCATTCCCGCGGTCACAGCCGTGTAGTGCTTCTTTATCTCCGGACCCGGATCTCCGAGGACAATGGTCCTCGTCACATCCGTCGTGCCGCCCATGTATGTTCCGCCCGAATCCACAAGCAGCATGCCTTTGCGTTCTATGACCGCATTGTGATCCTCCGTGGCTTCGTAATGCATCATGGCTGCATTTGCACCGTACGCGCAGATCGTAGGGAATGAGAGCTCGATAAATCCGGGCAGTTTTGCCCGCATTGCATCAAGCTCTGCGCCGGCCGACATCTCGGTCATGGGGATCCTGCCGGCATTCATTTTGACCCAGTATATGAAGCGGCACAGCGCGGCGCTGTCCTCCAGATAAACTCTTCTGATATTCTCAAGTTCCGTGCTGTTCTTAACTGCTTTCAGCAAAAGTGTGGGACTTGCTTCTTCGCGGTTCTCGTCACCCTCGGAAAGCATTTTCATAATCCCGTATCCTGTCCGGTTCGGATCAAAGAGGACAGAACTGTTTTTATTCTCATCTTCCCCGAGAAAGCCGATAAGTTCCCCGTATTCCCTAATCTCAACACCGGCTTTTTCGAGGTGCAGGCGCACGGCATCCGTAAGCTCGGCCGTCTGTATGAACAGTACCGACCTGTCAGCAGTGACCCAGGTGTATGAAAGAGCAACCGGAGAACACTCCACATCATTGCCGCGGATGTTGTAAAGCCAGCAAATATCATCAAGGCTCGAGAGCATGAGGGCATCGGCCTTTTTTTCTGCAAGTTCTCCCCTGACTTCGGAGAGTTTTTCCGATACGATTTTGCCCGCATACTCATCGTCTATGACAAAGAGTTCATGCACGGGAAGTGACGGTCTGTCCGTCCATGCAAGCGCCGCGGGATCAAAGTCATATATGAAGCTGACACCCTTCCCCGCAAGATCTCTCTCAAGTCCCCTGCCGAGTGCGGCCGATACAACGCGCCCGTCAAAGCCCAATGTCTCACCGGGATTCATGCGCTCCGAGAGAAACTCATTAATGGTGGGAACACCCTCGTCAGCCATTCTGAAGAGTTCAACTCCGGTGCCCTCAAGTTCCCTGTCGGCCTGAATGAAGTATCTGCCGTCGGTCCACAGTCCCGCCATGTCATTTGCCACCACAAGCGTTCCGTTAGACCCTGTAAACCCGCAAAAATACTCTCTTGTCTTGAAATGCTCCGCCACATACTCGGAGTTATGATAATCTGCCGTAGGGATCAGGCAGTAATCGATATGCTTTTTCGCCATTGCCGCACGGAGCCTCGCAAGCCTCTCCGCTATCTGTCCGTTCATTTTGCTCACCTCCGCTGTCGGATCACCTTTTCTTTATCGGCACATACGGTCTTATCGGTCCTATCGCCTTATATGCAGGGCGTATGATCTTGCCGTTGTTTGCCAGCTCCTCCATCCTGTGCGCGCTCCATCCCGATATCCTCCCCATTGCAAAGATGGGAGTGTAAAGCTCCATCGGGAGATTCAGCATCTGATATACAAAGCCCGAGTAGAAATCGACGTTTATGCTGACACCCTTGTACATTCTGCGCTCTGCGGCTATGATCTTCGGCGCCAGTTCCTCGACCTTCTTGTACAGATTCCACTCCTTTTCCACGCCCTTTTCCTCTGCAAGGAGAGAGACGAAGTGTTTGAGCGCCCTGGCTCTGGGATCTGATTTGGAATAGATCGCGTGGCCCACGCCGTAGATAAGACCAGCGTGGTCAAAAGCCTCCCTGTTAAGGAGTTTGTGCAGATAATCGGAGATCTCGTCATCATCCTCCCAGTCGTGAAGCTTATCCTTCATATCCTCAAACATCTTCACGACTTTTATATTTGCGCCGCCGTGCCGGGGGCCTTTCAGTGAGCCTATGGCAGCCGCCATGACTGAATAGGTGTCAGTCATGGATGATGTGACAACATGCGTGGTAAATGAAGAATTGTTACCGCCGCCATGCTCCATATGAAGCACCAGACATATGTCAAGAAGCCTCGCCTCAAGTTCGGTATAGGAGCTGTCCGGTCTCAGAAGATAAAGGATATTCTGCGCAGTTGAAAGGTTGTCCTGAGGCTGATGGATGAAGAGGCTTTTCCCCTCGTGATAGTGATTATATGCCTGATACCCGTAGATCGAAAGCAAAGGGAAAAGGCTGATCAGCTGCAGGCACTGTCTTAAAACGTTCGGCATGGACACGTCATCAGCCAGATCATCATAGGAATACAGTGTCAGCACACCCCTTGCCAGTGTATTCATCATATCGCGGCTGGGCGCTTTCATGATGATGTCTCTGACAAAACTGGTGGGAAGACTTCTGTATGAGTATAAAAGCTTTTCAAAATCCCTGAGTTCGCCCTTTTTCGGAAGTCTTCCAAATAGCAGCAGATATGTCATTTCCTCAAAGCCAAATCTCTTGTCTCTGGTAAAGCCGTCAATGAGATCGCGGACGTTGTAGCCCCTGTAATAGAGTTCTCCGTCAGCGGGAACCTGCTCGCCCTCCACGTCCTTGGTGGCAGTGATCTCGGAAATATGCGTGAGTCCGGTCAGAACACCTTTGCCGTTCAGATCGCGGAGTCCGCGTTTTACGTTGAATCTCGTAAACAGATCGTTGTCGATCACATCTGCTTCCCGCCCCATTTCGGCGAGACCGATTATCATCGGGTTGAGTTCGGAATAAATATTTCTCTCTTCCACAGGCAGAACCCTCCTTTTTTCTACACTCCCAGGAAACTCTTAACGGCCTGTTCCATGCCGTCCTTATCACATACGCCTTCATGCCTCACCGGCTCACCTTCAAGGTCCTTCACGGCCTTCGGCACCTCGGTATTTGTAGCCTCCGACAGCATCTTTGCCAGTGCAAAATCATCCGCGTCACCGGTATCAATACCGAGTGCACCAGTCACCGTGCCCGCAAATTTGTAAGGGCTGGCGGTGGATGCCAGTATCACCGGCGCAGCGTCACCCGCGCTCCTGTTAACAACAGCGCTTGCAACCGCGGTATGAGGATCGATGAGATATCCCGATTCATCAAAGACTCTCTTTATCTCGGCGGCTGTTTCCTCCTGTGTGGCAAAACCGCTCTCAAATACGGCCAGTCTATCCTTCATCTTCGGCGTAATCTCATATCTGCCGCCGGATGACAGGGCGCTCATAAGTTCCCTGTTCTTCTCAGGATCGTCGCCTGCCACATGATAGATCAGTCTCTCAAGATTCGAGGATATCAGTATATCCATCGACGGGGATGTTGTCAGAACAAATTCACGGTTTCTGTCATAGGTTCCCGTGCCGAAGAAATCATACAGAACCTTGTTCTCATTTGATGCGCATATGAGTTTTTCTACAGGAAGACCCATCAGCATGGCATAGTAAGCAGCGAGGATATTCCCGAAGTTTCCCGTGGGCACTGCTATCCTCACCCTGTCATCACCGGTTATTACCCCGTTCTTTAAAAGCCTCGACCATGCGTAGATGTAATAGACTATCTGGGGTACAAGTCTGCCGATATTGATGGAATTGGCGGACGAGAACCTGAAGCCCTTCCCTGCCAGTTCTTCGGCGAGCGCCCTGTCAGTGAACATCTTCTTCACGCCCGTCTGTGCGTCGTCAAAATTGCCTCTAATACCGGTAACGCAGGTATTTTTGCCCTTCTGCGTGACCATCTGCAGCTTCTGAATCCTGCTCACGCCGTTTTCGGGATAAAAAACAGCGATCCTCGTGCCCGGCACATCCGCAAAGCCAGCCAGAGCGGCTTTCCCCGTATCGCCGCTGGTCGCGGTAAGGATCACGATCTCGTCAGTTATACCGTTTTTCCTTGCGGCTGCCGTCATCAGATGCGGAAGTATCGACAGCGCCATGTCCTTGAAGGCAATGGTTGGTCCGTGCCACAGCTCCAGGTAATAAACTCCGGCCGCCTCCTTTAACGCCACCTTTTCCGGTATGTCAAACTTGTCGTCATAGGCTCTTTCAACACAGTTCTTCAATTCCTCCTCTGTGAAGTCTTCAAAGAAAAGCGTCAGGACAGCAAGAGCCGTCTCCCTGTAATCCAGCTTTGCAAAATCTTCGAAAGGAAATGAGGGAACGGGTATTGACGTCGGCACATAGAGTCCGCCGTCCGGCGCTATTCCGTTAAGGATCGCCTGTGATGCCGTGATCTGTTCACCCTGTCCTCTTGTGCTCCGATAAAAAACCGACATTGAACTACCTCCGAGTTATGGTATTATAGTATTTGTTTGTTATTTGGCAAAACATGCAATAACCTTAAAAGTATACCACAGATCCTGTAAAATGGCAAAGGAAAAGAGCGGGCTGATGCCCGGTGTATATACCATAAAAAACAAGAACGGAGATACAGTATATCGTTCGTCACTGACGGTTAAGGGACGGCATATATCACTCGGGAGCTTCGGCACTGAAAATGACGCACACCTGGCATATCTCGAAGGACGGCGGATACTCTCGGACACTGGGCTGACACCCGATAACTGGAAGGACGAAAGTTTACTCGATTTCAGAAAAGCAGTGAGCCTCATGAACCTCAGGGACACCGGTCTGTATTTCGGAGCACCGATACTCCTGGGCAAACGAGATTTCCTCTACTTTCTGGGAAGAGACGACTGCTACAGGTTCGATACGGACGATCTTTTCTACTACTCTTCGCACCGGATAATGCGCAGGGGAAAAAGACTGTTCGTGGCGGACTACGGCTCGCAGCTGAGTGTTCTCTCGCGCTTCGGCGTAAAAAGCTTTGCGGTTCCCGGCAGGGACTACCGCTTCATAAACGGCGACGAAAGGGATCTTCGGTACGAGAACATCGAGGTCATAAACCGTTACCGCGGAGTGCGCAGAGAGGGCATGGCCGGTTTCGAGATCTACAAGGCGGTGATACACGTGCGCGGTGACCTCATTATCGGCAGATACTCCACCGAAGCCGAAGCCGCCATTGCTTACAACAAAGCAGCGGACATCCTGAAAAGGCACGGCATAAAAAAGAAATTCGAGCTGAATTATCTGGAGAATGTGAGCCCGAGAGAGTATGCCGAGATCTATGACAGAACCGAGATTTCGAAAAGCGTGATGAACTGCAGGCAGATATGATCATGAACAGGGACACGGGCAACCGAATAGAGCGCTTACCGGCTTTTATTCCGGCCATTCTTATAATGGTCATGATATTTCTGTTCTCTGCGCAGCCTGCCGACGACAGCGATACGGTGAGCGGGATGGCCGGATACAGGATCTTTTCAGCGGCAAATGAGGTTTTCGGCCTGGGACTCGACCCCTCCGAACTTCTCGCGATAACAGCCAAATATCAGCATCCCATACGCAAAACGGCGCATTTTACAGAGTATATGCTCCTTGGTATCTCCGTGCTCTTCGGCATTCTGGTAAACTTCCCCGGTTTGGCGGCACAGCGCATAAAAGCCGGCGGGATATCGCTTCTTATCACCGCGCTGTACGCCGCAAGCGATGAGATACACCAGCTGTTCGTTCCGGGAAGGGCCGGCATGATCTCGGACTGCTTTATAGATTCGCTCGGAGCTCTGTTTGGTATAGCGGTTTTTCTGCTGATAATGAAGGGAAATGATCATGGACAGACAGCACGTTAGCCAAAAACTCAGGCACGATCTTGTACGTCTTTCACTCATTTTGAAATGGGTTGTTTTTTCGTTTCTCACAGGACTTCTTCTTGGAGTTCTCGGTGCTTTTTTCTACCACGCGATAGCTTACGCCACCGCCTTCAGGCAGGGGCATCCGTATGTTCTGGCTCTCCTCCCTGTGGGTGCGGTAATTATACTTTTTCTGTATCACATTTTCAATGACGAGGATGACAGGGGTACCAATCTCGTTCTCTCCGCAATACACAGAGACGACAATATCCCGCTGCGAATGGCGCCTCTCATATTTGTCTCGACCGTATTCTCTCACTTCGTGGGAGCATCCGTGGGAAGAGAAGGCGCGGCACTGCAGTTCGGAGGGTCGATTGGCAATAACCTGGGTAAGCTTTTCCGTTTCAACGACACGGACAAAAAGACCATGATAATGGTAGGAATGTCAGGAGTTTTTTCTGCGCTCTTCGGCACGCCCGTTGCCGCCGCTGTCTTTTCCATGGAAGTCGTGAGTGTCGGGATCATGCATTATAATGCCCTCATGCCCTGCGTCGTTTCATCCTTTGTGGCAAGGGAGGTCGCAAGGCGTCTTGGAGCGCCCGCGCCCTTTTTTGACATAGGAGCAGTCCCCGGCTTTGATCTGACGGGTGCTCTCAAGATCACGGGGCTCGCCGTGCTGTGCGGACTGATCTCGATAGTGTTCTGTGCGGCGCTGCACCGGGGAAACATAATCATGGAGGTCTTTCTGAAGAACCGCTATATCAGGGCTCTGGTCCTTGGCAGCATGATCCTTGTCCTCACGCTGATAGTCGGCGATCAGACCTATAACGGCGCAGGCGTTGATTACATAAACGCATGCATGGCCGGCGATGAACGTCCCTTCGGCTCCGTGATCAAGATCGTTTTCACCGTTTTCTCCATCATTGCCGGATACAAGGGCGGTGAGATCGTTCCGTCCTTCTTTATCGGCGCTTCACTCGGAAGTACCTACGGCGGGCTGATACACTTTTCACCCGCGCTCTGCGCCGCCGTCGGCATGGGGTCAGTATTCTGCGGCGTGACCAACTGTCCGATCACGTCGCTGATCATATGTCTGGAGCTCTTCGGATTCGACGGTCTGCCCTACTTTGCGCTGGCAGTGGCCTTCAGCTACCTGCTTTCAGGCTATTACGGCCTGTATACTGCCCAGACCATAGTCTTTTCGAAGTACAGATCGAAGCAGATAAACAAGGAAACACACTGAGAGATTTTGCAAAAAGAAAAGAGGAATATCAATGTACCGTATTATGACAGCAGATGAAGCCATAAATCTCATAAAGGACGGCGACGTGATCGCTCTGAATTCCTTTCTGGGCATCGATAACCCGGTGGAATTGCACGAAGCCTTATACAAGCGCTACCACGCCACGGGAAGCCCAAAGCACCTTACCGCGATATCCAGTGCGGGATTCGGCGCCTGGGACGATGATCGGGCCGCGGAGGGATACATCCGAGAGGGCGCCGTGGACAAGATCATCTGCGGGCATTTCGGAGCCATGTACAGCACGAAAAGGCTTGTGCTTGAGGATCGCTTTGAAGCATACAACCTGCCGCTGGGCTGCATATCACACGCCTTAAGGGCACAGGCAGGCGGTCTCCCGGGTGCTCTTTCAAAGGTGGGTCTTGACATCTTTGTGGATCCGAGGCTCGAGGGGCCGGGGATCAACAGTATCTCAAAGGACGACTCCCTTGTGAAGTATGTGATCCTTGACGGCGAGGAGTTTTTGTATTACAAGCTGCCGAAGATCACTGTTGCAATGATAAAGGGGACATGCGCCGACAGAAAAGGCAACATCTCCTTTGACGACATGTTCACGGCGGGCGACGCCCTGTCCATCTGTCAGGCCGTAAAAGCCAACGGCGGAAAGGTCATCGTCCAGGTCGACAGGCTTGTGGTGAAGACATCCAGGCCGCACAGTACGATCATCCCCGGCTGCCTTGTGGACGCCATTGTGGAGATCCCGCCGGAGCCGAGGCATGCGGCGTACGAGTCGCTCACTGGCAGCTTTGAGATCCCCTATACCCAGTGGCAGGACTGGGCCGAGATGCTGGGCGACCGCACCAGGACCAAGAATGTCACAAATATCAGCGCCGAGATCATCGGAAGGAGAGCTGCCCAGGAATTAAGACCCGATGACATCGTCAACATAGGTGTGGGCATCCCGGAAAAAGTCACGGAATACGCGCGCATAAACGGTATGCTTGACAAGATCACGCTCACGGTAGAATCCGGCGGTGTGGGCGGTTTCCCGGCATCAGGAAAGGTATTCGGGGCGGTCATCGGTGCCGATTCCATCTATGATATGGCAAACCAGTTCGACCTGTACAACAACGGCGGACTTGATATCTGCTTCATGGGCGGAATTGAGGTCGACCGTTTCGGCAACGTAAATGCCCACAAAGGCCCCGGCTCATTTGCGGGAGTGGGCGGCTTCGCCAATATAACCGCAAAGACACCCACGGTGGTTTTCTGTCTCACCTTCAACACAAAAGGACTGCTTGTCGACGACAATGAAGGCGTTGTCACCATTCGTCAGGAGGGCGAGATCGGAAAGTTCGTGGATCACGTAAAGAGCATCAGTTTTTCAGCCAAGCGCGCAAAGGAAAACGGCCAGAGGGTCGTCTACATCACCGAGAGATGCGTGTTTGAGCTCGGAGAGAACGGGCTTAAGCTGACCGAGGTCTACCCCGGAGTAGATGTAGAAAAAGACATCCTGAAAAAACTTCCGTTCAATGTCGAGGTGGACGCACCGATGTAGACAGACTCACCCTGAGTGTCACTTTTTCCTTACCGTCACATTTCTTTGTACCAGTCAAGAAAAGTAGACGCGAAAATGTTGCATCATGCCTTTCGCCTTCTTTTCCGACGGCCAGCCCGATGCTTCGTATTCTCCCTGCGAAACGCCTCGATCTGTTCCTCTATCGTGTTGTAATCGCGTTCAAATAACACTTCCGAGATCTGTCTGTTCAAAACATCTTTTTCTACACGATCCGTCAGGACCTTTCTGACATATTGCTTGCTCTTTTGTTTATAAGCCGGAAGCCCGTTTATATCAAGCAATTGGCCAAGCTCGGGCCGCCAGAGGATGCCTATCTTGAGCGACATGTCAAGATCCGGACTTATCCCCGGCTTTCTCAAAATATAGAAATCCAGGCTGTCCTCAACATACTCCACAGTTATTATTCCGAAGTGTTCGGGGACATGCTCCGCGATGTGACCCGCATGGCTCGTTCCAACCACAACGAAATTCATGTCAAAATACCGGCTGTAGTCCTTAATCTGCCTCGACAGGCGGGCGTATGTATCGGCATCGCTTTTGATCTCAAGACCTATCAGTGCAGTCTCGGTCACCATCACTACATCGGCGCGCGAGCGTCCCATCATCTTCTCCTCGATGATCCGTATCTTTCCGTATTGCTCCTCAAGAAACTCAAAGAGCGGTTCACGTATATCTCTGTCACGTGTGATCATTTTTCTACCATGATCTTCATATATCACTTCTTCATGACCCATCAGATTACCTCTAAGATGAAAGCAGTTCGATAAATGTTGTCCCGGTTTTTAACACACATCGTTGTAGCGCGTTTCGAGAAGTCTTCCCACATGTTTCGTCTCAAAAAACATGTCCTTATTTGTGATCACGATGAAAATCGCGACGATGGTCACGACGATTGTTTCTACACATTTGGTCTCAGGCGTCATAGCTATCTTTTCCTGCATGAAGTTCACAAACAGATGATAGATCATGCAGGCGAGAATGGAGCGGTCGCTTACCAGATAGACCCAGGTTATGATAAAGCCCAAAGGTATTCCGCTGACAAAGAAATTAACAACATACAGCGGATTGACCATGAGCCCCGCCTGATAGGTTCCCTGAATGAACAGCAGCGGAATATGCCAGAGCGACCACAGCGTCCCAAATATCAAAGATTCCCAGAACCAGTTCATATATGCGCCGATCGAGTCCTCACAATAGCCCTTCCATCCGACCTCCTCAATGATCGACGCCAGCGTAACGGTTATAAGCGCACCCGCTACTCCCACACCGGTAAAGGAAAAATCCTCAGTAAACGCAAACTGGTCAAGCTGCTGTCCGAAAAGAAGCGACAACAGGATCGAGCAGACAATGATCAGCGCAAACTGCACAATGGCAATTATAACATTTTTCCATCTGACTTTATACAGCCCGATCAGTTTTATCTTAAGGTCCTTCTTCAGAAGCTCCGAACCCGACACCAGCACAAATACGGTCGATACCACTGCAGGTGCAAGAAGTCCCAATAGCATGAGTACTGCTCCGATGTTCGGTGACAAAAAACCCGCCGGGATCCAGAATATCCATGTGAAAAGATATGCCAGCGCAAAAAAGAGCACCGGTCTGTATTTGTAAGGCTTTTCTTCGCGGGTTGTCGTTTGATTTCCGTTCATTTTTCTACCTCCCTGTTATTCGTTATTTCAAGAAGCTTTATCTCGTTTGAGATCAGGATGAAAACAGCCGTCATCGCGAGTGCAGCGCCTGCCAGAATCACAACCAGTGCAGCGCCTCTGCCGACACCGCGGCCTCCGATCCTTCCCAGTACATCTGCTGCCTGACCGGATAACGCATATGCGACGACGTATCCGATCTGACTTAGGAACCCGATCAATCCCCAGGCTCTTCCCTGCGCATCATCAGGGATATTGGTCCGCACCAGATAGTCCAGACAGTTATTTGCCAGGGGCAATGCTGCAAAAAAGGCAAATCCGAAAAGGCATATCGTGATCATGTTTTCAAAAAGTCCGAAACCCAGCATAAATATGCCCGCTGACACAAGCGATAGCCCCAGAGCTCTGACATAATGCTTCTTCAAACCTCTCACTCCCAGTATCACTCCACTCGCAAGCATGCCGCACGCACAGATCGTTTCTGCGATCCCGAGTGTTTTTGCATCTTTGAAAGACAGTATCAACGGCTCCGCGAGTATCTGGAACATACCCATAAAAAGGGTGATCGCGGATGAGATCGCAACAAGCATGATCACGCCCTTCTTTTGGCAAAGTATATACCAGCCTTCCTTCATGCTCCCAAAGAAGGGCTCCTTTTCTCCCGAAGCACTGCTGCCTATGCCTTTTCTTACTATCGCGGCGCTTATGACCGTCAGGATAAATGTACAGATATCAATGACCAGCAGCAGCCTGATATCGCTTATCGTTAGCAGAAATCCGGCGATCACCGGCGAAAAAAGATACCTGGCGCTGCCCGCCAGAGAGACCAGTCCGCTTGCTTTTGAGTACTCCTCCGGCGTCAGAAGATCCGTTATCGTCGCGCGAAATGAGGGCTCCAGAAGTGCCGAAAACACTGAGCTTATCGTCACCCCGATGCATATCTGTGCAAGGGTTGCGCCGCCTCTATGCATGCAGATAAGGATGTAAAAAATCCCAAGCGCCGAGCATCCGTCTCCGATCATCATCAGAAGTCGCCTGTCATATCGGTCCGCCAGAACTCCTGCCGGAACAGAGAACAAAAGCGTGGGAAGGAATCCCAGAAGCGTCACCAGCGCCATATTTGCGGCGCTGCCAGTCAGAGAAAAGATATATACACCAAGGCCAAAGCTTGTCAGCCCGCCGCCAATTGAAGATATCAGTTCCCCCGACCACAGAAGGATGAATTTACCGAAATTGCTCTTTTCTTTCACCTGTACTACCTTTGAATTGTGATTGGTCAGATCCGGTCATCTACTTGATAATTTATTCCGGATACAGTTTATCTGACCCTTTGCTGTGCTTTGACAGTTATCTTTTTATCAATTTGTTTATGAAATTCATTGTTCCGCTTTTAGCTCCGAGCAGTTTTTCTGTCATATCGATGAATACCTCTACGTCTCTCTCCGTGAACTGTCCCTCATCAAATATTTCACCGCTTACGACCAGCATCATCCTGACACGCTCCGGTATATTATCGCAGTCAAATATTTTTTCGTTTATGCCCTCTTCAACTACTTTTGCCAGAATGGGGACCATATCGCTCATCAGCTTCTGTCTTATCTTATTATGCATAAGGACGTTTTCCGGACGCATGAGTGCTCCCTCGATTGGCTGCTCTTCCTGCGTCGGGCGCGCAGCGCTGATAATTCCGACGATCTTCTGCGGAACAGAAATATCCGACGCCGCTATCTCTTTGGCAGCTTCCATTTCCTCATCGATCATCATTCCGATTACTTCTTCCAGCGTCTGCTCCTTGCTCTCGAAATAGTAATAGTAGGTTCCTTTTGCTATTCCTGCTTCCTCTATGATGTCTTCAACCCCTGTATTCTCATATCCACGGGTTATAAACATCCTGTATGCGATCTGTAGCAGTTCCTGTTTTCTACGTTCACCTTTTCTCATTTCGGCCCCCTGTTTTCTTTGGACATCTTATCTCTTTCTGTAGCCGGTCTTCGCATTCAGCTTTTCTTATTGCAGCTCCTGTTTTCAATATTCATCTTCTCTGTTTTTTACCGGTTTTCATATTCAGCTTATTCGCATTCTGACTTAAACATCAAGAATTTCGACTTTCGGTCGGTTTTTATTATGTGGCATATCAGAACTCTTGTCAATACATTTTCGACCGAAAGTCGATTTTGCATCGGTGAGTGCAAGAATACCTGCCAAAAGCCTGAAAAACGGCAATCAGTAGGTAAAACGAAGGCCTGCAATCCGCCAGATTACCTGCTAACCGTCAGAAAAAGTGCCCCGCGGTAGATAAAACGAAGGCCCGACACCCGCAAAAATACCTACTGCAGGTCGAAAAATGACTCAACAGTAGGTAATCCACCTGAAAAAAACAGTATAAGCTCTCGCGGCAAGTTACGCGTGGCTCGCCAGGCTCATCACATTACTTACGGGTATCCTCGTCCCGTCCGACATAATGATCACGCGCTCATTTCCGTCGATTTTCCTGATCGTGCCTTCTATCGTCCTGTATGAGCCGCCTTCCTTTTTCTTGTCATCGATGAACCAGGTGATCCTTGCCCAGCCGGGCTGTCCCCCCACCATCCGCCTTTCGATCAGCTGCAGCTGCCACTGTATCTCCGCCAGCCTGTCCTCTGTGAGCTCCGTCATCTCATCGGTCAGGCGGGCAGTTTCATCCACCGCATCGTCATAGCCGGTCAGTGCTGCAAAAGGTGAGAACTGCGCCGCCCTTTTGGACATCGGCATCCTCGGATGTGAGGTGGATGTGTGGTGCGGCAGATCTATTATATCGGCATATTTTCCCAGATGCCTCACGCCTTATGCCCTCCGACCTGCTGGTTTCGCTCGATTGTCATTGCGCCCTTCTGTAGGTTCGTACCCATCAGGATCGCGTTTTTACCGTATTTCTTTTTGATGTCCAAAATTGCGTGCTGCAGGTTCTTCTCTTTCTCACGCTTCTCCTTTTCCTCCGCCCTGTCCCTGTCTCTCGCGACATAATCCGTGAACAGATCCATCTGTTCATACTGCTGCTGTTCCTCATTGCCTGAAACCATATCCTCCTGCATAGTATTACAGGCCACCACATTGATCCGCCTTGCCAGTAGCGAAGGATCAGCCACGCGGTCAAAAAGCCTCATCATTGCTTCCATGATCTTTTTCGTAGAACTCGTATACTCGCCGAGATTCTCGGTTCCGTGCGCATGCTCCGGGACCTCTCTTCCGTAGTAATCAAGGACGACTTTTCCGCGGTATTTCCTGCGCCGCTCCGGATCCGTAAGATTCTCGATATCATAGCCGATGGTCAGGACCACAGAGTCACATACCAGCCCCTTATCCACAAGATCCAGTACCAGAAGATCCGTCATCTCCCTGACGATGATCCTGGTCTCATTGTATTCATAAGGTCTCTGAAGCACCTGGCCGCTGCTGAGACTCGTGTTTTCCGGCTGATATGCCTTTACATCCGCAAGCGTAGTCGGCTCGTAACCCCAGGCATGATCGATGAGAAGCTCTGCGTTCACCCCGAAGAGTTTATACAAAAGAGGTTCCCCGCTGTATCTGTCATTTGAGAGCGATGCCCTCGCGATATCACCAAGAGTGTATATGCCATATTGCGCAAGCTTTGCGGCCGTTCCTTTTCCTATACGCCAGATATTCGTGACAGGTCTGTGCTCCCAGAGTTTTTCGCGGTACGATCTTTCGTCCAGTTCTGCGATCCTCACTCCGTCAGCATCTGCCTCCGCGTGTTTGGCAACCACGTCCATTGCAACTTTAGCGAGAAACAGATTGGTGCCTATCCCGGCAGTTGCGGTGATCCCCGTTTCCTTGAGTACGTGTCTGATCATCTGCATTGCCAGCTCATGCGCGGTTTTGCGATATGTAGAAAGATAGGCGGTCACATCGATGAACACCTCGTCAATACTGTATGCAAAAATATCCTCCGGGGCCACGTAGTCAAGATAGATACTGTATATCCTGGTACTGACATCCATGTACATCGCCATATGAGGCGGCGCAACTATATAATCGAGTGCCAGCGAAGGATCGGATGCCTGCGAGACATCCGTGAAAGAACCTGAAAACTTCTGCCCGGGTGCACGAAGCACGCGTTCGGCGTTGACACGTCCGACTATCTGCTCCACCTCAAACAGACGAGGGCGTCCCGGAACACCAAAAGATTTAAGGCCGGGCGATACAGCCAGACAGATCGTCTTATTTGTGCGCGATTTATCCGCCACAACCAGGTTGGTTGTGAGCGGATCAAGATTTCTTTCTACACATTCACAGGAAGCATAGAAGGATTTGAGATCTATGGCGACATATTTTCTACTGTTCTCGCTCATTTTTTGCTTCCGGTATAGCCGCGTTGCACTCAAATTCCCTGTATATATGCTTAAACTTACCGCTGATCTTATTTGCCTGCGGAGGATCATATGACAGGATGATTTCTACAGTCAGCCCTTTACTTTCAAAGAACTGCTGCAGGTCATGTTTTGCCTGTTCAAAGGCCGTCTCCCGCTCATCCGATATCATCCTCAGTTCCACCCTGTCAGCCGCTCTCTGGACAAGCTGAAATCTGCGGATCGTTTTTACTTCCTCCAGGATCTTGTACAGAGACATCGGCGCTATGCGAACACCGTTATCAAATTCCAGAATATCGTCGGTTCTTCCCTCTATCTCCAGCCACAAAGTGGTTCTTCCGCACTTGCACTTCTCACTATGAACTATCACACGATCAGTTAATTCATAACGGATAAAGGGCTGTATATAATTTGACAGATTGGTTATCAGTACCTTGTCTGACATCTCACCAAAGGGAACAGGTTTATTGTCCGCATCCACCGGTTCCACGATCACCCAGTCCTCATTGATATGAAGATGCTTTTCCTCGCACTCGCAGGCTATCTCACCGCCTTCTGTGCAGGAATAATGTGTCTGAACATAGCAGCCAAACTTATCCGTAAGCTTTCTGCGGATCTCCTCCGTAAGAAGCTCACCGCCCGTGATCACGACGTCCGGATGAATATCCAGTTCCTCAAAGTCCGCAAGCAGAGCCAGATTTGAAGGGTATCCGCTCAACATGGCAGGTTGAAAATCATTCAGCTGTCTTATTATCTCCTCTTCGGGAGCATTGACATCAACTGTGATCTTCGTCTTTTGATGCGGCATTTTGAGCTGCAGATATCTTGACATCCCACAGGCAAGATAAAAACCATAGTCCGCAAATACACCGGCTGTTTTCTTGCCATTTTTCATGAACCTGCGGAAATCCTCTTTTCTTGCAAATGTGCGAAATGCAGCAACAGCTGAAGATACATCGATATTCCCTTTATCATACAGCACGACCGCAGGGTTTCCCGTAGATCCGGAAGTCTTAAATATCAGATACTTACCGTCGATCATTCTTCCGATATTATCCGGATCCTGTGTAAAAGCATCGATCCGGTCCATATTGATATTCCGGTCTGTTAATACATCATCAAAACGAGCCATCAGTTCAGGCTTGCTTACAGG
>JAILGA010000115.1 GCA_024697225.1 Lachnospiraceae bacterium
TACCGCGGAATGAATATCGGGACCGATAAGATATCCCCCGGTGATATGCACGGTATCAGGCATCATCTGATAGACATACTGGATCCGGACGAGGAGTTTAATGTCTACCGGTTCAAGGATGCTGCCTGCAGGGCAATAGAAGAAATACGCTCAAGAGGAAAGCTCCCGATGATCGTGGGCGGCACCGGTTTTTACATCCAGTCGGTGCTGTATGATATAGATTTCTCAGAGGAAAATGACGGCGGAGCTTACCGGGCCTCGCTTGAAGAACAGGTTAGAACCCGGGGAGAAGCCGCAGTAAAGAGGCTGCATGAGGAGCTGGCAAAGGCCGATCCCGAGGCAGCGGCGCAGATCCATGAAAATAATGTAAAACGCGTAATAAGGGCTCTTGAGTACCATCATATGACAGGCGGCCTTATAAGCGAACACAACAGGGAACAGAGAGAAAAGGAATCCGCTTATAATTCGCTCTATTTTGTGCTCACCGATGACAGAGCCAGGCTGTACGAGCGCATAGACAGACGTGTTGATATGATGATAGCGGAGGGGCTTGAGAGTGAGGTCCGCTCTCTTCTTGACGAAGGCATGACAGGCGATGAAATGTCAATGCTGGGCCTCGGATACAGGCAGATGGTAATGCATATCAGAGACGGAATACCACTCGAGAGGGCTGTCGAACTGATAAAGCGCGATACGAGACACTTTGCCAAAAGACAGCTGACCTGGTTCAAAAGAGAGAAGGATGTCATCTTCATAGACAGGAGAGAATTTCCCTCCGATGAGGATGCACTTGATGAGATAATGCGCATAGCGGGAGAAAAATGGAAATGACCGGAAAAACTTATGAGGAATACATGGCCGGGTTCGGTATTGACAAAGAGACGCTCACCATCGGAGAAGAGGCGCTCACATCTTTGAAAAAGAGGTTTGAGGCCATAGACAGGACCGCAGAGATCAATCAGATGAGGGTTCTGAGTGCATTCCAGAATGCACATGTGAGCGAGGCCTGTCTGTACGGTACGACGGGCTACGGCTACAACGATATCGGCAGGGAAGCTCTCGAGCGCGCGTATGCGGATCTTTTCGGCGCGGAATCGGCTCTTGTGAGACCGCAGATAACCTGCGGCACACATGCGATAACCCTGGCGATAATGAGCAATTTAAGACCCGGTGATGAGATCTTTTCGCCTGTCGGCAAACCCTATGATACTCTGGACGAGGTTCTGGGAATAAGAGAACAGAGAGGTTCGCTTGCCGAGTACGGCGTGACTTACAGGCAGGCCGATCTTGGGCCTGACGGGAAGCCGGATTTCGATGCCATCAGGCGATCGATCAACGAACATACCAGAATGGCCGAGATCCAGCGCTCAAGAGGATATGCCTCAAGGCCCACTCTCTCGGTTGAAGAGATCGGCGAGATAGTAAGCTTCATAAAAGGCATCAAAAGTGATGTCATATGCATGGTTGACAACTGCTACGGTGAATTTGTCGAGACCATCGAGCCCACACACGTGGGCGCTGATATTGTCGCGGGCTCTCTTATAAAGAATCCCGGCGGCGGACTTGCCCCCATAGGCGGCTATATCGCCGGAAAAGAGGAATATATTGAAAATGCGGCAAGAAGGCTCACTTCACCGGGACTTGGCAGGGAGGTTGGTGCAACTCTCGGGGTGCTTCCAAGCTTTTATCAGGGGCTTTTCCTTGCGCCCTCTGTGACAGCTGCAGCTCTCAAAGGCGCGATCTTTGCAGCCGAAATATACGGTAAACTAGGTTTCCAGTGCGATCCCAAAGGATCGGATGAGAGATACGACATTATCCAGTCCGTAACTCTGGATACGCCCGAGAGACTTGTGGCTTTTTGCGAGGGTATCCAGTCCGCAGCTCCGGTGGACTCCTTTGTTAGGCCGGAGCCCGCACCTATGCCGGGTTATGACTCTGATGTCATTATGGCGGCAGGCGCCTTTGTGTCCGGATCATCGATAGAACTTTCGGCAGACGGTCCCATGAGGGAACCTTATGCAGTATATTTTCAGGGAGGACTCACCTGGCCGCATGCCAAACTCGGCATATTAAAGACAGTTCAGTCCCTCAAGGATAAGGGGCTTTTGACTTCCCAAAATACCTCCAATGTGTTATAATATTTTGCATTCGCTTCCTGCTGCCCGGAGCGCGCACGGAGGGCGAAATGAGAAAAAAAGAATACGACGGGGGCTTGGCAGGCGGCAGGGCTATATCGCTTGCGGGCATGATACGTGAGGGGGAGATAGAAGAAGAGCTGCTTCCCTATGAGAAGTTTGAACGTCTGGGGCCGTCTGCGCTGACCGACGCCGAGCTTTTGGCCATCATAATCAGAACCGGCTCCGGCAGATATACGCCGATGCAGATCGGAAGGCTCATTCTTGAATCCGGCGGGGCAAAGGAGAGAGGACTGGCAAATCTGTATCATCTGAGCACTGCTGATCTTATGAAGATACCGGGCATCGGCAGGGTCAAGGCCATAAAGCTCAGGTGCATAACAGAACTCTCAAAGCGGATCTCGACGGAAAAGATACGCCCGACGCTTGATTTTGCAAAGCCCCGGAAGGTCGCTGCCTACTACATGGAGGAGATGAGACACAAGGACACGGAACACCTGATGCTCATATCTCTCAATTCGAGGCTCAGGCTAATCGCATCAAGCGAGATATCCTCAGGTACGGTGAACGGCACACTGGCTTCGCCGAGGGAAATATACATCCGTGCTTTGTCAGACGGAGCGGTAAACATCATACTTTTGCACAACCATCCGGGCGGAGATCCGTCGCCGAGCCGGCATGACATCGAATCGACCGACGAGATCTGCGAAGCCGGAAGACTGCTAAAGATAAGGCTTCTGGATCATCTGATAATAGGGGACGGCTGTTATTACAGTTTTTCCGAACATGGCCTTATGAAGATTTAGAAAGGGGAAAAAGTTGAGCGCCAACACTTTTGGTATCGATCTGGGAACGAGCAATATTAAAATTTATGATCTTGCCAAGGACGGCGTGATCGTGGAAAAGAACATGATCGCGATAAAGAACAAGAGCGAGGTCTTTGCATACGGCAATTCCGCATATGACATGTATGAGAAGGCACCGGGAAACATCAAGATCACCTATCCTTTATCTGCAGGCGTTATAGCCGACATTAACCACATGGAGACGCTGGTGAGGCTCTTTATAAACGCCCAGATGCGCGGTCAGTCCAGGCCGGTAGATGTTTACGTGGCGATCCCGCACGACGTGACCGAGGTCGAGAGAAAAGCATTCAGGGACCTGATCCGGGACAGCAATATCCGTGCAAAGGAGATTATGCTTGTTGAGAAGGCCGTGGCAGACGCCCTGGGCATGAATATAGATGTTATGAACTCGCAGGGCGTACTGGTTGTAGACGTCGGTTTTGATACAACCGAAATATCCGTGCTGTCTCTCGGCGGCATCGTAATAAGCAAGCTTATGAAGGTCGCCGGCCGGAAATTCGACGATACGATAAGAAGCACGGTAAGAAAAGAACTCTCTCTGATAATAGGTGAGAAGACCTCCGAAAACCTGCGCATATCCCTGACGGATCTCGAGAGCAGCGGCACGGATGCGACGGTTTACGGAAGGGATATAGTCACAGGCCTTCCCGTAGAGCGCCAGATACCTTCAAGACTTGTTGATGTCGCTCTTATTGACGACTTTGACCAGATACTCGACAATGTGAAAGCCATTCTGGAGCGCACACCTCCGGAGCTTGCGGCAGATGTCTATAAGAACGGCATTTACCTGACCGGCGGGGCTTCTCAGACAAGAAACCTCGCGCAGCATCTCTCAGACGGCCTTTCGCTAAACATAAACCTCTCGGAAATACCTGTAGTCTCGGTTTCGATGGGCCTTGCCAAGATTATCAGAGAGAACTCCTACAGGACGCTTGCATATGACATCGATGCCGGCGGAAAATGAGTCCGGTGATCAATAAAGGTGAGTCCGGTAATAAAAAAAAGCACGGGAGTCCGATTTTCCATACCGGGTAAATATCTCCTGTTCATTCTGTCGATCCTGTCCGTGGTGCTCATTCTCGCCACGTCAATAACCGATATCGGTCAGAGCCGCGTCTTTACATCCGTGGAAACGGCCCTGGCTCCTTTTGAGCGCGGCCTTACCATGGCTGGTGAGTGGCTGATGGACAGGCGCGAGATCATAGGCGACATCCGCTCGCTTCAGGCAGAGAACGAGGAATTAAAGAGGCAGATAGAAGCTCTCACCACTGAGAATATCTATCTGCAGCAGGATGAATACGAGCTTATGAACCTGCGTGAGCTCTATGAACTCGACGCGCAGTATCAGGCATTTGAAAAGACGGGAGCAAAGGTTATAGCCAAGGATGCCGGCAACTGGTATCACAGTTTCCTGATAGACAAGGGTACGGATGACGGTATAGAGATCGATATGAATGTTATCGCGGGCTCAGGACTTGTGGGGCGAATCTCGGCCACAGGCACCAACTGGGCGAGGGTACAGGCTATCATATCAGACGAAGCGGCAGTATCCGGAAAGGTTCTGTCCGCGTCCGAAAACCTTATTGTATCCGGCTCACTTGAGAGATACAAGGACGGCAAGATCACATGGTCAAAACTTGTGGATCCCGGCGACAAGGTATCTGTCGGCGACAAGATAGTCACAAGCGATATAAGCGACAAATATCTGCCCGGCATCCTGATAGGATACATAAGTTCCATACAGCAGGATCCCAATAATCTGACAAAATCCGGTGAGATGGTACCTGCGGCTAGTTTTGATCATCTAAGCGAAGTACTTGTGATACTCACGATGAAACAGGAGTTATCCGCCGATGTTTCCGGGGAGCTGCAAAGATGAAGAGATTCTTATTCTACACATTTGCGATGCTCATCTCGTTTCTGCTGCAGGCTTCTGCTGTCAGGCTGTTTGACACCGATATGTCCGGCGTCACGCCCAATTTCCTGCTCATACTGATCGTCGCTTTTGCGGTCATGAGAGGCGACAGGACAGGACTTCTGCTTGGTTTCTTCTCGGGGCTTCTGATCGATCTGGTCTTCGGCAACTTTGTCGGATATCACGCCGCGATGCTCATGTTCCTTGGCTTTTTTGTGGGTATGTTATGCATGAGCCTGCCGAAGGATTCCCTGCTTGTATACATACCGATAGTCGCAGTCACGGATCTTGTCTTCGAATTTCTGAATTATGTATTCATGTTTCTTCTGAGGGCAAGATTCGATCTGGGTTTTTACATGCGTGAAGTGATAGTTCCGGAGGTTATACTCACGACAGTGATCTCGCTCTTTATAATACCGTTTTATATTTTTGTGGACGATAATTTCTCCTATGATGAGCTAAGGAGGGCGAAAAAGTTTGTTTAGGGAGGTTTTGGCAGGCTTTTTCAGATTTGTCAGGACAAGGCTTTTCTTTCTGATCTTCCTTGTCAGTTTTTTTGCGTGCGTTCTTATATGGCGTATTTTTGACCTTCAGATCGTGCGGGGAGCGGATTATCTTGATTCATTTCAGCTGCTGATAAGAAAGCAGCGCTCGATACCCGGCACCAGAGGCAGAATATTTGACCGCAACGGGAATCTGCTGGCCTACAACGAGCTTTCCAATTCAGTCACCATAGAAGATGTTTACGAGAGCGGAAAGAGCAGAAACCGCACAATAAATGACGCGATCTGTGCACTTGTCAATATTCTCACCAAAAATGGCGACGATGTTATACGCAATCTCCCCGTGGAAGTCGATCATGGCGAATATGTATTCACGGTGAGCGGTGTGTCGCTCCTGCGGTTTCTCGCGGATGTCTACGGGCATGCATCGATAGAGGATCTTGAGTACGAGGAGCGCATAAAGACCGCGGCCCAGGTCATAGCTGATCTGTGTACCAATTTCGGAATCGGCGAGTACGCGGATCCTGAACACAGAAAGGATTTTATGCCCGGAAGCGGCTATACAAGGGAAATGGTGATCAGGATAGCGTCGATCCGCTATGCAATGAGTCTTAACAGTTATCAGAAATACATAACCACCACCATTGCCGAGCGAGTCAGCGATGAGACAGTCGCCGATGTCTCCGAAAACTCGGACATACTTCCCGGAATCTCAATAGTTGAAGAAACTGCCAGAACCTATATTGATCCGAAATGCTTCTCGCAGATCCTGGGCTATATAGGCAAGGTTTCGCAGGAAGAGCTTGTCACGCTCCAGGAAGAACAGCCGTCCTACGACAATAACGACACCGTCGGAAAAACCGGCATAGAACAGTCAATGGAGCTGGAGCTTCAGGGCATGAAGGGGCAGGAAACCGTCTTTGTCGATAAAGTCGGACAGGTCATCGATACCAGCGAATCCATAGATCCCTCCGCAGGCGCCGATGTTTACATCACGCTCGACAAGAATCTCCAGAAGGCATGCTATGACATCCTCGAGGAGAGACTTGCCGGTATCATAATCGCCAAGCTCGTCAACATACATTCATATACACCGGACAACGCTCCTTCGGGTTCAAAGCTGATGATACCGATTTACGATGTCTACTATGCCATGTTCAACAACTCTGTGCTTGATACGTCTCATTTCGGAGCTGATGATGCGGGCGAGACCGAGCGCGAGGTACTGAAACTGTATGAGGCCAAAAAAGAAGCAGTATTGACAAAGCTTGAGGATGAGCTGAAGACAGCGCTTACGCCCTATGAAAATCTGACCCTTGAGTATCAGGTCTACGAAAGCCTTATGGCAACGATACTGTACGACAGCGGCATAATAGACAGCAACCTGGTTGACAGGGAGGATGAGACCTATATAGCATGGACGACCGACGAGACCATATCCCTGTCCGAGTACATAAGATACTGTATTTCAATGAACTGGGTAAATGTATCGCTTTTGCCTTTGGACAACCAGTATTCCGATTCCGAACAGATCTTTGACAAAGTCGTAAGCCAGCTGCTTGATAAACTCAATACCAGCAGGGAATTTGAAAAGAGGCTGTATCGCTTTATGCTGGCAAACGATCAGATCACCGGTGCGATGGTATGTGATCTTCTGCTTGAGCAGAATGCCGTCACTCTCCCGGAGGATGAAGCGTCACTGTGGGAGCGAAGGGGAGAGAGTGCCTTCACCTGGATGCAGAACAGGATCAAAAATCTGGACATCACGCCTGCCCAGCTTGCCCTGGATCCATGTACCGGTTCGATAGTGATCACGGATGTAAACACAGGCGATGTCCTTGCTCTGGTTTCATATCCGAGTTACGACAACAACATGATGACAAACGGCGTCGATGCCGCGTATTTTGCAAAAATACGTGCGGATCTCACGAATCCGCAGTACAATTATGCGACCCAGCAGAGAACAGCTCCCGGATCCACATACAAGATGGTTTCGGCCGCAGCAGGTCTTATGGAGGGCGTGATCACCACGGGGAGCCATACGACATGTACGGGAACCTTTGAGGAGGTCTACGGCGAACCGAAATGCTGGATCTGGCCCGGAGCACACGGTTCTCTCAATGTCACTGGAGCGATCAAGAACTCCTGCAACTATTTCTTTTATGATGTGGGATATATGCTCGGTATGATTAACGGCAATTACTCATCGGACAGAGGAGTGCAGAAGCTTGCGAAATATGCGGATATGTTCGGTCTTTCCGAAAAAACGGGCATCGAGATCAACGAAAATGAGCCCATGATTTCGGATAAGGATTCTGTCAGATCAGCGATAGGACAGGGTACCAACTCCTTTACAACAGTGGGGTTGGCACGCTATGTATCAACAGTCGCAAACAGCGGAACATGCTTTAATCTTACGCTCATCGACCGCGTGGTCGACAGAAAGGGGAATCTTCTCTATGACAAATCCGCGGATATCCGCAATCATGTGAATCTTGACAGCTCCTACTGGGACGCGATTCATGCGGGTATGCGTCAGGTTGTTGAGAGCAGATCGGACTACGAAGGTTTCGCGATAAAGGTGGCCGGAAAGACCGGTACCGCGCAGGAATCGAAGAGCAGACCGAATCACGCGCTCTTTGTATGCTATGCTCCTTATGACAATCCTGAAATAGCTGTGGCGACCAGAATAGCATACGGATATACTTCGAGCTACGCCGCGCAGATAACCAAAGATGTACTTGCTTATTACTATGATCTGCAGGATTCAGACCAGATTGTTACCGGAACCGCACAGGAACTCATGGGCGGCGAGGCAAACGCTGATTAACCGACAGGCCGGAACATATGTGGAAGACGTTATTTAGCAAACTTAAGAGTATCGACTATCTGCTTCTCATTTTGTGCAGTGCGCTCACTGTCATCGGCATTATTTCGATATACAGTGCCGATGAGAGTACCGCCGTACATCAGTTTCACGGTTTCCTTGGAGGGCTCGCCATTGCAGTCATTGTTGCCTTTTTTGATTATCACTTCATACTGAGATTCCGCTGGATCTACTATATCGCGAACATAGTGCTTCTTGTTCTCGTCCTCACCATCGGCGTATCCTCACATAACGCACAGAGATGGTTGAATATAGGCGGATTCCAGTTCCAGCCGGCCGAGCTTGCAAAGCTGTTGTTGATTTTGTTTTATGCTTCGTTTATCATGAAGAACAGCGAGCGGATAAAGAATGTTTTTTTTGACTTAATATGTCTGGGACTTGTGATACCGCCCATATTTCTGGTGTACAGACAGCCCGATCTGTCCACAAGTATAATGCTTGCAACGATATTTGTGTGCGTTATGTTCATCGGGGGCATAAGCTCAGGGCTTGTGGCGGCAATGTCGGCCGCGGCGATGGTCGGTGTACCGGTTGTATTCTATCTTGCGCTTATGCCGGATTCACCGATAGTGAGGCCCTTCCAGCAGCGAAGGATACTCGCATGGCTACATCCAGAGGAATATGCGATGACGGAGGCTTACCAGACAATGAACTCGCTCATGGCTATCGGCTCCGGACAGCTCCACGGAAAGGGCTTTGATACAAACGAAATGAGTTCGGTCCTGAGCGGCGGCTATATATCTGAATCGCAGACGGACTTTATCTTTACGATAATAGGAGAGGAATTCGGATTTATCGGTGCCTGCTCCGTAATACTGCTGATACTCGGAATAGCGATCGACTGTCTGATAATAGCATCAAGGGCAAATGACCTCGGCGGCAAGCTTATCCCGACCGGTATGGCTGTATGGATAGGCTTTCAGGGCTTCCTGAACATAGGGGTTGCCACAGGGGTTATGCCCAATACTGGTATTCCGCTTCCCTTTGTGTCTTCGGGACTTACTTCACTCTGGTCCATATACGCGGGTATCGGATGCGTGCTGAGTGTGCGAATGCGGCAGGATGACCCGCATTGGGCGGTTTACCAGCGCGAAGAGCTTTATGATATGAGAATGTGAGAATCGTGAAAAAGACCGTAATATCCAAATTTAAATCAATTATCGCGGCTTCGCTTGTAATCCCGCTCATATTATGCGGATGCGGAAGTGCGTCTCCGCTTCCATACGAGCCGGTACTTAACAGTGCAACTACACCGCGCACGGCTTCCTTTTATGCTGAAAAACTGTGCGTGCCTGACGGAGATGTACCGAGGGCGGATCTGGAGTTCGGCGAGGATATCTGTGCTGGACTTTTCTGTGTGACGACGGGTGAGACAAGATATGCCAAGGACGTATATGAAAAGATCAATCCCGCAAGCCTCACAAAGATAATGACGGCTCTCGTGGCGATTGAGAACGGTGACCTCACCAAGACAATAACCGCCTCGGCCAATGTCAATATCCAGGAGAAGGGCGCCCAGAAGCTCGGGATCAACGAGGGCGACCGGATGACACTGGATCAGGCACTCCACATAATGCTCATTTACTCCGCAAACGATGTGGCAGTCATGATAGCCGAGAACATTGCCGGGAGTGTGGACAGATTCGCACAGCTTATGAACGAAAGAGCAGGGTCACTTGGCGCGACGGGATGCCATTTTGTCAATCCTCACGGGCTGACGGACCGTGAGCATTATGTTACCGCCTATGATCTCTATCTTATATTCAATGAGGCCATGTCATATAAAGAGTTCCGGGATATCATTGACACTCCGCAGTATATCTCATCCTACCGCACTGCGGACGGAACCGAAGTTGCGATTGATATCAGAAATACCAACGCGTATCTTTCCGGTGAGATGGAGATTCCCGAGGGCGTCACCGTAATCGGCGGCAAGACAGGTACCACAGCTGCCGCGGGGCATTGCCTGATTATGCTTTCCAGTGATTCGGCGGGCAATGAATATGTGTCGCTTGTAATGAAGGAGCCGGAAACCAGAACGCTTTATACAGATATGACAAGGATTCTCCGGCTCATTAACGAATAGTGCCATTAAGAAATTTTATCTGTTGTCTTTTTCCCGATTACGGGTTATAATTCTTTTTACAATATTTTATTTTGTACATTTGAGGAGGAAACGGCATGGTTCAGCTTATTGTAGGCAAAAAGGGCAAGGGTAAAACAAAATGCCTTCTTGACAAGGTAAATGAAGAAGTTAAAAACATTCTGGGTAATGTCGTATTTCTTGACAAAAACACCAAGCACATGTACGAGCTTAATAACAAGATCCGCCTGATAGATGTCCACGAATTCGGTATCGAATCCACCGAGGCTTTTATCGGTTTTGTTGCAGGCATCATCTCACAGGATCATGACTTACAGCAGATCTATATGGACAGCTTTCTTGATATATCCTGTCTCGGAGACGGTGATATATCTGCGACTGTTGCAAAACTGGAAAAGCTTTCCGAGAAATACAGCATCGATATGATCCTCAGCATATCGACAGATAAGCAGGATATCCCGGAGAATCTTAAGTCCAGCGTTATCATCTCCCTTTGAGTACCCAGAGTAAGATAACGAAATACCCGCGGGGTATTCCCAATAACATAGGATTTATCATTTTTGCAGTCATCCTCGTATACCTGCTCATATGTATAGTCAGTTATATGGGCTCAAAGCATGTGACAGGTTACGAGGTCAAAGAGGGTTCTCTCTCTCTTGATAATGTATATCAGGGCATAGCTCTCAGGGATGAGACGATCGTAACGAGCGACGGCGCGGGTTATGTCAATTATTTTGCTACCGAGGGCAAAAGAGTTGCCGTCGGTAATCTTGTTTATACCATTGATTCCTCTGGAAGGCTGATAGATTATCTGAACGCTGAGAGTGCCGATTCGCCGAGGCTAACTTCGGCCGATCTGGGAGAGCTCAGGACACAGATAGTGACCTACACGGAGGGATTTTCGCCCGATCATTTCAATTCTGTATATGATTTCAAGCTAAGTCTTGACGGAACCGTTCAAAAGCTTACAAACAGCAATATCCTGCAGAATATTCTGTCTTTAAATGAGGGCGAGTCCCTTAATTCCATCAACTATAAAAACTCACAGGATTCGGGGGTCGTGGTTTATTCAACGGACGGATTTGAGGATCTCGATTTTGAACAGATAAGTGCATCGGTATTTGACAACGAGGAGTATACCAAGAACCAGCTTGTCGGAAATGCGCTGGTTGAGGCCGGAGATCCCGTATATAAGCTCATCACCTCAGAGGACTGGTCGGTCGCGATAAAGGTTGATAGCGAGGAGCGGGCAAAAGAGCTCGCGGACATGTCCTATGTGAGAGTAAGATTCCTGAAAAATCAGGATGAGAGCTGGGCCAGTGTAAGCGAACATATCGATGAAAAAGGTGATGCCTTTGTTCTCCTGACATTTAATAATTCAATGTCCACCTTCTGTACAGACCGCTATCTGAATATTGAACTTGAACTCAATGACGAGAAAGGGCTGAAAATTCCCAATTCCGCGATAGTTGAAAAGGAATTCTTCGTCATTCCGGCAGGTTATATAACCTCAAGCGGCGGCAAAGACGGTGTTCTGAGGCAGATATATCTGGAGGACGGAAGCCAGTCCACGGAATTTGTGGAAACCACCATATACAATTCGACAGAAACCGAGGTATATCTGGATCAGTCGGTATTACGGAGCGGCGACAGGATAGTCAGGCCCGAATCAACATCAACCTATACCGTGGCGAGGGAGGAGTCAATGATCGGCGTGTATAACATAAATAAAGGATATGCCGATTTCAGGAGGATCCGGATACTGTATCAGAACGATGAGTACGCCATCGTGGAGCCCGGCACAACGTACGGCCTGAGCGTATATGACCATATCGTGCTCGACACTACTACGGTTGATGAGAACGAACTGATTTTCGAATAAGCCTCGCTATTGACAATTCACAATATTTATCCGATAATATTTGTTTGTTAAAAAAGCAAATTATCTGGGGGTTTTGAAATGGCCGGAAAAAAAGGAGTACTTGATCTTATAATTAACAAGCTTCATATGAGTGAAGATGAAGAGGGCGGTTATTACGACGACGACGAGGATGATCCTTATTACGACGAGGCAAGTGCAGCACCGGAACCCTCCTACAGCAGACAGTCCTCTTCAAAAGCAGATCCCGATGACCGCGACATTGACAGGATACCTGAAAAGCCTGCAAAAAAAGCATCATCCAGATCTATCGCAGCACCTGTAAAAGGATTTAGGAGGAGCGGAAATACCATGAATGCCGGCGGAATGGAAGTAAAAGTTAAGAAACCTGCGTCATTTGATGAGGTGACCGATATAACAGACACTCTTCTGTCTAATATGACGGTTGTGCTGAATCTCGAAGGACTTGATATGGATGTCGCTCAGAGGATAATCGACTTCACTTTCGGTGCGGCTTATGCAGTAGAAGGTCATCATCAGCAGATATCCAGATACATATTTGTCATCACTCCTGCAAGTGTTGATATCTCCGGAGACTTTCAGGAGCTTATCTCAGGCATCGGTCAGGGAGGTTTTTGACAGGCCGGCAGATGATCTTTTGCCAGAGCTGAACGATCATAGTTTACAAACCCGGTTCCACTTATTCAATGAGGTGGAACCTGTTTTTTTAGAAGGCTTATTGATGGTCTTGAAAGGATACATTTTTCATGAACGATCTATCTGTCAGTTATGAGGGCAGACCCTGTTACGACATAGTTTTTGATAACAGCTTCGAAATTCTTGCACAGAAGCTTTCTGATCTCGGCTTCTTGGGGCGCCGCGTTGCCGTGATAACCGACAGCAAAGTGAGCGGGCTTTATCTTAAGGAGCTGACGGACGCTGTTTCATCCGTGTCCGGTAATGTGTTTTCATATGTGTTTAAAGCCGGCGAAGAGAGTAAGAACCTCGATACTATCGCGGATATCTATGATTTTCTGATAAAAAACCGCTTTGACAGGAAAGATGTGCTCATAGCACTGGGCGGCGGTGTGTGCGGCGATATGACGGGTTATGCCGCAGCGACATATTTAAGGGGTATATCATTTATACAGATTCCGACCACATTGCTTTCGCAGTGTGATTCATCCATAGGCGGCAAGACAGGGGTGGATTTCAAGGGCTACAAAAACATGGTCGGTGCTTTTTATATGCCGAAACTTGTACTCATGAACATGAAAACGCTTCTTACGCTTGATGAAAGACAGTTTGCGGCAGGTTTTGCGGAAGTGATCAAACACGGACTGATAGCGGACAGCGGTTATTTTGACTGGCTATGCGGCAACAGATCAGAGATAACAGGCCGAAATGAAGGCATACTGTCAGAAATGATAAGAACCAGCTGCGGGATAAAGCGCGACGTTGTGGAAAAGGATCCGAAGGAGAGCGGCCTAAGGATGATATTGAATTTTGGCCACACTATAGGCCACGCTGTCGAGAAATACTGCGATTTTAACCTGCTACACGGAGAATGCGTCTCTCTGGGAATGTGTGCGGCTGCGGCGATCTCAAAAGAGCGCGGGATGCTTAAGGAAGAGGATGTCAGACGCATAACCGATGCCTTCACTGCCTTTAAAATGCCGACAAGGAGAGAGGGTATCGATCCAAAAAGGATAGCAGAGCTTGTCAAATCCGACAAAAAAGCCGACAACGGCAGGATCAGGTTCATACTGCTTGACGGGATCGGCTCTGCCGAAATTGTATATGATATAACCGACGAAGAGATTATTAAAGGGGTAGAGGTCATTTCCTGATGTTTCATCTTAGTAAGAGAAAAAAGAAATTCCTGATATTTGATCTGTGTCTTGTGATACTCCTGATAGGACTTGATCAGGCAAGCAAGATGATCGCGACTTCCAAACTCAAGGACAGACCCGCCGTATCCCTCATACACGGTATCCTTGAGCTGAATTATCTCGAGAATAAGGGCGCAGCCTTCGGTGTGCTGCAGGATCAGAAGTTCTTTCTTGTACTGATAGCAGTTCTGATCCTGTTTATGATCTGTTATATACTGCTCATAGTTCCTGATGAAAAGAAATACAACCCCATCCATATCCTGCTTGCTCTTCTTTCTGCCGGGGCCATAGGAAACATGATAGACAGACTGATCAACGGATATGTCGTTGATTTTATCTACTTTGTGATAATCAATTTCCCCATATTCAATGTTGCGGACATATATGTCACAGTCTCCTGTGCAGTACTGGTGCTTTTGTTTCTCTTTTATTACAATGAGCACGATCTGGCTTTCATCAGTATCACAAGACAGGACAGATTCCGAGAGATGAAATGAACAGATATGTCTTCAACGTGGATGAGGAGCAGGCAGGCGAGCGGCTTGACGTGCTCCTTGCTGTTCTTTATCCCGAAAAGTCACGTTCTTCCATAAAAAAACTTATAGAGAACGGTATGGTAAATATGCTCGGCCCTGATGGCGAAGAGATTTTGTCAAAGCAGCTCAAACCGTCTTATCAGGTGAAAGAGGACGATCGCATCCTGCTCGAGATCCCGCCTGACGAATTCCCTGAAGCAGTGCCGGAGGATATTCCTCTCGATATTCTCTACGAGGATGATGATCTTATCGTTGTCAACAAGCCCAAAGGCATGGTGGTCCATCCGGCGCCTGGACATTCATCGGGCACACTGGTCAATGCAGTACTGTTTCATTGCGGCGGCTCACTATCAGGTATCGGAGGTGTCCTGCGTCCGGGCATAGTGCACAGGATCGACAGGGATACCACCGGTTCTGTGATCATATGCAAAAATGACAGGTCCCATGCAGGAATAGCCGCCCAGCTTGCCGACCACAGTCTTGGCAGGGAATACCACGCACTGGTGATCGGACGGATGCCGTCTGAGGATGGTACGGTCGATGCTCCGATCGCACGAAGCAAAACTGACAGGAAAAAGATGGCAGTGTGTGCCGCGGGTTCAGGGAAACGCGCTGTCACACATTATCATGTTTTGCGATACTTTCCGGATGACAATATCAGCTATATTTCCTGCAGGCTTGAGACCGGCAGGACTCATCAGATCAGGGTACATATGTCTCACATTCATCATCCGGTTCTCAATGACGAAGTATATGGGGGAGTGATCAGGACGCGGTTCAAGCTGCCGCAGGGGCAGTGTCTTCACGCAAAGACGCTGGATTTCATTCATCCGGTCAGCGGTGAAACGGTATCAACCGATGCACCGCTGCCGGAATATTTTTCACATCTGCTGGAAGTTCTGAGATGACGGATAATATCTCAGAAAAAACACTGAATACCTGATATTTTAGCTTACAGGTTTCTGCCGGAGATTAATAAAGGCGCAATACGCCGAAAACCTTGCCCAGGATCTCACAATTATCGACTATGATGGGCTCCATGGTATCATTCTCAGGCTGGAGCCTTATGTGACCCTTCTCTTTGTAAAAGGTCTTGACTGTCGCGGAATCATCGATCAGCGCCACCACCTGATCGCCGTTGTTTGCGGTATTACAGGACTGGACCAGAACCTTGTCACCGTCAAAGATACCTGCGTTTATCATGGACTCTCCGCGCACATTGAGAATGAAGGATTCACCCCTCGGGACAAAAGAGGCGGGCAGGGGTATGTATTCCTCGACATTTTCTTCTGCGAGTATGGGAGCTCCCGCTGCAACCCGGCCGATGACAGGGAGGCTTGTGATCTCTGTCCTTACCATCTGGAAGCTGTCATCGCATATCTCTATGGCACGGGGTTTTGTGGGATCGCGCCTGATATAGCCGTTTTTTTCGAGTTTTTCGAGATGAGCATGTACGCTTGAGGTGGATTTGAGCTTTACCTTATCGCAGATCTCCCGTACTGTGGGAGGATAGCCGTGCTCGAGTATCTCCTGCTTGATATATTCGAGTATTTCTTGCTGTTTGTTCGTGAGTGAACGGTCAGACATTTTTTACCTCCTTGCGTTGCGATTGTTTACTCATGTATTATAACACATCCCGCAGCAGAAGCAAACATACTTTCGGAAAATATGTTCGACTGATCCGTATAAGTTACAGATCAGTGAACTGCTATTATCTAGCGGAATTCATATGAGTAGTAAGGAACTACCAGATTCGTGCCTGCGAGAGGAAGCTCGTCCTCTTCAAGATGATTTATGGAGCGGATCTCACCGGCAAGCCTGATCTCATCCGATGCGGAAGGCATTTCTCCGAGGGAACATGCGCTCTTTTTTGCAAGACTCTCCACTGTATCGGAGGGCAGCACCGCAACGCTCGTATAATACTTATAAACACGCGGACCGTTGTCATTGCTTGCATCCGATGGAACGGAACTGAGTGCAAAAACCGATATTGAAAGGATGATGCCTGCAGCTGCCGTAAGCATCGCAATATGTATGCGCAGTTCGCGGTTTCTTCTCATACGGTTTCTTCTTACGCGCGTCTCATAATCGATCATTGTATTATTCATATCCGGCACCTCCCAAACGCCTGTTCCGAACATCTGTTCGTTTGTATTTTATCGAACATTTGTTTGTGTGTCAATACTTTTTTTGAAAAAAGTACTCTTTCTTGACGTTTAAATTGAAAGAGTGTATCATGACAGATTGATCATAAACAGATATAGTTTTGCGGAGGAATATATATGTTTACTGTAAAGGATCTGCTTTTTGGCAGCGAAGAGGAACTTGCAGCAGACAATAAACCGACCGGATCTTCTGAGGGCGGAATTGTTTCCAAGGACATGCTCGTTGGTGAGATCGTGATGAAATATCCTGAAGCAGCGGAGTTTCTGATGCGCTGCGGCATGGGCTGCATCTATTGTCCCTCGGCCCAGATGGAATCGCTTGAGCAGGCTGCGATGGTACACGGCCTCGATGCCGATGACATCTGCAATGCGCTGAACATGACACTTTCAGAAGCTGATGACAGCAATGACGCTGCAGATGAAGCACCTGATAAAGTGAAGGATGATCAGGCCGGTGTGGCTTAAGGAGTCTGTGCGAAATGTGGTATGACGAGAGCGTTTTCTATCAGATCTATCCGCTGGGCTTTGTGGGAGCCTCTTATGAAAATGACGGTATAGAGGTCACCCGGATAGGAAAGGTAAAGGACTGGATCCCGCATCTGCAGAAGCTCGGTGCGAATGCCGTCATTTTCAATCCTGTATTTGAATCGGACACGCACGGCTATAATGCCAGAGATTACCGGAAGATCGACTGCAGACTGGGCTCTAACGAGGACTTCGCCGATGTCTGCAAGGCGCTTCACAAGGCAGGTATAAAGGTAGTCCTGGATGGTGTGTTCAATCATGCCGGGCGCGGGTTCTTTGCATTCAGGGATGTCCTTGAAAAGAGGCAGGGATCGGAATACCGCGACTGGTTTTACATCAATTTCGACGGGAATGACGGATATAATGACGGCCTCTGGTACGAGGGCTGGGAAGGCAATTTTGATCTTGTAAAGCTTAACCTCAGAAACGAAGCCGTGGTAAACTATCTGCTCGAGAGCGTTAAATACTGGATCGATACCTTTGATATAGACGGTCTGAGACTCGATGTGGCATATTGTGTGGACAGGGATTTTCTTAAGCGTCTCAGATCCGCCACATCCTTGTGGAAGGAGGATTTCTTCCTGTTCGGTGAAATGCTCCACGGCGATTACAAGCAGATAATGAATCCCGAGATGTGCCATTCCGTTACCAATTACGAGTGCTATAAGGGGCTTTATTCCAGTTTCAACAGCTATAATCTGTTCGAAATAGTGCATTCGTTAAAGAGACAGTTCGGACCCGAACCCTGGTGTCTCTATACCCACATGCATCTTCTTAATTTTGTGGATAATCACGATGTCACAAGAGTTGCGAGCATCTTAAACGATGAGAGAAATCTTCCTCTCATCTACTGCATGCTGTTCACCATGCCGGGAATTCCGGCAGTATACTATGGAAGCGAGTGGGGCGCAAAGGGCGATAAGTCCGCCGGTGATCCGGCACTGCGGCCATGCTTTGACAAGCCCGAATGGAACGGCCTCACCGATAAGATCGCCGCAATGGCCAAAGCAAAGAAGGAGAGCAGCGCACTAAATTACGGGAATTTCACAGAGCTCGTGCTTCAGAACAAGCATTGTGTCTTTGTCAGGGAGAGTACCGATGAAAGAATGCTGGTTGCCGTCAATATGGATGACAACGAGGTGGTTGCGCACTTTGACGCAAAAGCGGGCCGTGCCAGAGATCTCATATCCGACGATACGGTTGATTTCGGAGGAGGCCTCAGGATACCAGGACACACGGCATATATCCTGCAGCCCTATTGATGGTTTTGTATAGATATGAGTCTTACCATACGCGTAAAGTATTTTTCTGACAAGATAGGCAAGCTTGAATACATAGAAGGAAAAAGCGACTGGATCGATCTGCGTTCTTCCGGGGATGTGAGCCTTAAAAAGGGCGAATTCGCTCTGATACCTCTGGGTATAGCCATGGAGCTTCCGGAGGGATATGAGGCGCACATCGTGCCAAGAAGTTCCACCTTTAAGAATTTCGGCATCATTCAGACAAACCACATGGGTGTCATCGACAATTCCTACTGCGGTGACAATGACCAGTGGTATTTTCCCGCGCTCGCCGTCAGGGACACTGAGATCAAAACCGGTGACCGCATTTGTCAGTTCAGGATCATCGAAAACCAGCCCGCGATCACCTTTGAGGAATGTGAACACCTTAAGGGAAGTGACAGAGGCGGTTTCGGGAGCACGGGGGTCAGGTAGCAGATTCCGTTTTTTTTTCATGAATGAACACAATTTGAACACAAATTGATGTTATACCTTTCTTTATGCGTGAAAGGAGGTAATTACCTTGGTTGAGATAAAGGATATCGTAAAGACCTACGGAGATCACAAGGCAGTGGATCATCTGAGCTTTACGATGGAAAAAGGCAAGATCTACGGATTTCTGGGACCCAACGGCGCCGGCAAATCCACCACCATGAACATCATGACAGGCTACATAGCCGCAAGCAGCGGGACGGTTTCCATCGAGGGTCTGGACATAGTAAAGGAGCCGGAAGAAGCCAAGAAGCATATAGGTTATCTTCCCGAAATACCGCCGCTGTACCAGGACATGACCGTGCTTGAGTACCTGAACTTTGCAGCCGAACTCAAGCTTGTTCCCAAAAGCGAACGAAAGGATCAGATAAACGATATCCTGAAGCTGACAGGCCTTGAGGACTACAGTTCCCGTCTTATCAGGAATCTCTCCAAGGGCTATAAGCAGCGTGTCGGTCTCGCCCAGGCGCTCACAGGTTATCCGGATGTGATAATCCTCGATGAGCCCACTGTGGGCCTCGACCCCCTGCAGATCCTTGAGATGCGTGAGATCATAAGATCCCTCAAAGATGATCACATTGTAATGATCAGTTCACACATCCTTTCCGAGGTCAATGAGGTCTGCGATGAGGTTATGATAATTTCCCACGGAAAGCTTGTTGCCCAGGGCGCGCCCGAGGAACTCGAGCACATGATCGGAAAGACCGTGACGATGAACATCACAGTCATCGGCGAAAGGGAAGCCGTATCCGAGGCTCTCTCCGGCCTTGAAAGCGTAAAGAGCACAGATATGGGTGAGACTGCAGACGACGGTTCGATAAAGGTCACTGTCGAAATAGACGCGGGTGACCGCCCCGAGAACGAGATACGCGCAGACATCGCAAAGTCTCTTGCAGCCGCCGGTTTACCCGTCATGTCAATGAGCACGCAGGAGCATTCTCTGGAAGAAGTATTCCTCGAGCTCACAACTTCGGATAACGATGCGGCGGAAACGGAAACAGCTGCGGACAGCGAGGCAGCGGATCCCGAAGAAGCCTCTGATAACGATGCAGAGAATTCCGAAGAAGCCTCAGTTAACGATGCAGAGAATTCCGAAGAAGCCTCATTTGATAATGAAAACGACGAGATTCAGACACCTGCTGATGATAACAGCGGGGCAGTGCCTGACAGCGCGGGTGCGGACCTCCCATCCGATGAAGAAAGCGGGGAGGCAGAGTCATGAAAGCAATATTCAAGCGTGAATTCAGATCTTATTTCAATACCGTGACAGGCGAACTTTTCATCGGCCTCAACATTATAGTATTCGGGTTCTTCTTTGCCCAGAATAATCTGCTGGGGCTTAGCAATAATCTGAACGGAGCCCTGTATAACACCGCATTTCTGGGGCTCGTGTTCATGCTGCCTCTTCTGTGCATGAGATCCTTCTCGGAGGAACGCAGGCAGAAGACCGACCAGCTGATCATGACTGCCCCTGTTTCCGTTGGCGGCATAGTGATGGGTAAATTCCTTGCTATCGCAGCGGTATTCTCGATACCTACCGCGGTAATATGCATCCTGCCGCCCATCATGGGACGCTTTGGCGATGTTCCGTATCTCTGGAACTATGCGGATATACTTGACTACTGGCTCTACGGCCTGATGATGATCTCAATCTGCATATTCATTTCGTCGCTTTTTGACAATCAGATAATAAGCGTCGTTATCTCTGTGGTACTTCTGCTTGCCTGCAATCTCATGAGCAACCTCTTTGCCGGCATTAAAACCGAATGGATCAAAGATATTCTCAATTCGACCATTGATTTCAGCGGGAGACTTCTGACGATCTACCTCGGAAGCTTTGATCTGACAAGCATAATCTTCTTTGCTTCCGTCACGGTTCTTTTCCTGTTTCTTACTTCACAGGTGCTTCAGAAGAGGAGATTCACGGTATCAAGGGCCAATCTGTCAGTCACTGCATACAGCACTGCAATGATAGCGGTGATGATAGCGGTTGTAGTCGCATTAAATATGGTGGCGCTCCAGATCCCCGACAATATCAGGGAAGTTGATCTCACGGCCAACAGGATATATTCAATCGGCGATGAGTCCAAAAAGATCGCATCGGCGGTGACCGACGATGTTACCCTTTATTTCCTTGCACAGAAGAACGATGAAGCCATGGCCACCAAGGACCAGACCGTGGAACGCATCTTAAAGAGCTACACCGGCGCGGGCGGAAACATAAAGCTCAAGTACATAGATCCGGTCGTAAATGCCAAATTCTATAAAAAGTACACCGAGCAGGATCCCGGCTACTCCGGAGTCATAGTGGTTGATGAGACAAACGGCCGGAGCAAAGCCGTTCCTTACAGCGATATGTACCAGACCCAGGTGGATTATCAGACTTACACCGAACAGACCACCGGATATGACATCGAGGGTCAGGTCACGGCCGCCATCCAATATGTCACTCTGACTGATGACCAGCTTGTGAAGGCTTATCTCACAAGCGGACATGATGAACTGCCCCTTGATCAGTCCTTTGCCAAGGTGCTTGACAATGCAAATATCACGACGGACTCTCTTTCGCTTCTGACAGCGGAATCCGTTCCCGAAGACTGTGAGTTGCTGATGATAATCGCACCCGCATCGGACTTTACACCCAGCGAGGCTGACACAGTTATAAAATACCTTGAAAACGGCGGCGATCTTCTGGTCGTGACAAACCCCGACGCCATGTCCGCTTCAAGCATGGATAATTTCAAGAAGATCCTGGCCTGGTACTCGCTCGAGCTCACCGACGACATAGTCATTGACTACACAAACGGCCACTATTATGCGGCCTTCGGTTCACCCGTGTATCTTCTGCCGACACTCATGTCCGGCAACGAGATAACCGGCACGCTTACTAATGAGGGCTTCGGCACGGTATTCCTTCCCGAGGCTCAGCCTGTAAATGGTACATCATCCGATGATTTAGAGATCACGGAGCTCTTAAAGACTTCGGATGAGTCGTTCCTCAGCAACGAGAGCGAAGAGAGCGCCGAAAAACAGAGCTACACAGTGGGTATCATGGCTGAAAAGACACTTGATTCCGGCACTTCAAAGGCAGCGGTATATACAAGCGCATATATATTCACCGATCAGGTGGATGAACTCATAGGAAACATGAACCAGAAGCTGTTCTCCAACACGGTCTCATCGATGGTCGAGCTCTCTGCGGACTTCGTGACCATTCCCGCCAAGAGCATGGAGAGCTATCTGACGATACCGATGACAGTTGGCAACTTCCTTGCCGTGATTGGATTTGCTCTCATCTCTGCGGTCGCCATCATCATCTGCGGTATTGCGATATGGCTTGTCAGGAGGAAGAAATGAAAAGGAAGAAAGCGGGACTGCTGATAATACTGGTTGTCCTCGTTCTGCTGATCGGTGCGTTTTTCGGTCTCAGAAAATACAACGAGATACAGGATGAAAAAGACAGCGCGGATGAATCAGTTTCGGTTCTTGACATTGACACGGCTGATGTTACAGAGTACTCTGTAACAAACAGTTATGGAGAATTCATATTCACGCGATCCGAAGACGGGTGGCTCGGTTCGGGGGATGCCGCAGGTATCGATAAACTTGATATCGATGAGATCGAAAGCCGCCTTGGTGATGCCTGCACCTTCACTGCGGATTATGCAATTGACGAGCCCCTTGATCTTTCGGAATACGGACTTGACGATCCTGATATCACCGTGACCTTAAAAACAAAAAGCAGGGGTGATATAGAGCTTTTATACGGCGATGAGAATTCGTCGGTGCATATGCGTTATGTTCTGGTAAACGGCGACGATAATGTATATCTTGTATCAATGTATAAGGCCGGCCGATTTGATTTCACTGAGGACGGCATAACGAAAAAAGAAGACAGCGGGGATAACGATCAGGACAGCGCGGATGATACGGAAGGAGAGATCTGATTTTGCACGAAAAGGGAAAGCTGATCACTGAAAGAAAGAACAGAGCAGCTGCTGTGTCTATTGCCGTAGCTGTTTTGGCCTCTGTATTGCTTATCCCGGGGTACGGAAAACTATCGGTTTGTGCAGCAGCGCCGACTCCTGCCGCTGCATCAGCTCCGGCAGTACCTGTACCTTCAACTCCGACGCCTGATACACCGGCTGCACCGGCGCCCGCTGCGCCGACCCCCAATACACCTGCCGTACCGACCCCCAATACACCGGATGTACCGGTGCCTTCCACGCCAGCAGCGCCTGCAGTGCCCGCGGCACAATCATCTGCTGCAACGGAAAGCGGGGCACCTGCACAACAGGCTTCTTCCACGGAAGAAAAGCCGCAGGTTCTCGCGGCACTTCCCGTCATAAGGATCACCACAAAGGACGGGGTGCTGCCCACGTGCGATATCATTTATCCGCCTGAAGAAGGGCTTCCCGGTGCAAGCATCACCAACGATGAATATGTAAAGGGTAGTGT
This sequence comes from Lachnospiraceae bacterium, assembly GCA_024697225.1. Lineage (GTDB taxonomy): Bacteria > Bacillota > Clostridia > Lachnospirales > Lachnospiraceae > Butyrivibrio. Next base: position 23,638 of record JAILGA010000115.1, read on the forward strand.
GAGTGTCACAGGATTGGGCGGCCGGATAAAGGACGCCGCAATGAAGATCAAGGTGCGGGGCAATACCAGCGCAGTAGGAAGCGGCAAAAAATCATACAAGATAAAACTTGAAGAGGCCGCGGATATGATGGGACGCGGTGCGGGTCACGCCGACAGAGAATGGCTCCTGTTAAAGTCAGGTGACAACTTAAAGACCTGGCTCGGTCTCGAGGTATCAAAGAAGCTCGGGATGTACTGGACACCGGCGCTTCGCTTTGTCGATGTCGAGATGAACGGCAAACCCATGGGTATCTATGCGCTGACTGAATCTGTTGAGGTTGGTCCTGCCCGTATGAACCTGCAGGCTTCGGGATATCTGTTCGAAGAAGACGCGTACTGGTGGAATGAGGACGGTGATTATTTCAAGACCTCCGTTCAGCCGAGATTCTTCGGATATACCTGGAAATATCCGGAGGACACAAAAGTCGGCAGTTCAAAGATATCAACCTTAAAAAACCGGATGCAGACTGTTGATGCATATCTCGCAAGCGGTGATAAGAGAGTCTGGAATTATATTGACGCAGACAGCTTTGCCTCGTGGCTTTTGGTGCGGGATATACTTGGTCAGGGTGATCCTGTGGGATCAAATATCTATTTCTTCATGCGTTCTTCGGGATCAAAGGTTGAAATGGGCCCCATGTGGGATTTTGACTCGGCCTTCGAATTCACGGAACACTGGTCGGCTCAGCACGATGCCGATTTCCTGCCCTTTGCGAAGCTGTTTAATGATCCGGTTTTTGTTAAGGCATATACAGACAAATGGATATCCGTCGTCAAAAATCTGGAGATGAGTATCACAGGCTCTCTCAGCACCCTCGGCGAAGCGCAGGGGAAGGCTCTTGATGACGCGCGCGCAAGAAATAACAATGTGTGGAGCAGAAACGGCAAAAGCTTTTCTGCGGAGTCGGCTGATGTGCGGGCATATCTGCGCAAACAGCTCCCCTGGATAAACGCGAGAGTCGCGGAAATGACAGGGGCCGCGAAGCCTGCGGAAGCCGCTCCGGCCGCGTCTGCCGAACCCGTTGCAGGTACCGGAACATCTGCGAAAACAGGAAACTAAACGATATGGAAAAGACCGCATCCGAAAACAAAAAGAGTATATTTGTCAATTCTATCAGGGAATTGAAGAATGTTCGCGCCGTGACCTTCTGCGGGATGATGGCGGCGCTTGCCATAGCCCTCAATTACGTCGCGAGTATAGATATCGGTCCCTATGTACGTATAGGCTTTTCCGGCATTCCGAACCAGATAGTGGCTTATGTGTTCGGACCCGCAGTAGGCGCTATATTCGGAGCACTTCTTGATATAATAAAATTCATTATCAAGCCCTCCGGAATGTTTTTTCCGGGATTTACGATCAGCGCGGCTCTCGGAGGTCTGATCTACGGTCTGTTCCTGTACAGAAAACCCGTTTCCGTCAAAAATGTTCTGATCGCGCAGATACTGATCAAGATCTTTGTCAATATCGGTCTCAACACACTGTGGCTCAAGCTCCTCTATGACAAGGCCATACTTGTCATTCTTCCCGGCCGCATTTTGTCCAATGCCGTTATGCTCCCCATCGATACCATACTGATGCTTGCTGTACTGTCGGCTGTGGAGAGATTTATTCTGCCATATTTCAGGAATCATAAGGATCAATGAACTGGGATGAGGCACTCTCACTCATAAAAGGCGAGGACTGGAAAAGCGTAAGAGCCGGTTCCCGCCGTATGCGAGAACTTATGAAGCTCCTGGGTGATCCTCAGAATGATCTTAACTGTATCCATATTGCAGGAACAAACGGCAAGGGCAGCGCAGCCGCAATGCTGTCAGCAATCCTGAAAAATGCCGGTTATACAACAGGCCGCTATATCTCGCCGCATCTGATACGTGTGAACGAGAGAATCTGCATAAATGATACCGAAATATCTGATCAGGAATTCACTGATATAGCTCTGACTGTAAGAAAAGCCGCTGACAGCATGATTGAGAAGCCCACGATATTTGAGCTTCTGACCGCGGCGGCATTTTTGTACTTTAAGCAGCGCTCCTGTGACATAGTTGTCCTTGAGGTCGGACTTGGCGGGCGCCTCGATGCCACAAACATCATCGGCACACCTCTTGTATCTCTAATCATGCATATAGGTCTCGAGCACACGGAGCAGCTCGGAAACACGGTAGAAGAGATAGCATACGAGAAAGCAGGCATAGTGAAGCACGGAGGCTTCACGGTACTGTATGCCCAGTCGGATGCCGTAACGGAAGTAATAAGAAAAATCTGTGAAGAAAGGGATAATTTTCTCACTATCACCGATATGACAGCCCTTTGCGGACAAAAGAATATGACCCGCACAGGGACTGAAGCCTCTGTCGGACAGACATTTACATACAGGGGCAGAGAGAATATCTGTCTGAGTCTTTTGGGCTCTTATCAGCTCCATAATGCTGCCGTTGTTCTTGATGCCGTCGATATTCTGAAAAAGGAGCACGGACTTACCATCTCCGAGGAGGCTGTAAGGACAGGTCTGGGCACTGTTAACTGGCCCGGGAGGTTTCAGATACTCTGTGCGGATCCTCTTATCCTTCTCGACGGCGCACACAATCCAAACGGTGTCGAAGCACTGTCAGAGAGCATCCGTTCATATGTGTGTGAAAACGGGAAAAGACTCATTCTGCTTATGGGCGTTATGGCCGACAAGGACTATGGCAGCATGCTTGATATACTGGCCGGTACTCCGGGCATGGATATCGCTTTATTCATTGCCCAGGCCCCCGAGAGTTCCAGATCGCTGTCGCCTGATCAGCTAAGGAAAGAGATAGAAAAGCGCTTTGGCTGTGCCGTCGTATCATGCAGTTCAATAGCGGAAGGACTGAAAACCGCGTATCAAACGGCAAAAGACGAACAGGCAAAGGGTGACAAGACGGTAATACTGGCTTTCGGTTCTCTTTATCAGGCCGGTGAGATACTTGAGATTGTAAATGACGTGATTCTGTGATATGATGTCAGAACTGCAAAGATCACAAAAAATGAACGTTTTGCAGACACCGGAACAATTAGATGCAAGGAGGAGATTCCAATGCAGGTATTTGAGGAATTAAAAGAGAGAGGACTTTTAGCACAGCTGACGGACGAAAAGGAGATCAGAGATCTCATAAACCGCGGCGGTGCCACTTTCTATATAGGATTTGATCCCACAGCGGATTCGCTGCACGTAGGTCATTTTATGGCTCTGTGTCTTATGAAGCGCCTTCAGATGGCAGGCAACAAGCCCATCGCACTCGTGGGCGGAGGCACCGGCATGATCGGTGACCCCACCGGACGTTCCGATCTCAGACAGGTTCTGACCGTGGAGACCATACAGCATAATTGCGACTGTTTCAGAAAGCAGATGAGCCGGTTCATCGATTTTTCCGACAGCGGCAAGCCGTCTGATGACAGCGCAAACAAAGCGATAATGGTCAACAATGCCGACTGGCTCCTGGATCTTAACTACATGGAATTCATAAGGGACATCGGCCCCTGTTTCTCTGTCAACAACATGCTGCGGGCCGAGTGCTACAAGCAGCGTATGGAGAAAGGTCTCACCTTCCTTGAGTTCAATTACATGCTGCTTCAGAGCTACGATTTTCTGATGCTGTACGAAAAGTACGGATGCCAGATGCAGTTCGGCGGAGATGACCAGTGGAGCAACATGCTCGGCGGAACCGAACTCATCAGAAAGAAGCTCGGCAAAGATGCCTACGCCATGACCATCACGCTGTTACTCAATTCCGAGGGCAAGAAGATGGGCAAGACTGCCAAGGGAGCTGTGTGGCTCGATGCCGACAAGACGACTCCGTATGAGTTCTACCAGTACTGGAGAAACGTGGATGACGCCGATGTCATGAAATGCCTCAACATGCTCACCTTCCTACCCATCGAGCAGATAAAGGAGATGGAGAATTGGGATGACACAAGGATCAATGAGAAGAAGGAGATACTGGCATTCGAACTGACAAAGCTGGTCCACGGCGAGGATGAGGCAAATAAGGCTCAAAGCGGTGCCAAGGCTTTGTTTGCGGGCGGTGGAGATTCATCGCTCATACCTGTGGCAGAACTTAAGGACGGGGACTTCAGGGACGGCTCAATTGACATTATGGGAGTTCTTGTGGCCGCCGGCCTCAATTCCACCAGAAGCGACGCAAGACGCGCCGTGGAGCAGGGCGGGGTTACCTTTGGCGAGGAAAAAGTCACTGACATAAAGACATGCTATAACAAAGAAACCTTTAAAGGCGACGGCGTCATCGTCAGAAGAGGCAAGAAGAACTTCAAGAGAGTCGTCTGCGCGGAGGATTAAGACCGGATGCAAAAAAGCGATTTCTATGTCGCACAGATGATGACAGATCTTATCGGCCGCAAAACCGGTGAGATCAGCAGAGTCGAATACAGACCGCAAAAGCCTGAATTCAGGAGGACATCGGACATTGAGACCGGGCTTTTCAGATCGAGCCCTGAATCAATGGGCATCCGATCCTCCTGGGTAAGCGCGCTTCTTAAAAAGATTGCCGCCGACAAGTCCACCGGTATTCACAGAATAATGATCCTCAGAGGAAATACTGTCATAGCGGAGACCGCTTTTTCTCCCTACCGGATGGATGACTGGCACGTAACACATTCTCTTTGCAAAAGTGTCACAGCGATGGCTGTCGGCCTTCTCATAGGGGAGGGCCGGCTTTCATTGGATGACCGCATCACGGATATCATACGGGATGAGAGAAGCCTTCTCTCTTATGTATTCCTAAATGAGACCATCACCGTAAAGCACCTCCTCACCATGAGCAGCGGCGTGAAATTCAACGAGGCCGGAGCCATAACCGGCAATGACTGGACCAGACAATACATGGAATCCGGCTGCAGCTTCACACCCGGAACCCAGTTTGAATATAACAGCATGAACACCTATATCCTTTCTGCCATCGTCACAAAGATCACAGGCGAGACGCTTACTGAGTATCTAAGGCCCAGGCTCTTTGAACCTCTTGGTATCGACAGGGTATTCTGGGAGCTCAGCCCGGAGAACATATCCAAGGGCGGCTGGGGGCTTTTCATCCGCCTTGAGGACATGGCCAAGCTTGGAAGGCTCTATATGCAGCGCGGTGTCTGGGAGGGAAAGCAGATACTACCCGCGGACTTCGTGGATCAGTCGGTCAAAGTACAGATAAACACCGGCATGGAGAAATGCGAGTATTACGGCTACCACGTGTGGATCAATGATGACAGAGGCGTATATGCATTTTCGTTTAACGGCATGCTGGGGCAGAATGTACTTTGCTATCCGGATCTCGACATGACGGTCTGTACCAATGCGGGGAATGCGGAGATATTTCAGCAGGGGAGCCTGAGTTCGATAATAAGAAGCGCAATGAAGGATCTCATGGCGGTGGAGCTGCCCCTTCCCGAGAACAACAGGGAACTCTCGGAACTGAAAACTCTGTGCAAGAGTCTTTCCGGCAGAACCAGCGGTCTCAGTTCGATCATCACCGGAGGATGGCCGAAGAATACGAACCTGATACGCGAAGGGAGCCGAAGATCCGGGACGCCGGCGCGCATCCCGAATTCCCGCAGGGCCTCCAATATTCAAAGACGCGCCGGATCGCGGAGCAGTGAAAGCCTGAGGCAGCTTTGCATCTCTAAGCTAGACGGAACGATCTACGATCTTGACATAAAAGGTGTCGGACTGTTTCCGCTTCTTATGCAGGTTGTTCACAACAACTTTACCGACGGAATAAAACGGATCGGGTTTAAAAAGACAGGCGCGTCGGGGCTTTCGTTCATACTGTATGAGGGTGAGAGTCAATACGAGATAGAGTGCGGCTTCATGGGTAAACCGTCCAGAAGCACCGTCGATATGCACGGCGAATTCTACGATATAGCCGTCTGTTCCGATACGGCAACCGATGAATACGGATATGTTGTCATAAAGAATGACATAGCTTTTACGGAGGAAGCAGCCGGAAGATTTATAAACATAAGCTTTGATCCGTTTGCGGAAAAGGGTGCTCCCGCGAATATTCGGATAAAGATGGGCGAGACGCCCGGACTTAAGCTCATACTTCCAAGTCTCGAGATCATAACCACGGACAAGGCCATCGGACTCGACGGATTCTTCATAAACAAATTCACTCAGTTCGGCGGTATGGATGCCGTGAGCATGCTGACATATTCCACACTGAACCCCGTACTTCAGGGAACACTTGTCTCAAAGGAGGTGCCTCATGAACAAGACGCTTGAAACTGCAGCGCAATATGAAGAGCGGATCGCATCAGCGGTCAAATCCGTACAGGACCGCACTAATCTAAGGCCCAAGGTGGCTCTGGTCCTGGGATCGGGGCTTGGGGAATTTGCAGCGGAACTGATCGTAACCGAAGAAATACCCTACAGTGAGATCGAGGGCTTTCCCGTCTCGACCGCTCCGGGTCATGACGGCAAGCTGATACTCGGTCTTCTCGACAAGACACCTGTTGTCTGCATGAAGGGCAGGGTTCACTGCTATGAGGGCTATGATCCCTGGGAAGTGGTTTTTCCGGTCAGAGTGATGAAGAGGCTTGGCGCCGAAGTTTTATTTGTGACAAACGCCGCAGGCGGGATCAACTTCGGCTTTATGGCCGGTGATCTCATGCTCATAACAGACCATATTTCACTTTTTGCGCCCAATCCGCTGATCGGCCCCAATCTCAACGATTTCGGAACCAGATTCCCGGATATGACGCACGCTTATGACGAGGAACTCTGTGACCTGATAAGAGATGCGGCCTTTGATGAACACGTTCCGCTGCAGGAGGGCGTATATGTCCAGGTCACAGGTCCGTCCTTTGAATCCCCGACCGAAATAAAGATGCTTCGAAGCCTCGGTGCGGACGCAGTCGGAATGAGCACTGTCTCCGAGGTGATCGCAGCAAGGCACGCAGGAATGCGCGTTGTCGGGATATCCTGTATTGCAAACGCGGCGGCCGGCATGACCAAAGAACTCCTGTCAGGCGATGATGTCAATCTCACAGCGAATGAGGCAGCACCGCTGTTTACAAGGCTCCTTACAGGTTCAATAAGAAGAATAGGAGAAGCAGTATAAAACGGAGGTGTAATATGTCTTACAGATTTTACAACGCAAGGATTCTGACCATGGAGGAGGGGCGGGACATATTTGAAGGCGAACTCCATACCGACGGCTCAAGGATAACCTATGTGGGCGGCAAAACCGACAGGCGCCCTGAAAAGGGCTTTGACGAAGAGATCGACTGCGGCGGGAACCTCCTGATGCCGGGATTTAAGAACGCGCACACACACTCCGCCATGACACTTTTAAGATCAAGGGCAGACGATCTGCCTCTCGATAAATGGCTGAACGAGCAGATCTTTCCCGTCGAGGCCAAAATGACAGGTGACGATATCTGCCAGCTGACAAAGCTCGCTTTTCTTGAATATCTTACCAGCGGCATAACCGCGTGTTTTGATATGTACCTCACTCCGAAGACTATTGCAAAAGCCGCAAGAGAATGCGGATTCAGAATGGTGCAGGTCGGCGCCGTCAACAATTTCTCACAGTCTCCGGAGCTTGTGGAAGAAATGTTTAACGAGCTCAACGGCAAGGATCCCTTCAACTCGTATATTCTGGGCTTTCATGCGGAATACACCTGTTCAAAGGAACTCCTTTTAAAAATCGCCGACCTGTCACACAAATACAGCGCACCGGTCTATACGCACATATCCGAGACAGCCTCTGAGACCGAAGGCTGCAGGGAGAGATACGGCATGTCTCCCGTCGCTTTTCTGGACTCGATCGGCATGTTTGATCACGGCGGCGGCGGTTACCATCTCGTACATGTCGACGATAACGATATGGAGATACTGAAAAAGCGCGGGATGTACGCAGTGACCAATCCCGGCTCAAACGCGAAGCTTGCAAGCGGTATAGCACCCGTGTCATCCTATCTTGCCCACGGCATCCCTGTTGCAATAGGTACTGACGGCCCCGCTTCCAACAATGCTCTTGACATGTTCAGGGAGATGTATATGGTCACGGTCCTCGCCAAATTAAAGGACAATGACGCCTCCAGTGTTCCCGCGCACGAAGTATTGAAGATGGCCACAGTGAACGGAGCAAAGGCTATGGGCCTTCAGGATGCGGATGTCCTCGCGGAAGAAAAACTCGCCGATCTGATCATGATCGATCTGAACACCCCGAATATGCAGCCTGTCAACAACATTCAAAAGAACCTTGTATACAGCGGTTCCAAGAGCAATGTCCGGTTAACTATGATAGGCGGCGTGATAAAATACAGGGACGGCAGCTTCAATATCGGCACATCTCCCGAAGATATCTATGCTGCGGCATATGAGATAAAGAAGCGGATTGATAAGGAGTTAAACGCATAAGTATGAGCGATCCCTGGTACATACTGGTTGTCATAGTCGGCATATTGTTTGTATTTGCCCTGTTCGGCAATATCAATGAGAGACGCTATGCCGCGCAGAGAAGAAAAAGACTGGCGGATGCTTACGGGCAGCGCCCCGGAAGGGAGTATTCCCCGGAGGAGATTGCGCGTCTGCCGAGATATTTTGAAAAACACAGGGACAGCGAGCCTTATGTCATAGATGATATAACCGCTGCAGACCTTGATATATATGATCTTTTTGCGCGCGTAAATTACTGCAGATCCGCGGCGGGTGAAGAGGTTCTCTACAACAGACTCCGATCTCCTTCATACAGGAAAGAGGAGCTTGACGAACTCGAAAAGGAGATCTGTCTCTATACCACGGACAGCGAGCTCAGACTTGATCTTCAGATGCTTTTCACGGAGCTTGGCGGTTCCGGCAAATTTTCAGTTTATGACTACCTCGACAATCTTTCAGCTGTGACAAAAAAGAGCCTGGTGCCTCACATAATCGGTATCGCAGCTGTCATCGGCGCCGCAGTGCTCACGGCAGTAAATGTAACAGTGGGCTTTATTCCGCTGATCATCATATGCCTGTATCAGGTAGTGACATATTACAGAGAGAAGGCGGAATGTGATGCCTATCTCTCCACCTTTGTCTACATTTTGAGACTCATCATCTGCGGCGAAAAAGCTGCAAAGAGACTGAAAAACATCCCGTTATCCGAAGCGGCCGCAGCTCTTAAGCCATTTGCAAAGGGAGCAGGGGTGCTCGTGGGGTCAGCCAGGACGAGCGGTTCCGGAAACCCGCTGGATATATTTGCCGACTACCTTCGCATACTTCTCCATCTTGATCTGATCAAATTCAGGCAGATGATAAATGAGCTCGGAAAACACGGCAGAGATATAGACAGACTGATAACCCTTTTGGGAAATATTGAGACTGCGATATCCATAAGCTGCTACAGGGCCTCTCTTTCGGGCGAAAGCGGTTACTCGGTACCTGACCTGAGAGAAGGAGATGACATCTCTCTTGATGTACGGGATCTTCGGCATGTGCTCATCGAGGACGGGGCAGTCACAAACTCAATGACGGTTGACCGCAGCATCCTTATAACCGGTGCGAACGCATCAGGTAAATCCACATGGTTAAAGGCTCTGGGGCTGTGCGCCCTGATGGCTCAGACCATTCACACAGTGACTGCAAAGAGCTACAGCGCGCCATTTTTCAGGATTTACTCATCAATGGCACTCTCGGACAATCTTCAGGGAGGCGAGAGCTATTACGTAGTCGAAATAAGAGCACTGTCGCGCGTGCTCACCGCGGCTTCGGATCATGCTGCACCACCTGTATTATGCTTTATTGACGAGGTCTTAAGAGGTACCAACACCATAGAGAGAATAGCCGCTTCGGCACAGATCCTAAGATTTTTCGCGCACGAGAGGGCTTTGATGTTTGCCGCAACGCACGATCTGGAGCTGACAGAGCTTTTAAAGAACGATCTGGACAATTACCACTTTGAGGGAGAACTCAGGGATTCGGATGTTCTGTTTGATTACCGGATAAAGCCAGGTCCGTCGGTCACAAGAAACGCAATAGGTCTCTTAAAGCGATTCTCATACGCGTCCGATATCACAGGCAGCGCGGAAGCCATGGCTAAAAGATTCGAAGAGACCGGCATATGGTCAATGGACGGAGAACCCCTTTCATGACCAGGGTGACGGCTTACACAGACGGCGCAGCAAGAGGCAATCCCGACGGCCCCGGCGGGTATGGTGCTGTACTTATATATGTCGATTCAAAAGGAAGCGTACACGAACGCGAGTTTTCCGGCGGCTATAAGCAAACGACCAACAACCGGATGGAGCTCATGGGTGCCATAATTGCTCTTGAGAGTCTCAAAAAGCCCTGTATGGTCGATCTGCATTCCGATTCCTCGTATGTCATAAAAGCATTCAACGAGGGATGGCTTGAAAACTGGCAGAGAAACGGCTGGAAGAACAGCAAAAAAGAGCCTGTAAAGAATAAAGCCCTGTGGTTTAGGCTCCTTGAGGCAGCTAAACCTCACAGGATAAACTGGATATGGGTCAAAGGGCATGCCGGAGACGAATACAACGAGCGCTGCGACGCTCTTGCGACTTCAGCGGCTGATGCGCCTGAGGCGGATCTTTTGTCTGACGACGGCGAAGGTGACCTCAGAGTATAAAAGAACTGACTATTCACAACAAAAACAAGATGTGATATACTAGCGCCTATGGATGTCAATGAATTTCTCAATGTGGGAAGCGGAATACTGAACGACGTGTCGCGTGCCGTGGAGACCGGAAATTTCAACGGTCTCGGTGAAAGGACAAAGGAACGCGTAAATTTTGCTGTCTCACAGTTTCAAAAGCCCTATGAGAATGCTGTGCGCGACGGCAGTGCACCTGACGGCACAGTAAGATACCGCGCACCCGGGACAGCTCCGTCGGGAAACCGGGTTCAGACAGCCGGTGCACCCGGATATCAACCCTATGCCTATGACCAGAAACGGTCATATTTCCTCAATACCAGAAAAAAGCCCCCGAGCGGAGTCGTAAGGATAGTTCTGGGATCGATCGGCATGGGATTTGCCGGAGTCGGTGCCATTGTCAATCAGGTCATCGCAGCAGTCCTTGCTTCATCCTCTGTTGTCGCAGCACCGATATTCGGCGGGTTAAGCGCGCTGTGCGGCGTTTTATTCCTCATATGTACAGGTGTGATGGTATCCGGCATACAGTTCAGGAAACTTATAAAGAAGTACTACGAATACGGATCCGCAGTTGGAAATGCAGAGTATTTCAGTATCGAAAAGCTGGCTGACAGACTGGGGACTTCCACTAAAGAGCTCATAAAAAATCTTGAGAAGATGATCAGGAACAATCTTCTCCCCGGGGCCAGAATGGATCGCAACAAGACCACACTGATGCTTACAAACCGGGCATATGAGCAGTACAAAGCCGCTGAGAACAGCAGGATACAGAGAGAAGCCAATGCTCAGCTCCGCGGCGAGCCCGCTGTCAAAGTCACCGACGATATGAATGGCGACGTAAAACGGATTCTCGAGGACGGAAACAGGGCACTGATTCAGGTGAGAGCCATAAACGACGAGATCCCGGATACAATGATCATGTCCGAAAAGCTCTACAGGCTTGAAGAGATCATGCGGAGGATCTTTGATCAGGTTAAGAAGGATCCTTCAAGCGCCCAGGATCTCAGAAAGTTCATGGATTATTACCTGCCTACGACAACAAAGCTTTTGACCGCATATGTGGAGCTCGATAAACAGCCTGTACAGGGTGATAATATCAAAAACACAAAGGCCGAGATCGAGAACTCTCTTGATACGATCAATGACGCTTTCGAACAGCTCCTTGACAGCATGTTCACCGACATGGCTCTCGATATATCGACCGACATATCTGTCATGAAGACGATGATGGCCCAGGATGGTCTCGCTCAGGACGAGATCCCTCTTGGAAAAGCATAAAAAGGAAGGAGATAAAAAATGGCTGAAGCATTTGAAGATCTGCAGCAGGCAGTTCCCACCCTTACTTTTGGGGTTGAGGAAGAGGCGGAAAAGGAAAAAGCTCCCGAAAAAACTGTTGTAACAACAGAAGAGCGCAATCAGGGAATGGCACAGGACGCCAAACTCACACCTGAAGAGATGGCGCAGGTTGATGAATTCTCCAAACAGATCGATCTGTCAAATTCCCAGGCCATCATGAACTATGGCGTGGGCACGCAGAAGAAGATGGCGGACTTCTCAGAGAAAGCCATTGACAATGTCAGAACCAAGGATATGGGCGAGATCGGGAATATGCTCTCGGGTCTGGTCACACAGTTAAAGGATTTTGAGGTTGAGGAAAACGAAAAGGGTATAAAGGCTCTGTTCAAAAAAGGCGGAAATAAGGTTGTCGCCCTGAAAGCCAAGTATTCCAGAGTCGAGACCAATGTAAATGCCATCACCTCAGAGCTTGAGAAGCATCAGATTCAGCTCATGAAGGATGTTGAACTGCTCGACCGCATGTACGATCTGAATCTGAATTATTTCAGAGAACTGACTATGTATATCATAGCCGGTAAGAAAAGGCTTGAGAAGGCCAGAAACGAGGAACTTGTCGCCCTGCAGAAGAAGGCAGAGGAGTCAGGGCTTCAGGAGGACGCGCAGGCTGCAAAGGATTTTGCCGCACAGTGTGACCGCTTTGAAAAGAAACTCTACGATCTGGAGCTCACACGGACCATAGCGATGCAGACAGGTCCCCAGATCCGCATGGTCCAGAGTTCGGATACCGTGATGGCTGAGAAGATCCAGTCCACCATTGTGAATACAATTCCCCTCTGGAAAAACCAGATGGTCATTGCCATCGGCGTGGAACACGCGGGACAGGCAGCAAAGGCCGAGCGCGAGGTCAATGACATGACCAATGCACTTCTGAAGAAGAATGCGGACATGCTCAAGGTCGCGACTATAGAATCCGCGAAGGAAGCCGAGAGAGGAATTGTCGATATCGAAACTCTTCGTCATACCAATGAACAGCTCATATCCACCATCGATGAAGTTATGGCCATCCAGAAGGACGGAAGAGCAAAGCGTGCCCAGGCCCAGCAGGAGCTTGTGGCCATTGAAAACCAGCTCAAGGATAAGCTGCTTCAGGCCGCAAAACAGCAGTAAGGAGAATCAGACAGATGGAGACCATAGAATTCAGATACGACACACAGCTTCTCCTTGACAAGTATGGACTTGACGAGGATGAGGCGGACGATCTGGTCGATGAGGTAAGAGACTATATTACGGACAACTTTAACGGAGACTGCCTGCTGGTGGCAGGTGATACCGGCGAAGATGACATAGGCGGAGAGAAGGCAATACTCAAACTGCACTACCACACCAACGAGCCCTGGCTTGTACTTGAGTACATGCGGAGCGTCGGCGAGATATATGATATCGTGGTGGAGGATATGCAGCGCCAGACGGATGGTCTCAAGGGTTGAGATACTATATTGCCGACTGCCATTTTTTCCATGAATCGCTGAATACGCAGATGGATGAGCGCGGCTTTTCATCAGCCGCCGAAATGAATGAATACATGATCGAAAAGTGGAACGCCCGGGTGAAGGCCAAGGATGAGGTCGTGATCCTGGGCGATCTTTCTGTCGGAAAAGCGGAGGAGACCATGGCAGTCCTGGAAAAGCTAAAAGGCAGACTGTATCTCGTAAGGGGCAATCATGACCGTTTCGGCAGAAACCAGAATTACCGGACCGACCGCTTTGAATGGATCAGGGACTATGCGGAGCTTCATGACAACGGCCGCAAGGTGGTGCTTTGCCACTATCCGGTCATGTTTTACAACGGCCAGTATCACTACAAGGTGCCCGGGACCGGCGGGCTGATCCCCCCTGATGAAGCTTTGCCTGTCGCAAGAGATGACTGTGCCAATAAGACGTGGATGCTTTACGGTCATGTTCACAATACCATCGATGAGTATCTTCTCAATGATTTTATCTTCAAAACAAGGGAGACCGTCAGATCCGATCAGTACAGCGGAGATTATCATATCCCGTGCCAGATGATCAACTGTTTCTGTATGTTCTCCGATTATACGCCACTGTCACTCGATGAATGGATAGAGACAGACAGCAAAAGGAGAGCAGATATTGTACGAAGCTGAAAATCAGGGCAGATACGGAAATTATTACAAACCGCCCAGAAGGAAGAAAAGAAAGAAAAAGAGCAAAACCGCGGGACTTGCGATCGCTTTTCTTATCATTGTCTGCGGTCTTCTTATATGTACCTGTCTTTTGCTTTACACCAGGATTCCGCGTCCCAGAAAGGATCTTATCGGAACCTGGGAATTCACGGAGGATGTGAAAGAGAATGCTGCATCCGCTGCATCTGTCTGGATCAATTCCGCGATACTCGGCGATAATGTGAATGTATATGACTATTTCGATAAAAGCAACGAAAGCATTCTGATCGGTACGAAGCTTACCCTCTACAACAACGGAACCTATGAACTGACCGTCGACGAAAAGCTCTACAACAAGTCGCAAAATGCCTCCGTGACAGCTCTCAGAAGATCGCTCTGCGAGCTCATTTCACTTCGAATAAAGGCTGCCGGCTACGATGAAGCCTATACAGAAGAGACAGTGGTTGAAGGCCTTATAAATGAGGCCGCAGGTATAAGCGCCGGCGATTTCATAAAGCTTCACGGTCCACGTATGATCACCGGCTTTGATGAACTCAAAGAGGAAAGAGAGAAGAGGGGGCATTTTTCGCTCGATCCCTCAAATTCCACCATCAAATGGGGAAATGACCGCTATGACAGTTTCGTTCTGAACGGAGACATGCTGTACTTAAACGGCGGCGGTCTCTGCGATTTTGCCGCTTCCTATGACAGTGATCTGATCATGCACAGAATACACGATGCATCCCAGGCGGAGAGCAGCAAGACCTCGGGATTAAGCTTCAGGCCCGTGATCAGGGCATCTGCTGCCGAACACAGAATATCCGAGAACCTTGTCGCAACTGCCGGCGGTCCAAATACCATCATAAAAGCCATAAACTATGAATATGCGAACAACAGATATATTTCCCTCCGTGATCTTGCCGGAGCTCTATCTGGTACTGCCAGGGAATTCGGTCTGTCAGTACTTGACAGCAGCGCGGAAATAGACACGAACGGCGATTTTTGTCCGGTGGGCGGAGAAAATGAACCTTTTCCCGTAAATGATGACGGCGAGACAGGTCCGGTCACGACAAATGACCTGAAATCGGTATCCATAATATTTAACGGAAGAGAGAACAAGTATTATGCGTTTTTCGGGATCAACACCTCCGGCAAACGCGATCTCTACATGAATGTCACCGATGTCGCGATCATGTTTGACATGAATATCGATGTGTCGGACGGAAAAATAAAGATTGATGCAAGCACAAGAGGGCTTGATATCAATATGGAGGAACTGTCCGGAAACGGTCTATTCGTTGAGATGAAGAGCGCGCTTGCGGGCGATGCTTCCACCGGAACGGTATATGCCGGAAACCTGGAAGCAACACCGGTTGCCATCGCAAGTACGACCAAACTCATGACCTACGCGGTCATAATGGATGCAGTCACTTCCGGTGAGATATCAATGGATAACCCGGTCCTTATATCCGCAAATGCAGCAAAACTCTCACAGGGACGTGACAGGATGATCCCAATGGAAACAGGGCAGGAGACCAATGTCACTGAACTCATGCAGGCAATGCTGATCGCATCGAGCAATGAATCGGCACTCGCTCTTGCAGAATATGTTGCAGGGAGCGAGGCGTCCTTTATACAGAAAATGAACCGCAAGGCGGTGGAACTTGGCTTTCAGGATGAATACAGGTTCAATAACTGCAACGGCCTTCCGGTCTATACAGATGATTTCTCCACAGTCAAGCTGCAGAATATCATGAGCGCAAGAGACATGTTCAAGCTGGTATCCTATATACTGAAGGTATATCCTGGCATAACCGACATCACGTCAATGAAGACAGCTGCACTTCCCACGCTTAAGATGGATATAAAGTCCACCAACACATTATTATACAACCTGCCCGATGCAGTGGGATTAAAGACCGGTACCACGGATATGGCAGGCGCCTGCGTAGTAGGTGCGAGTAAAATAGAGGACGCATCAGGAAATATTCATTATCCTGTCGCCATTGTTTTAGGCGCGGAAAACAATACAGTGAGATTCCCCACGGCAACACTTATGCTGAAATATGTGCAGCAGTGTATTGAGAGCGGGGAGGGCGCTGAAAATTCTGTAACGGCGGTAAAGCCGGAAGATGCGGAGAGCCTGATCGCGGCTGTGCTTAAGGTGCTGGAAAAAAAGGCCGGAAAATAAGACGCTCAGACGTCACGCAGCTTTACTTTTCTGGCTGCCATGCGGCGGTTGGCATCGTTGGTAGCTGCATAATGCTTTCTTGTCGTATTTACATCCTTATGTCCCAGTACGTCTGCCACAAGATATATGTCTCCCGTCTCCTCATAGAGTGCCGTTCCATAGGTGCTTCTTAATTTGTGCGGCGTGATCTTTTTCAGGGTGGTAACAGTCCGCGCATATTTCTTTACAAGATTCTCAACTGCACGCACCGTGATGCGTCTGTTCTGCAGCGAAAGGAAGAGGGCGTTTTCATGACCTTCTTTGGGTTCGATCTCATTTCTCTCTTCCAGATAATCCTTCAGTGCCTTCTCGACCTCCTCGCCGAAATAGATTATTGTCTCGTAGCCGCCCTTTCTGTGTATCCTCAAACCGTTGTTCGAAAAGTCTATGTCCGTGAGATCAAGTCCCACACACTCGGATACGCGGATACCGGTTCCAAGAAGGAGCGTCACCAGCGCAAGATCCCTTATCTTTGTCTTGTCATTGAATTTTTTCTGAGAGGCGGTGAGGCCTTCACCGTCTTCGATCTGATCGAGCATTACGGCAACTTCGTCCGCCTCAAGCCTTATGATCGCCTTTTCATGCATCTTCGGCATGTGAACGAGTCTTGCAGGATTGGTCTTTATCAGTTCGGCATCGAAGAAATACTGGTACATGGATCGAAGAGCGGACAGTTTTCTGGCCTTGCCGTGCTCTTCATTTGAAAGCTCCTTGTCCTCCTTGTGATAGAGTGTGATGTATTCAACGTACTCCTCAATATCTTCTCTGGATATCCTGTCCAGTATATCGAGTGTCATATCGCTTACTTCGGTGTTCTTAAACAAAGGATTGCTGTCCTTTATGAAATTGAAGAACACACGCAGATCATAGGCGTAGCCCAGCCTGGTCCTGGGGGAGCACGCGTCCTCAATCCCTCTGAAATACTGCTTGCAGAAGGAGGGGAGACAGGAGAGAACCTCGCGCATTTTCAGCACATTTCTCTTATCCTGTTCGATATGATATGTCTCACTGCCGTCTTTCTTTTTCTGCATCTTTTGTCACTCAGTCCTGATCCCTGTTATGTTTACACCTTCAAGTCTGGTCAGTTCAGGGATGAGATAATTATCATAATGTCTGGCCGCGCCTGAAAAGCGCATTTCATTGATGAGTTCTGTCAGGGAGCCGGAGATCGAACCGCCGCTTACAGGAGTCACCTTTCCGCTGTCATGCCAGTATCCTAGTCTGATCTCACCTGCGATATCACCCGTCACATCATCCACACTGAAGTCGGAGAACTCCACTATCTCCATATATGATCCCGAACAGAGACTCTCTTTGGTGCCGGTGCCGCCGCCTGCTTCAAAGTTCATTGCGATATACCCGTCATCAATGCCCAGATAGTAACGGAACTGTCTGCTTCCCCAGTATTGGACGGGCACTCCGTTTTCCATGAGAGTGATGTCCGCCGTGGGCGCTCCTTCGTTGTCGACGGAACGGTTTTTTGAAGATCCTTCTATGAACGCCCTGGCTGTCAGTGTCAATCTGTCTCCCGAAGCAGACGGAGCTATGGCCTTTCCGATCTCCCAGTCCGAGAGATTCATGTATCTGAAATTCGCAGAGAGTTTGGAAACGAACCATTTGTAAAGTTCTACAGCGTCGCGTGTGGAAAAGAGCACCGCAGTCTTTTCAAGCGCAGGAGTAGGTTTAGCGTCAAGCCTGTCCACGCCGAAGCGCATGAGTTCCTCTATATCACGCGTAAGGGCAGAGCGGTCACAGGTGCCCGCGGTATACAGTCTGTACAGTTCTATCTCTTTGTCCGCATTTCTGGCATTTACCACAACCTCCAGCATGGAGGAGGGGTAGATCTGGGTTACGTCTATTCCTTCGGAATTCACAAAGCGTGAATGGCATTTGTCGGCAAATACCTCGCAGGAATTTATGAAGCTGTTGTCATCCCGGCGGATATTCTTAATGGTCTCAAGATAGTCCTTTGCAATCGCGGCGAGATCGACCTCCTGCATATTTTCAACGGTTTCTGCCGGCTTATTGAGCTCATAATATGGATTTATAACATATTCTGCATCCTTCAGGATATCCGTTATACGCTTTTTCGCCTCATCCCGTGAGAGAGTGGGATCTATCTCGCCTGAAGCGGTCCCAAGCATTTTCCCTTCTTTAAGTGTCCTGTATACCTTGATACTCATATGCTCAACATCGCGTACCCGGTTTTGATCGAGCTTTTTGCCTATGAAATAAAACTCCCAGCCTTCGGTCTTTATGTCTGTAAGTTCCCATGCATCCGCGCCGGATTCTTTCAGCAGAGTTATAAGTTCATCACAAGTCATATTTTCCTCTTTTCAAATAGATCATCGTTAAGACTACTTCTGCAATAACGCATTGTCATGCCGTACGACGTCAGCCAAGTCTCGCTCTTGCCTTGAGATACGGGCCTCCGTCGGAGACCTTGACCCATTCTTTATGACCTTTGCCGCAGGAACCGTTTCCGAAGGAATACCTGTCGGAGCTGACCATTGATATTGATCCCAGAAGATCGGGTACGTAACCTGTCATAATAACAGGTGCGACAACGCGCCCAGTGAGCTTTCCGTTTCTGATCTCGCGTCCTCTGGCCGTAATACACTGAATTCCCCAGTGTTTGGGGTCCTCCATGCCCGAATACATGCCTTCAAGCAGGTAACCTTCTTCGATGGACGCGATCATGTCCTCCAAGGTGTCTTCGCCGCTGTCGAACATGGTATTTGTCATGCGTGTATATACTTTATGCTCGAAATTCTGCCGTTTTCCGTTGCCCGTAGGTCTTGTACCCAGACGGATCGCCGACAGGGCATCACAGATACCGGTCTTAAGTATGCCGTGGTCGATCTCTGTCACATCACCGGCGGGTGTCCCCTCGTCATCAAAGGCATAGCTTGCGACATCCGTGACACACAGGGCGCCTTCGTGCATCGTCACAAGATCGGACCCGACACGCTTTCCGATATAATCAGCGCCAAGTGCTCTTTTTTTGACAAACATATCCATCTCAACACCGTGTCCGAAGGCTTCGTGTGCGATAAGTCCGGTCACCTCCGGTGTCGTTATGATGTCATACTCACCGGGTGTCACACGTCCGGCAGTGAGCGTCTCGAGAAGATTCGCAGCTGTTTTTTCGATCAGATCGCCAAGCTTACCTGATATAGCCGGGCCGTTTCTGTCTGACACCCCGTCGAATGCGAGTTCTGTGTGTCCGTCCGCCGTACCGAATACCGCGATCGAGGCCTCTGTAAAGACGTAACTCTGCCTCTCATCGCGGTTTGAAGTAATGAACATCTTGTTGATATGGTTTGACGAGAGTCTGCAGCGGCACTCGACTATGCGCTCATCAATTGCGACTGCACGGTCACTGTATGACTGGAGTTCTCTCATCAGAGCATTTATATCATAATCCTCCGGAAGAGAATCCGTTTCCATCTCGGAAAATATCTGAAGGGGAGAGTCATCCGGCTTATCGGTGTCATATACTTCAGTACCGGTCGCCGCAAGGACAGCGAGCTGTTTGTCGAGTATACCCCGCATTTTTGCGGCGATCGCTCCGACATCGGTCATGTCACCGGCATTAAATGAGTATTCGCTGTAAAGCCCGTCCCTGTGAACCCGGACAACCATTCCCCGCTCTGAGGTGAGAGTTTTTCTCTCCATCATCCTGTTTTTCTGCGATGCAACCATATTGAACCCGCAGGAATCCGTCGCAAGAACACTCACATAGTCATAGTGGGACGAAAGCGCTGCTATCAAATCCTTTACCGGTTCTGCCTGCCCGGCAAGCCAGCTTGAAAAAGGGGCCTTCATAATACCTCCTGTTGAATAAATCATCCTTGTACCTTATATGTATTATCCTATGTTAACACAAACTATCGGAATATACCACCATGACCCTCAGACGTTCCGGCAAAGTTTTAATAATATCTTAAGTTCCTTGCCATTTGTGCTCTTTTTGTGTTAAAATCAATCGTTATGAAAAAGAAGATTATCAGTTTGGCATTACTATATCTTGTATCGGTTGAAGCGCTGTTTCCCGCGCATGCTTTTGCTATGGAAGGGGAGCAGGAGGTGACCGATATCTACGCCTGGGATGACGGCGGCAGTAACAGCACGTCAGACCAGGATCAGGCAGCGGTACGTGATTCCGCACCGGAAGTTCAATACGATCAGACTGCAGCTTTGGACACTCAGGCTGAAAATACGTTCGACACAGGCGCAGCCGCAGCCGGAGCAGAGACTTCCGCCGCAGAAGATGCCGCAAAACTTTACCGCTATCCCGGCGAGGTATCCGAACAGTATTCGGTGACTCTCCATGTTGATGACGATATCACAGCAAAGGATGGCTTCACCGGGTATACCAGGACGGGAAATGATGAATACAGTGCCGTTTTTAACGTAAATGATATTGCAATACTGCCGGACGCACTTTCAAAACCGGGTTATGAATTTGCCGGCTGGTACGACAGTGATACCGGACGTTTTCATGAAGGAACGTTTCAGAGTTACGGAAAAAAGACATTAACTGCGATATTCAATCCCTATGTTGTAACAGTCAGGTATGTCAAAAATGCTCCTCCCGGATCTGTAATCGGCGGGACTGTTCCATCTGCAAGGTCTTATGCCTATAATTCAGAGAATCCGCCTGTTCCGACAGATTACTGCTTTGCCGGAACAGAAGAGGGCAGCACACATGAATTTATAGGCTTGTATTCC
>JAILGA010000155.1 GCA_024697225.1 Lachnospiraceae bacterium
ATCCGGATTCGCCGCATCAGCAGGCGTCACCGTCACTGTTACGGGCTTCGGGACATCCATTCCCAGACGGTAGTTCAGATCCTTAGTCTTTGTGTCAGGTGATGCGAGATTCACACCCATGACCTGCTTTCCGGGTTCGGCCATAAGAGAGTTCTCATCATATACATAAGCAATCTCCGCGAGCTTTAGTTCATCGGGATTATAGGGCTCTGCCACGGGATTGTCATATTTATAGACCACCGCGCGAGTTTTCTCATTGGTTTCAAACCTGTAGCCGCCCTCCCCCTTGTCAAAGGCCGTACCCGTAAGGAACAGTTCTCCGTTTCCGGCAGCCGTATCGCACAGTGCTGTGTCCACCAGATACAAGCCTTTGCCGTCGTTCATCTGCACCAGATTCCAGACATGGCTTTGGTCTGCTCCACCATCAACCTTAACGGTGCCTTCGACCACAATTGCCGAAATCCAGGCTGACTTAAACGAAGTGATATCGCACAGATACCTGAACGCTGCGGCATAACCCGCGCCGGATGCCACAGCAGTCCCGTCGCTGTTAAAGATATTTGCCATCTGAACCGCGGCGGAACCGGATGCGTCCTTATCATATTCCACAAGGGCGCATATCTGTGTCATGTAATATTCGAGCCTGTCCCGGTCCGATGCTCCGGAGGGTGCGGAACTCTTTATGGTATTTGCCTTGGATTTTGCCTTTTCGAGACTGCTTTTGAATACCGCAGTTTCAGTCTTGTCAACGGCAGTCGTTCCCGCTTCTTTGGCTGATGAATATTCGGGAAGGACCATGAGGCCGATCCTGATCACGGATGCGTCATCCAGAGTCAGAAGCTCACCGTCATCCGATACGGTGCCCGTAAATTCACAGGTAATCGACGCCGCATCCCACTGCTCCTCGGTATCCTTATGATCGCTGTCATACCAGAAAAAAGCCAGTGGATCATCGGCAACAAGCGAGCAGGTCACGCTCTGAAGATCGACCGACACCTTGCCCTTCAGGGCGCTTAACGTCTCTTCACTTAAGCCTTCGCCCTCCTTAAATGCCGTCACTCCCAGATCCGAAAGGGCATATTCGGTATCCAGCCCCAGATCCGCCGGCGCAAGTTCAAGTACCGCCGTGTCATGCTTTGACTCCGCGACCTCATTCGCAAACACCTTTAATCTGTCATATACGATCCGGTTCTGTTCCGTGAGAAAGCGGCCTCTGTCCTCATACAGAAAGTCAAAAGCATCCGTAAAAGCGTCATCTGCAGCCTTCACTGCTGCTTCTGATCCGTCATCTGCAGCCTTCACTGCTGCTTCTGATCCGTCATCAACGATCATAGGCGCTGCTTCTGACACTTCATCCGCTAAGGCAGTGTCGGCAACTTCCGGTACCACTCCGGCTGTCACGATATCAGAGAACAGCAAAGAGCCTGCAAGCGCAAGTACGATCCCCAATGAATTTTTTCTCATATTACACCTCCTGTCAGTCGCTGCGGCAGCCGGTCTGATATCCTCAGCCGCAGTCACGCCGGGCCGGTTTTTATACCGCATCCAGGGTTTCGCCGATGGATCCGTGTATCACAAGATCCGCGTCACGGTCCCTCGGTGTTGCCTGCTTGTTTATCAATACCAGTTTCGAACCTCTGAAATAATCGATAAGACCCGCCGCCGGATATACCGCGAGCGATGTCCCGCCGATTATGAGCACATCGGCATGTGCGATGAACCACACCGCCTTTTGCATCGTCTCCTGATCAAGCCCCTCCTCATAAAGCACCACATCGGGCTTGATGGTTCCTCCGCACTCACATTTGGGTATCCCCGCTGCGTTCAGTACTACTTCAAAGCCATCGTAACGCTTTCCGCATTTTTCACAATAATTCCTCAATACGCTGCCGTGAAGTTCAAGCACGTTCTCGCTCCCGGCCTTCTGATGGAGCCCGTCGATATTCTGCGTGACGACAGCCTTGAGCTTGCCCTCTTTTTCCCACTGCGCGAGTTTTCTGTGCGCCTTGTTGGGCTCGATCCCGGGCGCCAGGAGCTTGTCGCGGTAGAATTCAAAGAACTCCTCCGTGTGGGTTTTGTAAAAGGTATGCGAGAGCATGGTCTCCGGTGGATATTTGTACTTCTGGTGATAAAGCCCGTCCTCACTTCTGAAATCAGGTATCCCGGATTCCGTGGATACTCCCGCACCGCCGAAGAACACGATGTTGTCCGTCGCCTCCACGATCTCTTTCAGTTTCTCCACATTTTCATCCATATGCTCCCTCCTTTAGCGCAGAATACAGCCTCAATATTCACAAAACCGCGGGCAGCCCATTGCCGCCCGCGGCTTATTTACTTAAAAGCCGTCAGGAGAATTCCTCCTGCGAATAAGTGTGTATGCCCTGTTCCTTAAAGATCTCCGCGGTCCTTTCCTGATCCGAGGTCTTGAGGGCGAGATTCGCGTCGCCTCCGCCCACTGAAAGCGTATACATATACTCAATATTTATCCCCGCGGCAGTCACGCTGCCTAAAACCCCGGAAAGGCTGCCCGGAGTATGCGGTATCCTTATGGCCAGGATATCAGCGAGCTGCGCCGAGAATCTCCGTTCCTTCAGCACCTGCTTTGCCTTTTCCGGATCGCTCACAAGGAGTCTCAAAAGTCCGAAATCACTGGTGTCAGCGAGACTTAACGAGATGATGTTTATGCCGTTGTCCTTCAGGATCTTGAGAGCATCATCAAGCCTTCCGGCACGGTTTTCAAGGAAAATCGACAGTTGTTTTACAAACATGATGGTCCCCCTTTCCTATTCGTAGAGTTTTCTCTTGTCTATGACATGCTTGGACTTGCCCTGTGAGTGCTCGAGCGTATCAGGTTCCACGAGCTTCACCTTGGCATTGAGTCCGATAGCCGTCTTTAACGCTCCTCTCACCTTGCCGGCAAGTTCCTCAAGACCTCTGATCTCATCGGAGAAGAATCTCTCCTCAACCTCCAGCTGAACCTCAAGTGTATCCTGATTGTCAACACGGTCGACTATCATCATGTAATGAGGTGTGGTTCCGTCTATTGTCAGAAGCGCCGCCTCGACCTGAGTCGGGAATACGTTGACGCCCTTGGTGATGAGCATATCGTCGGTCCTGCCCTTGAAGCGCTGTATTCTCGCCATGGTCCGTCCGCATTCGCATTTTTCATACTTGAGGCTCGTGAGATCCCTTGTGCGGTAGCGTATAAGCGGCAGTCCCTCCTTTGTGAGGGTCGTCATGACCAGTTCTCCCGATTCGCCTTCGGGGACATGCTTTCCGGTTGCGGGATCGATGATCTCGGGAAGGAAATGGTCCTCCCAGACATGGAGACCCGCGTGGTACTCGCAGTCGGAAGCGACGCCGGGGCCCATCATCTCAGTGAGGCCGTATATATCAAAAGCCTTGATATTCAGCCTCTTTTCGATCTGTGTGCGCATCTCCTCGGTCCAGGGCTCCGCGCCGCAGATGCAGCATTTGAGTTTCACCTTATCCATAAGGTTCTCTTTTTCGAGAGTCTCGGCTATATGCAGAAGATAGCTGGGCGTGCAGGCTATAGCCGTTGCACCGAAGTCTATCAGCATGTTGATGAGCTTGGTCGTGTTTCCTGTGGATACAGGGATGACCATCGCACCGATCTTTTCGGCTCCGTAGTGGGCACCCAGTCCGCCGGTGAACAGACCGTAGCCGTAGCTGACTATGACGATATCGTCTCTGGTCACACCTGACATTGCGAGACATCTCGCCACACCCTCCGACCAGATGTCGATATCACGTCTGGTGTAGGCGCCGATCTTGGGCTTGCCCGTGGTTCCGCTGGTGGCGTGGATCCTTACGATCTCCGAGCGCGGTACCGCAAGAAGTCCCAGAGGATATGCCTTTGCCAGATCCTCGTTGGTCGTGAAGGGAAGCTTCTCCACATCCTCGATGCTCTGTATATCGCCGGGCTCAAGTCCCACCTCCTGCATCTTCTTCCTGTAGTACTCCACGTTGTGGTATACCCTGTCCACCTGCTTCTTCAGCCTCGCGCCCTGAAGCGCGATGATGTCCTCCCTGGGCATACATTCCTTGCTCTCATTCCATATCATCGTTCTATCACCCCTTTCATCCTGTTATCCAGGCTTTCACGGTCCCCCTTTGATTTTCCCGTACAGCCCATATTTTAAGCAGTCATGTCCGCTCTACGGCAAACATACCGCAACTGCCTCTATAAAATAATTCGAAACAGCTGCCGCAAAAAAGCGTATACCCCGTCACTCCCCGCAGCCTGTCAGGAACGCCTTCTGATTGATCTCCACAGTCTTGGGAGGAACCTTTTCGGCTATTATCTTAAGCCACGCCTCTCTGGGGAAATCCATGTGCTTTGACGCAAGGCCCAGCACGATGTTGTTGAAGACCCTGGGATTTCCGAGCTTTGCAGCCTCCTCCATCGCATTTACGGAGTAGACCCTGTGCTCCTTTTCAAGCCTCTCAAGTATCCCCTCGGGATATTCGGCGGCGCCTGTAACCACCGGCATGGGATCGATCCTCTGGTCATTTACTATTACCACGCCGTCGCTCTTCAGAAAATGGGCATATCTGAGCGCCTCGAGTCTCTCAAAGGCTATGAGGATATCCGCCTGTCCCTCTTCGACAATGGGCTCCGCGACCTTGTCGCCGTATCTGACAAAAGTCACAACAGAGCCTCCTCTCTGAGCCATGCCGTGAACCTCCGAGAGCTTCACATCATAGCCGGCGTCTGTCATTATCCCGCCGAGAATGCGGCTTGTAAGAAGTGTTCCCTGGCCGCCCACTCCGACGATCATTATGTTCTTAGTTTCCATTTTTTACTGTCTCCTTATCCTATGATCCGCATATCCTTAACGATATGCTCTTATCAGCAGATAGAACCAATCCGCCGGATGCCTGTCATACGGCATCCCGGGTCATCACACTTCGAAGCGCTCCAGCGCGCCGAACTTGCACTGTGACACGCACAGGCCGCAGCCGTTGCACATGGTCTCATCCACGCTCACCGTGCCATCCGCGTTCTTTGTTATCGCAGGGCACCCGGGCTGCAGGCACATGCCGCACTTTTTGCACTTATCGGACAGAGTCCTTACCTTGTAGGGGAATCTTTGACCTTTTAAAAGTGCACAGGGAGCACAGACGATTATTACAGAAAGCTCCTCTCTCGCGACCTCATCTTTTACCACGCGCTCCAGTTCCGCCACGTCAAAGGCACTGACCTCAACCACGTGCTCGATGTTCATGGCTTTGCAGATCTTGTAGATGGAAATGGCCGGAACTTCTTCGCCCTTCAGTGTCTTTCCTGTGGCCGCATGATCCTGATGTCCGGTCATTCCGGTGGTGGAGTTGTCAAGGATCATCACGGTGCCGGTGCCCCTGTTGTAGGACATATTCTCCAGCGAATTGATACCGGTGTGCATAAAGGTGGAATCACCTATGACGGCGACCCAGTTCTTTATGAACTCCCGGCCTCTGGCCTTTTCCATTCCGTGCAGGGTCGAGATTGAGGAGCCCATGCACACGGTGGTGTCTATGACAGACAGCGGGGCTA
>JAILGA010000013.1 GCA_024697225.1 Lachnospiraceae bacterium
TACAGGGAGATCTGGGAGCTGGGACAGCGGGTGCAGCTGGTTGTTCAGGAGGAGAGGAAGGGCTTTGGCCATGCCGTCTATCAGGTGAGGAAGCATCTGGACGGCGAGCCGGCAGTGATGCTGCTCGGAGATTTCATTTACAAGAGTAATATAGAGCTGTCATGTACGCAGCAGACGATAAACGCTTATAACAAATCCGGCGGCAAGGCAGTTGTGGGTATCAAGCGCATCCCTGTCCGTGAGTGCGTCAACTACGGTATTCTTCACGGGATATTCAGGGCTGATCGTCCGTACATCATGGATGTGGACAGGATGGTAGAGAAGCCCGGTACCGATGAGGGCATGGATCTCACAGTCGGAGGAGAATGCTTTGCGACCTTTGGATCTTATGTGGTGACCAAGGAGGTGTTTGATTATCTTGAGACTCAGATCAAGGCGAATATGAAGAACACCGAGCACAGCGAGATCGACATGACAAGGGCTCTTATGAATACAGCTGTCAAAGGAAATCTCGTCGGTGTTGACATCGACGGGACAAGCTTTGATGTCGGCAGGCCGGAGGCGTATTACAGGACCTTTGTGGAGTATGGGAAATAGTAAGTTTTTTGCAGATCGCTTACGCGATGCAGTATGAAGAAAGATAGACCGGAGCGACAATGCCGCCCCGGTATTTTAGCAGTACACGATTGAAATTATCGATGCGGAAACAAACCTTGTGAAGGTCACCGGCAAGGGTAACTTTACGGGAACCTCACCGGAAGTGACTGTGATGAAGTAGACAGTAAAACCATGACAGCGGCGGGATTTATCCCGCCGCTGAGACTTTAACGAAATGGCAGTCACATCCTCTTCGAGAACGAGCACCCGCAGTAATCCTGTCTGTACAGGTCATATTCCCGTGAGAGTTCTATTGATCTCTTGTAGCCGTCGCGCTTTTTAAAATCGGAGTGAAGCCAGCAGACGCCGTGTTTTTCGCCTGCGGCAGCGCCGATATCGTTCAGCACATCTGCATTTTTTAAGGGGCTTAGCGTCAGTGTTGTGGTAAAGAAGTCAAAGCCCCGCGAGGCAGCAGTCTTTGCTGCTTCATCAAGCCTCAGGGCAAAACAGACCATACAGCGCTCTCCGCCTTCAGGAGCGTTTTCAAGACCACGGACAGCGCTGTGAAACATGTCTGTGTCATGATCCCCGTCTATGATCTCTATCCTGTGCGGAGAAGGCAGCGTATTGTCTGTCACGATCGGCAGGAAATCACCTGTTTCGATCCTTCTGTTGAATTCATCTATCAGTCTTTTTTCCTCGGCAAGTCTTTTCTGGTACTCCGGTTCATTGTCGATATTGGGATTGTAGTAGAAAAGCGTGATGTCGAAATACTGCCAGAGTTTCTCGAGGCAGGCGGACGAGCATGGTGCACAGCAGGCATGAAGCAAGAGTTTAGGGAACTCTTCCCCGTGCCGGTCTGTTATCTGCTCATACATCAGTCTGTCGTGATTTACATGGTTCATCCGTCTTCATTTCCTTTTTCATTTTGCTCTTCACAGCTTTGCGGCATTTATCATGATAGCAGAGTACTCCGGATGTGACAATGGGAACGCAGCTTTTTGTCGCGTCATACCCTTGCATGATGGCCTGTTTTTTGGTAAACTTTGTAAGATTGCGTAAAAAAGGCATTAAAGCATCATTCGGAGAACGATACATATGGAAAAACTCATAGATCTTATCTCGGCACAGACTAAAAAGGCCTTTGAAAAGGCCGGATTTGACGGTTCATACAGCACCTGCGTCATATCGAACCGCCCGGATCTGTGCGAGTATCAGTGCAACGGAGCAATGGCTCTGGCAAAATCACTGCACAGACCGCCCTTTGAGATCGCCGATGCTGTTGCCGAAAAACTGCAGGGCAGCGACGTATTTGAAAAGGCTGAATCCGTGAAACCGGGCTTCTTAAATCTCACACTGAAGCCGGATTTCGTGCGCAGTTATCTTGTAAGGATGCTCCACGAGAAGAAATTCGGACTTGAACTTCCGGCTCATCCGAAGAAGATAATACTTGATTACGGCGGCGCAAATGTGGCAAAGCCCCTGCATGTCGGCCATCTTCGCCCGGCCATAATCGGCGAGGCCGTAAAGAGGATACTCAAGTACGCAGGTAATGATGTCATAGGAGATATCCACATGGGCGACTGGGGCCTGCAGATGGGCCTGGTCATTACGGAGATGAAGCAGAGAAAGCCCGAGCTTCCGTATTTTGATGAAAACTACACCGGCGCGTACCCCAAGGAACCGCCTTTCACGCTGGACGAGCTCTCTGAGATATATCCGACGGCAAGTGCGAAGACCAAGCCCGCCGAGGATGCGACCGAAGAGGAAAAGGAAGCCGCAGCCGCATACAAGGCAGCAGCTCTCGAGGCCACAAAGCGCATGCAGGACGGCGACAGAGGCTACAGAGCGCTCTGGCGTCACATCATGGACCTGTCCATTCCGGATCTCAAGAGGAATTATGACAGCCTGATGGTCCATTTTGACCTGTGGCGCGGCGAGTCGGACGTACACGACCTGATCCCGGATCTCGTGGAGTATCTGAAGCAGAACGGCTATGCGCATGAGAGTCAGGGAGCGCTGGTTATCGACGTCACGAAGGATACGGATGCTAAGGAGCTCCCGCCCTGCATCGTGCTTAAGTCCGACGGTGCGGCTCTCTATGCCACGACGGATCTTGCGACCATCCAGGAGAGGATGAAGGAATTCCATCCCGACGGGATCTACTATTTCACCGATAAGCGCCAGGCGCTCCACTTTGAGCAGGTATTCAGAGCTGCAAAAAAAGCGAAGCTTGTCATGCCGGAAACGGAGCTTCGGTTTACGGGCAATGGCACCATGAACGGTCAGGACGGGCATCCCTTCAAAACCAGGGACGGCGGCACTCTGCGCCTTGAAAAACTCGTGAACGACACGGGCGAGGGCATGCTTGAGCGCATAAAGGAAGGCAATCCGGATATGCCCGATGACGAGGCAAAGGAGACAGCAAGAAAAGTTGCTCTTGCCGCGATCAAGTACGGCGATCTATCCAACCAGCCCGCAAAGGATTATATTTTTGACCTTGACAAATTTACGTCCTTCGAGGGCGATACAGGCCCTTACATACTCTATACGATAGTCCGTATCAAGTCGATCCTGAAAAAGTACGCCGAACAGGGCGGTGACGTGAAGAAGGCACT
>JAILGA010000016.1 GCA_024697225.1 Lachnospiraceae bacterium
TTCCGCTCCTTCTGCTCTTCCGTCATCGTCTCCGGGAGCTTATCCGCAAGCAATATCCGAATCTGCTGCTTACTCGCCTTCCCAAACTTGCTTATATAATCCAGGATAAGATCCTGATAGTATTTGTTATCAAATCCTTTATTCTTTATATATTCCGCCTTTTCGTCATCCGATTTTGCTAAAGGCGCAGCAAGATACAAGCTGTTTGCCCGGCCCTCCACAAGCTTGTGTTTCCGAAGGTGTGCTACGGCTTCTTTGGGTATTTTATTACCCTTTTGAACCTGATCTAATAGATAAACTGTAACAAGATCCAGATATTCATTATTGTGAAGCAGGAATGTACTGATCACACGGAACATCTTAAAGTCCGGAGGCCGCACACGGCCTCCGGATCTCACTGTAAGTGTAATATTCTACTTGATTCTCGAATCTCTGAGTGTACAGTAAGTGTACTCCCCTTCCTGATAGGTATCAAAAACGCCTTCCACACATATCTGGCCGCCGTTTTCCGGATAATCATCAGGATATGTATAGTCATCCGTCAGTTCAAATTCTATTCCCTGCGAGCAACAGGCTGTAGCATCCGATATGATGCAGGCGTGATAATACTTGTCCGTGCTTTCATCGTGATAGACACTATACATGCCACTCATCCTGACAGTCTTTCCGACATAGTTTTCAGGATAATACATCATGTTATAGACTTCAGAATAAACCATTGTACCGGATAATGCAGTCAGGTCAATAAACCCTTCATCTGTCACGCCTGATGTATCAGCTGCGGGTTCGCTCACAGGAACCGATGGCGCATTATCCTGTGCTAAGCTTTGAGGATTTTCAGCAGCTATGGGATCATATTGTTCAGGCATGTCCGCTTCGACTTCGATTTTATCCTTGTTTTCAGTATCTGACATACCCTGTTCAAGAACGGCCTGTACACTATTCTGATTGTTTACTGTCGTTCTTCCCGCCACATTTTCATTTTTTCCACAGCCGGTAAACAGTATAATAGAAACCATACATGCGGTCAGCCGCAATATCTCTTTCTTCTTCATCTGCCAATACCTCCCTTAACACAGCCTGTGATATAACTGATTATGAATCCGGCTGTGTCAACCGCGATGACGAAAGGCATAACTCCCTCCTACTTAAGTGCATCTTTTAGAACCGACAGATTATTCTCCATGACAGACAGATAAGTCATTCCGCTTTCAACATATTTTGTCGTGGCAGACTGCATGGAATCCATTGTGAGTATCTGCTGGTCCTTGCCTGCAGTATTCTGTATTATTGTTTCCGCGATCCTGTGATCATTCCCTTCGATCGTCATAACGGTATGTAATGACAGCTCATCAACCTTACCCGAAAGGAAAGTGATGGTTTCAAAGCTTGCCTCGGTTTCGGCCGAACATCCCACAAAAGCCGCATAATAGGTCAGACCATAGTCATCCGTAAGATAGCGGAAGGGAAATCTGTCTCCGAAGAGCAGTGTCTTTACAGCAGATGCTGACACCGCATCGCTGTATTGTTTATCGAGATCATTCAGTTTGCTGATATATGCGTCACTGTTTGATTTATAAACCGAAGCGTTTGCAGCATCTATTCTTTGAAGTTCTTTTGAAATACTGTCAGTTAATGCTGCAGCGTTTCGAAGAGACAGCCATACGTGCTCGTCATATTCCACTTCATCTTCTTCGTGTTCATGCTCGTGTTCTTCATCTTCTTCGTGTTCATGTTCGCTTTCCTGCATACCTTCTACCATTTCCTCTTCCTTAACGGAATCACCGAGGGTCTCAAGAAGATTGATCACGGTCATATCGTTATTTGTTGCTTCTTTAAGAGCATCCTCTACCCATTCATCAGACTCACCGCCCACATAAATGAACATGTCACAGGTTGATATCTTCAAAATATCATCAGCGGTAGGCTGATAACTGTGAAGATCAACACCATTATCCAGAAGCATTGTGACTTCTGCATTCGCAGGATTATCCCCGAGAATACTCATTACCCAGTCATACTCAGGAAAGATGGTTGTTACGATCTGAAGCTTGTCATCACCTGATCCCGCGGATGTGTCATTTGCCGATCCGCAAGCTGAAAGGCTGCATACCATTATAATGGCAGCAACCAAAACCGAAATATATTTTTTCACTTTTAAACACCTCCGTATCGTGTATTTTCGCTCACATGAATTGAGGCAGACAGCCTCAAAGGGACATGAATCTCCTGCACACCCTGCCATTTTTAATTATTCAGGCGGACTTTGGTGGAAACAGGTGTGTCCTGCCGAAATGAAGGCGCACCAAAAGATATGAGTAGCAACAATAAAACAACAGGCAGTATTACAGTTGACACAGACGAAATACTGCAGCCTGTTCCCCGAATGATATTCTCGCACAGCTGTATGCAGGCGCAAACAGGGCAATCCTCTCCCGTACAGTCATGATCGGCATGTGCAGCGATAAAAAAAGATGATAAAAGCATGACAATTAGCATCATTGCTGCCATGATGAGCGCTGTGAGCCGTATTTTATTCAAATATAATGCCGTTTTCATATCTGTTCCATTTCTTTCAGATACACTTTTCGCATATTCCGTAAAATACTGTGCGTTTGGGATCAAGGCTGAAATGATGTTCCGAATACAGATGACCCGCTATCCCGGAAAGCTCTTCACATTTGAGATGGATCAGTCTGCCGCATTTTTCGCATTTGCAGTGAAAGCATACTTTTCCATCCTGAGGGTCGTCATGCCCGGTATATTCAAAGCAAGCCGGACTGTTAACATCGATGACATATTTATTGATGACACCTTCGTCAACAAGACACTCCAACTGCCGGTATACTGTTGACTGCCCTATGGTTGCTCCCTGTTCTTTGAAATAAGCACACACATCACTTGCCGTAATGTGTTCGCCTGCAACGGACTTAAGGTATTCGACAAGTATCTCCCGCTGTTTGGTCTTATATTTCGATCGTGAATTCAATACCTTCCTCCCGCCAAAATGAGAATCGTTCCCAATTATAACGGTCCATGATTTATATGTCAAGCAGTATCTATTCTCTGTTTTTCAGGACTTCCGCGGGCGTGATCTTATTAAGCTTCAACGTGAGCACCATACTGATAAGCTGATAGCACAGTATGACCCCCGCAAAAAGGGCTGCGTAATGATACCATTCAAACTCAAGATGCATGGTACAGCCTACATTTGCAATAAAGATCGGGAAGATCGCATCTATAAGCATTTTTGCGGCCGGGATACCGATGAGCGCTCCGATGATCACCACGGTCCTGTTGCCGTTCAGATACAGTTTTCTGACATCGCGCGTTTTATAACCGAATATCCTGACAAGCGATATTCCGAATCCCGCTCTGTCAATCATGACAGCGGTCATAAGATACATAACTATGCAGAAAATGACCCCCGACATGGTGAGCAGCATCGTATACATCGGACGCATGAGATCGAGGAAAACATCCGATGATCTGTATACATCCGCCCTGGTCGTCGTCGAATAAAGCCTTCCCGGTTCTATATCCAGCTCATGATCTGACATTACGATATTGTAGTGATCATCATCCTCTCCGAAAAGTTCCCTCATGCTCTCTATATCCATAAAGACCGTAAGGCCCACGGAATACGGCGCTATATCCGCTATCGTAAATGCATAGTCTATATCATTGGCGTTATCCGAAAGAACCAGCTTGTCCCCCTTCTTCAGCCTGTATCGCAGTGCCACGGCATCGGACGCCACGATCTTATTCTTGCCCTTTACAGGCCTGACATCTATGTAAGGGTTGTCGTCATCGATCCCCATCACCATGATATCAAGCGTATATCCGTCTTTTGCTTTCTTGAGAGTCTGCGCAAAAGCGGCCTCGCCGCCCTCAGGCACTTCAGCGGTCGGATACTTGTAGCTGTACATATACTCATATCTCGTATCCTCGCTCGAGAGCCTTCCGACACTTTCACACAGCACATAGCAGTCCATTCCCATCATGAATATGAGCAGCGAGATCAGCATTCCCGCTATGATGGTAAACGCCGTCCTTCTCTCACGAAGCATCTGCCTTATCCTGAATTTTCTAATGAAAGGCATATTTCCGAGCTTTATATCCTTGCTCTTACTTACCTTCTGTTCGTTCCTTATCAGAGAGAGCGCCGTTCTCGACAGGCTCTTATTGATCACAAGATAATTCACTATGATCGAAACGACAGGCGGCATCACCACGGCATATACGATCAGATACGGCGGGACCACCCTGCCAAACCAGGGCAGCGAGTAGTATTCATACGAATCTGACATCTGCCAGCTGCTGCCCAGTCCGCTAAGCCCCGCAGCCGCTCCGCACAGGCCGCCAAGAAAAGAGATCACGGTAGGCAGGGTGATATAGTGCGCCATCAGATCCTTTTTCTTGACGCCCAGCGCATACAGCGCCCCTATCACGCTGCTCTCGCTCTGTATCTGATGGATGACAAACACCGAAAGCACATAAGTGAAAAGAACTATGACGATAATTCCCGCCACGATGCCTATCATCTTGTTGATCTCGATATCCCCGGCAGCCCCGCCTATCCTCAGGTTGTCCGCCCTTAACATGAATTCCATTATGTTGTCCGGTGATTCCGAAAAGAGTTCATCCAGCATTTCATCAGACTTTTCCTTAAGTTCCGAAAC
This sequence comes from Lachnospiraceae bacterium, assembly GCA_024697225.1. Classification (GTDB taxonomy): domain Bacteria; phylum Bacillota; class Clostridia; order Lachnospirales; family Lachnospiraceae; genus Butyrivibrio. The sequence goes on from JAILGA010000016.1 coordinate 4,683, forward strand.
GCCGTCTTTTAATTCTTCCGCGCCGTCAAGTAGTTCCCCGGCCCCATCATCAAGTTCGATGCTCCCGTCACGGGCTTCCTTTATGCCGTCCTTAAGCTCGCCGGCACCGCTTCGCAGCTTATCCGTGCCGACATCAAGACCCATGCCGCGCATAGCGCCATCAAGGGCAGCTGTCCCGTCGTACAGACTTACACTCCCGTCGTAGATCTCATCCATGCCGTCTCTCAGCTCTTTTGTCCCGTCTTTGAGCTCCCCTGCACCGTCGTACAACTCCTTTGCACCGTCCATCAGATCATTGATCCCGTCCGTGATCTCGTCCTTTTTCCCGTATGTGTCGCTTAAGATTTCCTGATAGTACGGATCATCGACCTTTTTATAATCAAATTCAAAATCCTTTATCATCTGCTTGAGATCATCCGCGCTCATTGCATCATTCAGGACAAAGGCGTAAGTGAGTTCTTCTGTTCCAACGGGATTATTGCTTTTGATCCTCTCATATTCTTCACCTGTCACAAACGCAACGCCGAATGCTTTGCTGTCCACGGCCGTATCGGAAAGCCTTTCGTACGGGGCATCATAATCCACCACGCTTCCTATACCGGTGACAAGAAACTCCTCATCACCGATCCTAACCCGGTCACCGGCACTGATATCATGCTCATCACAGTATCTTTTCTCAATCACGACTTCATTCGCCTGCCCGGCGAGCCCTGGATCCGTTCCGTATGCGGCGATCTTATTATTCACTCCGTATTTATCGAGCACCACGAGATCGATCTTTTTTCTGTTTTTAAATATCCTTAAGACTGAGCCGTCATCCATGCCGATCTCATAGGAAAAGTGTTCTTCTATGGTCACTCCCTTATCTTCGATCTGCGCGATCTGACTCTCCTCCAGAGGATAAAAGACTGTGAACTGTCCGTCTTCAAGGATGCTTTCCTCCTGATTTCTCTCAGTGCCTCTTATGATCATTTCAGCCGCATCGACAAGTGCGATCACGATATACATGCACAATCCGATCATTACAAAAAGTGATGCATACCTGAACAGATTTGCTCTTATCTCTCTCGGCAGTCTTTTTCTCAATACTCTTTTCATCACAGATCCTCCAGCTCGGATGCAGGTATCCTTTTGTCATTCATGTATTCAGTCTTAACCAGCCCGTCTTTAAGGAAGATGACCTTATGGACCATATTTTTGATGGAATTATTGTGTGTGACGATGAGCATCGTCGTACCATAGCGGGCGTTGATCTGCTCAAGAAGAACCAGGATATCTCTCGAAGTGCTCGAATCAAGTGCACCTGTCGGCTCGTCGCAAAGAAGCAGCTTGGGATTCTTGATGAGCGCCCTTGCGATCGCACATCTCTGCTGCTGCCCACCCGACAGCTGGGACGGAAATTTATTCTGATGCTCCGTCAGCCCGAGGATATCAAGCAGCTCGCCCATATCCAGCGGATCCTCCGTCAGATATTCACATACTTCGATGTTCTCCTTTACGGTAAGATTCGGCACAAGATTGTAAAACTGGAAGATAAAGCCGAGATTGTCTCTTCGGTAATCCGAAAGTGCATCCCCTTTCATTCCGAACACTTCAGTCCCCTCCACCTTGATGGATCCGGAATCCATAACATCCAGTCCGCCTATGCAGTTGAGCAGTGTGGACTTCCCGGATCCCGATGTGCCCTGTATGACACACATCTGTCCCTTTTCCACGCCGGTGTTGACGCCCTTTAACACCTGGACATAGCTTCCGTCCTGACCGTAACTCTTCTTTACATCCCTGATCTCTAAATACATGCTGTCTCTCCTTTCGCATCGGCATCTGCTTAATGCCGGGATTAATTAATTCTTACATAACGATGTTATGTAAATGTTATTTTTTTACCGCCCACTGCGGGACGGTGTTTATTGCTTCCTTACTTTTTCTGCATTTCCTTATTGCTCATGCATCTCTTCTCTGCTCATACTTCTCTTCTCTGCTCATACTTCTCTTCTCTGCTCATGCTTCTCTTTTCTGCTCATGCTTCTCTTCCACCATGACCAGATCCAGCCAGCCTTTGACAAGATAATTCAGTATTGGTCTCATTCTTCTTTTCGCTTCCTCTGCATCCTCGATATGCCTTATCACATTTATGAATGCATCGATCGTCAGATGCGCCATCCAGTGTGACATGTAAGCATCACAGGTATAGCCTTTCATCCCCGACATCATCATCGGTACAGCCTTCTCAAGCATTTCAACAAACTCATCCACACAGTTCTCATAAACAGTATTCTCGGAAGAGTTTAATAACAGGATGAAGCTGTCGCGGTGACAGTAGATATACTCAATGAACATGTCGCTTTCATTGGAGTGATCCATATCGATATCATTCAATGTAGCAATTCCGGACATGACCTCGCTGTCTTCCCTGAAATGCTGCACGATGAGTCCCCTCAATCCTCTTAAAGGACCGTCGACTATCTCGGCAAACAATTCCTCTTTGTTCTTAAAGAAGAAATACAATGCTCCGGTTGTCACTCCCGCCCGGGCACAGATATTTCGCAGCGAAGCCTTGTTGTATCCCTTTTCAAGAAACTCTCTTTTTGCCGTTTCGATCAGCTGCTCTCTCTTTTTGTATTCGACATCCTGCTTCATATGCCACCCATATGGGATCTATGAAATCTCCCGCCAAGATAACCGTGTTACGTAACAGCGTTATCTTACTGCCTGCTTTTTGATTTGTCAACAGTTTTTTGCATTTCGCCAAAAAGGAAAAATAGGCGCGCTAAATCCTTCAATTCCGATATATATTTATCCCACGCGCAGTCGTATACTTGGTTTCATCAAGCAATTGAGCTTGGTGTTACCAGAAAGGAGGAGTTTACGATGTTGACGATGATTATCATGATTGCGGTGGCGGCCTTTGTATTCCGTGTACTCGGTTTCAGCCTTCGTATTTTCGGAAAGATCATCGGCTGGCTGATCGGAATGGCTATCATGGTATCGATAATCGGAGGAGTATTCGGTCTGTTGGGAACGATCATCGGACTGGCGGTACATATTCTTCCCGTAGCGATCCTGGTGGGCATCGGAATCCTGATCGGACGTTCACTGAGAGACAGCGACAGGGCGGACAGCTTCCGGAGTCAGGTGCATGACACCATCGAAGGCGGAAAGACCCGCGCGCAGGACCTCTACAACGATTTCCGGCATGAAACTCAGGATATACTGGATGCCAACGGCAGAGTGATTCGATGATTTCGATGATTCCGAAGGAAAACGGCACCGTAAACCGGCTCTTTGAGCCACATTCAGAGGCAGAGCCTCAGAAACGGAGGAAAGAAATGGAACTTACGATTGAAGCTATTGAAAAGGTCATGAACGCTACCGGACTTGATTACACGGCTGCAAAGACTCTTCTTGCAGAGTCCGACAACGATCCCGACAAGGCTATCGAGAAGGTTACCGGAGAAGCAAATGATGAGACCAGAGAGAAGATCAACAGCATCATCGACCGCGTCAAGAGTATCGTGGAACAGGGCAATGTGGATCGTATCCAGATCAGGAAAAATGAGGAGATCGTGTTGAGCGTTCCTGTCAATGTCGGTATCCTCGGCGGCCTCCTCGGAGTCTACGCAGCACCGTGGGCACTGATCGCCGGAGCACTCGCGGCGTTCGGCTTCGGTTGCAAGATCGAGGTAGTGAAAAAGAACGGCACAACGGACGAAGTAGAATGATCCATTAAGTGCTCGCTTCAGCAGAATAATCCATTAAGTGCCCGCTTCAGTAGAATAGTCATTAAGTGCCTGCTTCTCGTCATGGCAGGCAAGGACCCCGGAGATAGATCCCCGGGGTCTTTTTTTTCTACATCTTCTCTGCGCCTTTTCTACTTCATGACTGTTACTGTTTCCAGATCTTGGCTGCTGCCGCCTTTTTCTGCTTTTCAAACTCTTTCCATGTCTGTACAGCTGACTTAGAATGGGTAATCTTCATTTTCATTTGTGATAAATCTGTGGCCTGTGAAGTCCTCACGACGAAGAGCAAACAGGTCTTTAAGGATTCCCGCGGCTTCATACGATGACAGCGGCGCAGGATTGTCTTCCTTCCCGTTCGTTCTGATCCAGCCGGGATGAACCGCGAAGATATTGACTTTCCTTTCATCTTTGAAGGTATTATACAGATACATCGTGGCCATATTGAGAGCCGCTTTGCCCATGCCGTAATCCATTCCGGTGGTGCGATAGCATTTTTCTATACTGCCGGCCTCGGAAGAGATATTCATGATAAGTGCCGTCCCGGGCGCTTTGATAAGCAGCGGATAAAAAGCTTTGACCACGCGGAGCATTCCGACCGAGATCAGATCAAGGACCCTCGGTATATTGTCCGGGTCTGCCTCAAAAAAGCCCTTATCGACATCCGGTGCCACTCCGACCGCATTATTGATGAGAGTATCGATGTGATCCACTTTGCCCGCCACCTCTTTGGCGGCAGCATTCACCGATCCCGTATCAAGAATATCCATGGTCGCGTCGATGAGCCTGTCTCCGTACTTGGCCTTAAGCGCGTCGATATCAGCGGAAGGCTTCCTTATGGTCGCAATAACTGTATCCCCCGCCTCGAGATATCTGAGAACAATATTGTATCCAAGTGCATAAGATCTTCCTGTTCCGGTTACCATTACTACATCAGCCATATATGTGTCCCCATTTGTTCATTGAATCAACGCCACCCATTCATTATAATCCATAACCTGCTTTTTCACAGGTGTTGATATTCTGCCTCCTTTTATTGCTCTTCCCGGCTCTTTTAGGTGTGCGGCCAGCCTGCATAAGATCTCTCACGCCACTATTTTTGCCGTTCAGGCCTGTTTTAGTTGTGTAGCCGGCCTGTGCGAGTTCTCTCACGCCGCTATTTTCACTGTTTCCGTCTTTTTCCACCCTATCACAACGCAAAAAGCAATAATTTCCTCTTCTTCTGCCTTTTTTTATTGCTTATCCCGTCTCTTTCCGCCCTATCACAACTCAAAAAGCAATAATTTCCTCTTCTTCTGCCCTTTTTTATTGCTTTTCCCAGCTCTTTCCGCCGGATCACAACTCAAAAAGCAATAATTTCCTCCTATTCTGCCTCTTTTTATTGCTTTTCCCTTTTTACAATTCCTCAGCGATTTCATATATGAGCTTTTCAGTCGCCTCCCAGCCAAGGCACGGATCGGTGATGGACTTTCCGTAGCAGCCGCCGCCCGGCGCCTGGGCGCCGTCCTCAATATAGCTTTCCACCATAAATCCCTTCAATATCTTTGCAATCCGCGCATCGTGCCTCGCGGAATGCAGCACTTCCTTGATGATCCTTCTCTGGCTGAACGGATCCTTGTTGGAATTGCAGTGATTGCTGTCCACGATGAGAGCCGGGTTGCACAGTTTCATCTCATCATATACATCGCACAGCCGCACGAGATCCTCATAGTGATAATTGGGCTTCATGGCTCCGTGCTGGTCCGTGTATCCGCGAAGAATGGCGTGAGCATGCCTGTTTCCGTCGGAGTGTATCTGCCAGCCTCTGTATATGAAGGTATGTCCGTTCTGCGCCGCGCTTATGGCATTCATCATTACACGGTAATCACCCGAGGTGGGATTCTTCATACCGACAGGTACACTTATTCCGCTGGATGTCAGCCTGTGCTGCTGATCCTCCACAGATCTGGCACCCACAGCGACATAAATGAGCAGGTCATCCAGATATGCGTAGTTTTCAGTATACAGCATCTCGTCCGCGCACGCAAAACCGGTCTCCATAACAGCGCGCATATGCAGGTGCCTCGTGGCCTCTATACCCTTGAACAGGTTGGGTTTCTCGGTGGGATCCGGTTGATGGAGCATTCCCTTGTACCCCTCTGCGTTTGTTCTCGGCTTGTTAGTGTATATGCGCGGAATGATGAATATCCTGTCCTTAACCTTTTCTTGTACCGGAACAAGTCTCTGCACGTAATCCAGGACTGATTCCTCGTTGTCGGCGGAACATGGCCCGATTATAAGAATGAGCTTATCCTTCCTGCCCTCCATGATCGATACCAGTTCCGCCCGTCTCTCCTGGATCGTCTCATTCATCTTTGCCGTCAGAGGATACATCTCCTTCAGCTCCGCCGGTATTGCCAGCTGTCGTTCATACATCATACCCATGATCTTCCCCCTCTCTTAAACCGCCGCTTCCGGCATTGATATTACTGCAAAAGTGGTTACATTATCATCCCTTGCATTGATCTTCTCCTCAAGAACCTTAAGTCCGTATTCCGCCGCAGTCTCCAGGCTGCCTATTGCCGCAAGCGACATGCTGCATCTCTCTATGACTTCTCTGGCGGCGACTGCGGTATTTGTCGATCTGATGACCCCGTATCCGTGCTGCCTTATGTATTCGTCGCACTGCTCCAGCGCCTTCGGATGACTGATAACGGTTTTAATATCACTGAGTCTGCTGCCGCGGATTCCCAGCAGATTCTGCACCACCGGGAAGTCGTAAGTCCCGTTTATATTAACCCTGCCCTCTCCGAGAAGCCTGACAACATCCGTCACCTCTCCGGCATAGCTGTTTTTTACGGGAAGGACAGCCAGGTCGCACTGCCCGGAAAGCACAGCCTCATATGCCTGTTCAAAACCTGCAAACGGCATATGAAACTCATCCGCAAAGAGTTTCCTCGCAGCCATATGTGCAAAACACCCCGCAACTCCGCTGTAAGCTATCTTTTTCATGGCTCCTCCTTTTGTGAATCACTCTCAGGCATAAAAAAACGATCCGGAAGCTTCTCTCCGGACCGCCTGTAAGGTCATATCGTGATCAGCGCATCACATACCGCCCTTACATCGGTCCGACGTAAAGGTAAAAAAGAAGAATGCTGCTGATGTCATAAGTCTTGTGTCCATGATACCTCTCAAAAAAATCATTTTTGACAGAATACTCGCTTTGAACGGGTATGTCAACAGTTATTTTTCATCGGGTCCCATTTTATTCGATCAATTCGCTGACTACGGCAGCGCCCAGTATCAGGACCGCTCCCGCCCATCCCGCAAGTCCAAGCGGCTCTCTTAGAAGCAAAGCCGAGCACAGTACCGACACGACCGGCTCAAGGTATCCGAGTATCGCGACTGTCTGCACAGGGAGGCTCCCCAGACCGCTGAAATACAGACAATAAGCCACGCCTGTGTGAACAAGGCCCAGCATAAGTATGATCAGCACCGACTTTGTATCCCATGTCATGACCGCCCCTCTGTTTCTTACGATGACATAAGGAAGGATCGTCAGCGCCGATATCGCAAGCTGTATAACCGACCGGTCATAGGCTGATATGTCTTTCAGCTTACGGTTGCAGACAACGATAAACACAAAGCACACCGCGGCCGCCAGCCCCATTACCACGCCAAGCATATTTCCCACCGCTCCGTTCCACACGCCGGAAACAAGGATTATGCCCAGAAGCGCCACGGCTATGCAGGGCAGCTTACGCTTATTCAGCGGTTCGCGAATTAAGACCGGGGCAACGAGGATCACCATGACCGGGGCCATGTAGTTGCACAGGCTTGCGATCGCAACGGTAGTATGGGTATATGCCGCAAAAAGAAATATCCAGTTTGATCCGAGACAGATCCCCGAAAGCACAAGCCATAGTATATTTCTGCGGATTGCGTCAAAATCAAGGCCTCTGTGCCTTGTCCTCAGAAACAGGATTATGAAGACGGAGCCTATCGTTCCCCTGCAGAGAGCGACGATCTCACTCGGATAATCCACAGAGCGAAGAAGCATTCCTATGGTACCGTACAGTACTACGGCTGTTATATACTTCGCCCGCTCTGTGTGTATACTTGTCTTTTTGTCATTCATTACTTAAAAGGTTTTCGCTTCTCCTGATGTTTCCGTGCCTTCCGGCCTCATGCCGTCTGGTCCTGCACCCATTCCGCCGCCCATGGCACCGGGTTCTCCGACCAACACGGCGGTTGACTCCGCTGTGAACTCTTCCGTATAGTCCCCGCTGATAATAGTATAAGTTTCGCCGATTATCAAGTCCGGTATGCTGAATGCCACAGATGAATAACCGCACTGCGGCGTAAAGGAGATCAGCTCGTTCCCGTTCGCATCAAGCACCTGATACAGAGTACCTGCCTCCATGGTCGTATCAAGATTATTCAGGACCGCGCACTGTGTGCTGTCCGAACTGAATTCCTCCACCATGCTCGACCCGCCGAACCCAAGGATCGTACCTCCGGTGACGATGCATTCTCCACCGCTCTCGCTGCCGTAGTCTAAAGCATTGTTTCCGCCGTCCCCCGGCAGGCTGATGCAGACCTCGCCGCCGTCTATGTAGATACTGCCGTTTGAATCGAGTCCGTCGGCGTCCCTTCCTGTCTCGTTGATGATCGTGACTCTGCCGCCGGTTATCCTGATGTAGGTTTCCTCACCTTCGGTATCTGACTCACTCTGCTCAGCATCCTGCTGTATCTGCTCCGCTCCCGGCGGCATCTGGTCACCGTTAAACTGCTTCTGCCCTGCATCAGACTCACTCTGCTCTCCATCCTGCGGCATATGTTTTCCGCCAAACTGCTTCTGCCCTGCATCAGATTCACTCTGCTCTCCATCCGGCGGCATATTTGCACCGCCAAACTGCTTCTGCCCTGTACCAGACTCACTCTGCTCTCCATCAGACGGCATCTGCCCAAATTCAGGCCTCTCTCCATTGAAATCCGGCTTCTGCCCGTTTCCGAAGCCCATCCGGCCAAATCCCATATTGCTGCTCCCGCCGTTCGCATTTATTCCGTCATCATCCGGATAGATCTCTATGTCGCCGCCGGCGATGTCGATGGTGACAGCTTCCATGCCCTCATAACATGACGGGATGCGGATGGTGCCGCTCTCGACATATATTCCGCCGTCGCTGTGTATTCCGTCATCAGTTGCATTGACAGTTAGTGAAGCATTTGCAAAATTGAAAGCGTCATTCACGTGAATGCCATCCTGCACAGCTGTGACAGTGATGTCGCCGCCTGTGATGACAAGGGAATCATTTACATCTATCCCGTGCTTGTAGCCGGCTGTGACCGCAAGACTCCCGCTGCCGTTGATCGTTAGATCATCGTGTGAAAAGATCGTTCCGCCGGTATTATCCGCAAGCGCATCCTCGGAGTATTCTTCTCCGCTCGTAAATGAATTCTCCGTACCCTCTGCCAGAGTCAGAAAGACCTTGTCGGCCTGATCTATCCTGAGACACGCATCATCCGCGCAGTTTATGGTCACACCGTTTAATCTGATCCATATCTTTGATGAATCATAGGCGTCAACAACGATCCCACCGTCATCAAGCGTGCCGGAGATCTCATACCAGCCGGCGTTCGATATGACCAGATCACCATTCAGGAAATACGCGCCGTTGCCTTTGATCTTACCTCCCGTGCCGTCAAGAGTGATATATGTCGTATAGTCATTATCGCTCCAGGTCCCGTCCAGATCGTTCGCGGTGAAATACTTGCCGCCTGTATAAGTCTCGGCGTCTTCATCCGCCACAGCCCTTATCCCCAGCTTTTCGCCGTTCATGAATAATAAGGTCAGGATCAGAGTAAACACGAATATGGCCATACATATTCTGTCGATTTTCTTATGAGTGGACACAGTCTCCTCCTTATCCCATGTAGTCGCCGTTATAACTGACCAGCACCGCACTCTGCACGCCTGCCATGTCAGCAAGCGTATTAATAAAGTCGGTATTGTCGTCTTTGAGACGTATTTCTACATTTATTTCTACATTTCCCTTGCGTGCAGTTTTGCTCTTTACTATGCATTTTTTCGTGTTCTGTGAAAGAAATTCCGTCGCCGCTTTTTCACTGTCATTGCCGTCACAGGAGATCACGACTATATACGGATTCGAACTGTCCTTGTGATTGGCAAAGATAAGCAGGATAACACCGATAACGACGCTGCCGAACACCGCCAGAGGGATCAGTCCCGCGGCCAGCACGATACCTGCCGCGATCGACCAGAAGAGAAAGGCGATGTCCATAGGCTCCTTTATCGCGGTACGGAATCTCACTATCGACAGAGCACCGACCATACCGAGAGACAGGACCACGTTACTCGTGACTGCAAGTATGACAAGCGTTGTGATCATCGTCAGTGCGATCAGCGTAACTCCGAAGGAGGAGGAATACATCACTCCCGAATAAGTCTTTTTGTAGACGAAAAAAATGAACACGCCCACGCCGAAGGCCAGTACCAGTGCGAGCACCATATCCAGCATACTCACACCCGTCACGTTTTCCAGAAAGCTTGATTTGAAAATGTCTGCAAATGTCATGATTTTTCTCCTTTTCTTTTATCAGCCGTAAATACGGCACTGTGCATATTTTGAAAATGATCCGACGCGGCGGTCCGGAACGGACACAAGATCCCTTATGATAGAGGGAAGAAACTCATCCCACTTGACTTCAATGAGTATCGGCGCATCCCCCGCAGGAACCGTCACCGCCCCGGGATTCAAAAGATCCGTGCAGTCAAGGCCGGTCCGGATATCATAGTCGAGCGTGACCCGCACATTCCCGGGTCTGAAGATGAACGGTTCTCTGGTATAATCAACGATGGTCTTAGGTCTCATTCCCTTGTACACCATCTTGCAGTAGAGTTCCTGCACCAGCGGACGGTCCGCATCAAGCATCCATCCGATATCACCGTCTATGATCTTCTGTGTCTCTTCGGCTGTCAGTTTTGCGGAAAACTTCGTTCCGAGGCCATTGTTCTTGCTTTTCTTTTCAAGATGTATCACCGAGGGATCCAGATTATACATTCTTATCCTGAACTTTTCCCGCATATTGACGCCGTCTGTCTTTTCCCTTAGCGCCTGGTCTCTGCTGTTATCAAAGTAAAGACTCCGGATCTGATATTTACCGTCCTTTGCATGGGGGTCTCTCTCCATGACTGCCCCGAGCCTCTGACGCAGCACCAGCAGGTCCATCCTGTTCAGGACATGTTTCCACTCGTGACGGTATTTTTGCTCCATGTCCATCACTCCTTTCCGTAAAACACCGTGTTTGCAGTTTATCAGCAAAATGTGAACAAAAAGTGTTCTGAAATTTATGAATTTCTTTAAAATGCTGTAAAAAACGGCGCCCGGATCTGCCGGATCCGGGCGCCAAAGCGATGATCATCACGATCTGTTCAGATGTAGATTATAAGATCACTCAACATAAAACACCTTTGCACCGTGTGCGGGAATCTCCGAAGACAGGCTGCCCTTCCATACGCCTTTCTGTCCGCTCCAGAGCTCTGTCGCGCTGACATCCGACGCGCTGATCTCAAGCTCCTCAAGAGAGAATCCGATCTGCCCGTCTTTTTCTCCCGCGTTGAAGACAGCCACATACGAACCGCCCTCACAGTCCGCGGCAGTCCATACGATGGTTTCGGTCCCGTCTATCTCTCTTCTGAAGACCTGGCGGGCATTTCTTGAATTGGCATGCATTCTGAGAACTGCGCCGTTGGTGATCAGCTTACGCGTAAATTCATCAAAGCCTGTCATCTCCCCGCCTATCATAAGCGGCGAGCGCATGATGCACCACAGTGTCATCATGGTGATCTGCTCGTCTTCGGTAAAGGCGGTCCTGTTATTCCTGTCATAATCCTGTTTTATGGGTCCTATCGGAAGCATATCCGCATCGGGATAATGCCCGGCTCCGGCGTGGATGCTCCACTTCTCGGCGCGCTCAAACATAGCATACAGAAGCTTCCAGTCATCCCAGAAATCATCGGTGATACGCCACATATTGGCAGTCTGCTTGTAAAGCTCCGCCTTTTCAAGAAGCGCCGGTCCCGGCGAAAGAGACAGGACAATATCCCTGCCGCAGTTTTTTACCGCTTCCGAAAGCATGATCAGTTCTTCCTCCTCATGCGGAAGTTCCCTGCAGATGTCGTCACATTTGATAAAATCAACGCCCCACTGCGCGTACAGCTGAAGGATCGATGCGTAATATGCCCTGCCCGCCTCATTGGCCTTTGCGCCGTACATATCGGGATTCCACGCGCAGATGCTGTTGAATCTCGCCGCATCCCGCGCCGTCTGATCTGTTCCTAGAACCGGCATGTTTCTGTGTACTGCCTGACGCGGGATCCCGCGCATTATGTGTATTCCGAACTTAAGTCCCAGTGAGTGCACATATTCGGCAAGCGGTGCAAATCCCCTGCCGTCGGCCGCAGACGGAAAGCGGTTCGGCGCGGGCAGAAGCCTGCCGTACTCATCCATGCACAGATCCGCAAAAGGCCTGTATTCATGGCTGTCGGCTCCCGGTTCATACCACTGGATATCAACGACCACATACTCCCAGCCGTACTTTTTCAGATTCTCAGCCATAAATTCTGCATTCTGCCGGACCTCTTTTTCAGTTACGGCGGCGCCGTAACAGTCCCAGCTGTTCCATCCCATAGGTGCGATCTGCGGTCTGTACATCAGTATCTCCTCCTTTATGCTGTTGACAGTTTTTCTACATCTCCGCCTGCTCAGTCTTCCGGTACATACCCTATTCTTTTCGACTTCTTCTCATAGAGAAAATCCTCATTGACGTGGATATTGAAGGGCTCGTTGAGCTCACGCAGGTTTTCCGGAGTGATAGTATTGAGTTTTTCGGGGCTCATCGAAAGTACCTTGACTAATATCTCCGCGGCCTTTTCTACAGTGTGCATGAGACCGAACGCAAGGTCAAAGTCCCTGCCGCAGCAGAAGGCCCCGTGATGCGCCCATACGGCAACATCCTGCTTCTTCATTACCTCCGCGGTCAGTTCCCCGATCTTTCGTCCGCCGCATACTTCCCATGGCACGATGCCGATACCCTCGGGGAATACAAATGCGCATTCTGTTATCATCTCAAATATCTCTCTTGTAAAGACACGGCTGTCAAGAGGAAGTACAAATGTCAGCGCGATAATATTTACCGGATGGCAGTGATATACGACCCGCATTTCGGGATCCCTTGCCTTTAGCACCTCGAGATTGGCCAAATGCGATGGCAGCTCGGAGGTTGGCATCCCACCGTTTTTCAGTCCCCATACTATGCGGTAGCTGCTGCCGTCTTCATTCAGTTCAATGATGCACACATTTGCTTCGGGATCGAGTTCGATATTGCGGAAAAACTTACCGGAACCGCTCACCATGAAGTATTCTCCGGCAAGTCCCGGAAATGCGGATGCATCGCCCTTCTGCCAGCCTATGGTCCTCCACTCGCCTTCCCTGAAGTCGTCTCTTAAGGCCTCGACCTCTTCTTCCTTCATCCTGTAACTCAGGTTGCCGCTGTTTCTCTCATGCCAGCCCCGATCATATCCGTCCGATGCCATTCTCGCATAGTTCTTCATCAGTTCGGAATCCAGTACCTTCATTTCGCTTTCCTTTCCTCAAAGATTACTGTAAAGGTTTCTTCCGTCAGCCCACTACTACAGGATAGCACAAAAACATGCATTGTCCAGTATGCGTGCATGCTTTCCTGACAGCGTCTGCTCAGTCACTCTAAACAAACCTGATATTCAGATATCCGTCTTCAAATGCCGCACCCGCAATATCCATCCCGACAAACTCGGCGGGAACGGAAAACTTTCTGCGTTCGTTCCTTACACCGACCAGGATCTCGCCTTTGTCCTGCTCCAGAATGAGTTCATCCTTCATGGCAAAAGGCAGATAGATGCTGAGCACTTTTTCATCCGCATCCGTTCTGTATATTTCCTGTCTGAAAAGCACCGCATCAGGATCACACCCATCAAAGATCATCCTGCCTGTCCTTTCAAGTACTTCCGTTGTCCTAAGCTCATACGGCTGAAGCTCCACGTAGAATTTCGGCACCTCGCTGAATCCTTCCCTTATCTCACGAAGGCCCTCGTCCTGCAATTTCATCCACTTTTCAAAATAGCCCTCCATTGCTCTTTCGGGATAAATGTGATTGACGATGACCGCATCCACGTTATAGCGATACAGATAAAGACAGGTGAAATTTCTCCTGGCCTCGCTTATAACTATCTTTTCCGGAGTTGTCACAACACGCAGGCTCACGATATCCCTGTTCAGCATAAGATCCTGAAGGCGTTTCATCTTATTCATCAGGCGCTCGACATCGTCAAACACATTCTCATCAGGCATGGGGATCTTTGTCATCGCCTCCACCGCAGGGCCGACCATCTTCACGCCGGCCTTCTTCAGCGGTAGCACCTTTTCGATCAGATTCGAAAAGCGCTCCGGATACCTAAGGAGCGCCAGGGTTTCCCCGGTCGGCGCGCAGTCCACGATTATCGTATCATACAGACCGCTCTCGCTCAGTTCCAGGATCTTAAACATGGAAAACAATTCCTCAAGTCCCGGAAACACCAGTAGTTCCTCGGTCTCGATGCCGCTCCCGCCCTTCAGGGTGAGCAGTCTTTTGAAATAATCCTTAAGTCTGCCCCAGCTCTTCTCGCTCTCTGCAACCGCGTCAATTTCCAGCGCATACAGATGATCCGCTATCTTCGTCGGTTCACTGCCGATTTTCATATCAAACGCATCGCCCAGACTGTGCGCCTGATCAGTGCTCATGATCATCACGTTTTTACCGCCTGATGCGATCTGACAGGCCGTTGCGGCTGCCATGCTTGTCTTTCCGACTCCGCCTTTGCCCGTATAGATTATCACTCTCATTGCATCCCTCCATGCCCGGTGCATCGCATTTCTGTACCCAACCTGCGATCTGTCACTCTATAGTTACTTTTTTCACGTTTCCGCTCGCACCTTCCTTAGATTTGTCCTTCCCGGCACCGCTTTCCCCGCGTCCGGACATCGCATTGACAAAAGTCTCAGCGAACATCTCCTTCAGTTCCTTTTCTATCACATCCAGATGTCCCTCCATGCCCTCGGGGAGAAGCGCCAGGATCGCCTGCCTCTGATAGCCTGCCGCCTTCTTCAGTCTTTTCATCATATTTTCACTGATCATCGCTGTCCTCTCCTTTCACAAAATCGATCCTCAAAACATCCTCTTCATATTTCGCGCCGGAAACAATATGATCCCGCAGGATATTGGGCAGCGGGATATTGCGTTTGAAGTTTCCTGTCTTTATCACGATATCCGTAGGTCCCTGATAGAGATCTATATCGTTTTTATCCGCACCCGGAATCCGCACCTTAAGAAGATACCCTGTATCCGTCTGTTCGAAATGCTCCCTGTCACTGACAGACTTTGCTTCAAAGATATCATCGGTAGTCAGCACATCTCTGACAATCCTTGCGATGTTTTCTTCGCCCTTTAGTTCCTCTTCATACCACGGGATCCTGAAAACAGGCAGAGCGGCAAAAGTTTCTTCGATCTCCGAAATATACTTCTGCTGTATGATCAGCCATTCGGCAAAAAACTCATTTCCTATATCCTGCGGCAGGATCCTGTTGATATAGATCCCGTCGACGTTGAAATCATACAGATTCATGTACATATAATTGCGTTTGGTCTCCTCAACCACCATTTTTTCGGGGACGGTGACTATCCTTATACTCGTGATCTCCCGGTTTTTCAGGAGTTCTTCAAGTTCCACAAGCTTCAGGAACATCTTTTCTATATCATTCATCGCATGCTTATCAGGCATCTCGATCCTAAATATCTGTTTCGATATCGGAGATAATATCCTGACGCCCACCTTTCCTATGGGGAAAAGCTTTTCCATATACCATGACAAAAGCTCCGGGAATTTCAGCAGCGAAAGAGTCTCTCCCGTGGGCGCGCAGTCGACGATGATCCTGTCATATTCACCGTTTTCATGGAGCTGCAGGATCTTAAGCAGAGAGAATAATTCCTCCATACCGGGAAGCATCCCCAGATCCTCAAGTCCCGCCATGCCCTGGCCGGACATGAGGTTTGCGAGATATTTCATGATGTCCTCAAAATCATTTTCCATGACATATTGCGGATCGATCTCATACAGATCCAGATTCTGACGAACGTTTTCTATCTCACGTCCCAGCTTCACCTCAAAAATATCCCCGAGGTTGTGGGCCATATCTGTACTGACGAGCAGAGTTTTCTTCCCCTGTCCGGTGCTTTTTAAAGCATGCGCTGCGGCGACACTGCTCTTTCCCACGCCGCCTTTTCCGGTAAAAATGATTATCCTGTTATTCACTCTCATTCCTCCTTCTCATTCTGTTCAAACCGGCAGATATATGAGTGGCGTTTTTCTGTTCATCTCAGCCGATATAGTTCCTGTTTCGAATAGTTCCTTGTTCGAAGTATTTGTCATTATTTCAGGCAGCCTGCGCTGCCTTAATGCGATGTATCACTCGATCGTTATCCTGCGCACCTTTTTTGCAGTGTTTTCCTTTTTCTTCTGCTGTTTCAGTACATCCTTCACCTTTGTCATCATGCTTTCCAGGAGTTTTAGTTCGTCCGAAGTCAGTGAACCCAGAACCTCCATTCCGTAGGACATCAGTTCGCTGATAAGACGTTTAAACTGCGCCATTCCTTTGTCGCTGAAACGGATCAGCACGATCCTCTTATCCTGTTCGCTCCGCGTCCTTTCGATCAGGCCGCTCTTCTCCATCCTGCCGACGATCCCTGTCGCTGTATTTAACGGAACATGGATGTACTCCGCGATCTCGGACATGTTCACTTCTCTTTTTCTGTACAGGAGCCAGAATATAAGTACTTCATTCTTTGAGCAGTTCAGAAAAATGTTCCCCCACAGATCCGCGGATAACAGATCCTTTATCTCTTCGATATAACCGGTGAGCTGCTGTAATCCCGCCTCAGCCGTGAACTGCTCTTTTTTTGCCATCTTCTGCTCCGTTTTGGTATGTTGTTTTCGTTGATCTTTCTATTACGCACAAATACTTCGGCACTCGAATTATTTTGATTCTAGCACCGAAGTATTTTTCTGTCAACACTTTTTTTCAGATAATTGTTACACGATCTGCCAGTTTTCCGCCTGCTGCCTGATCTTTACAAATCCGGCATATTTGCCGCCAAGGTTTATCAGTTCATCATGTTTTCCTTTTTCCGCTATCCTTCCGTCATCCACGACCAGGATCTGATCCGCCGCTTCTATGGTCGCCAGCCTGTGTGCGATTATGATCACAGTCTTACCCTTTGAGAGCTCAGTGAGCGCCCCCTGGATCAAATGCTCGTTTTCCGGATCGATACTCGCCGTCGACTCATCCAGGATGATGATTGGTGAATTCTTCAGGATCGCCCTGGCTATGGATATTCTCTGCTTCTGTCCTCCCGAGAGAGTCCCGCCGCCCTCGCCGATCACGGTGTCGTATCCCTCCGGCAGCTCCATGATAAAATCGTGACAGCGCGCCTTCTTTGCCGCTTCTATCATCTCTTCCTCCGATACGTTTTCCCTGCCGAAGCAGATATTTGCGCGGATCGTATCGTTAAACAGATAGACATTCTGAAATACCATGGAGATATTGGAAAGCAGGCTGTCGAGGCTGTACTTTTTCACGTTGGTCCCGCCCAGCATGATGCTGCCCTTTGTTACGTCATAGAATCTTGCGATCAGATTGCAGATCGTTGTCTTGCCGCTGCCTGACGGGCCTACGATAGCCGTGGTGCTACCCTGCGGTATTGTAAAAGAGACATCCTTCAGCACTTTTCTGTTTTCCGTGCCGGACGCACCAGTATACGAAAAATCCACATCCGAAAAAACTATGTCATAGCTATCCGGCCGGATATCCGTGCCCTCCGCATCCATCAGATTGACATCGGAGAACATCTCCATCTTGTCAAAAGCATTGTTTATCACAGACAGTACATGGGCACTGTCCGCGATTGGTTCCACAGAATTAAAGACAGACATGGACAGGAATGACACGATAAGTACCATGGTCAGATCAAGCCGCCCGGCCAGTCCTGCGGCCATTACCGCAAGGATCATCCATACACTCGCCGCTTTCAGGGCAAAGATGTGCAGGCAGTTGTACGGAATAAACCCCCACTCTATCTTTAATGCTATTCTTTTTGCTCTTGCACAGGCATCCCGGAAATCCTTTGCCGAAGCGCCGTCCATTCCGAATGACTTGACCACGGGCAGTCCCCTGGTATACTCCAGTGCCGCCCTTGTGAGACGTTCATTCTCGGCGTTTAACACCTTTGTATTGGCAGTGCTGTGCTTCGATATCATCAAAAGGAAAATGAAGGATACAAGTACGCCGCCCAGAGCGATAAACGCACATTCAGGTATCATAAAAAAGAGGAACAGCAGGATGCAGAGAAAATTCAGATATCCTCCTATAAATCCGTCAACCATACGTATCCCCATATTTTCCAATGTCGCCAGTCCGGTAGTTATGGCATTTAGTATGGCACCTGTATCATTCGTCTGAAAATATCCAAGCGATACACGCTTTAAGGCCTCGCCCATTTTAAGACGGTCCCTCGCCACGAGTTCATAGCCTATCTTTTCGTGAAACCGGGCCTTCAGATAGTCAAAAAGGAATCTCGCGAATACCATAAGCGATATTACAAAGAGGCTCTTCCATGCCAAAGCCGGATCGATATCGCGCCCCGCTCTGATATCCGCTATGATCTTTCCGATCACATATCCGGCATAAGCCACGGGAGCCGCCACCGCCCAGGAGGAAAGAAACGAAAACACGAAACCTGTGAACAGACTCGCCTTAAATTCACCGCACCAGTCTATGATCCTTTTTATTGTACGAAACATCTCTTATGCCTCCTTTAAGTTGCCGGCAGCCCAGTTTCTGGCGCCTATATGAGCCTGCCACATTCTCTTATAAAGCGGCGATCTTTCCATAAGCTCCTCCTGCGAACCCGCATCTTCGATGCGCCCGTCGTTTAATACCACTATCTTATCCGCATTTTTGATCGTGGAGAGTCTGTGTGCAATGACCAGCAGAGTCTTGCCTTTTGTCAGGTTGGCGATGGACTCCTGGAGCTTTGTCTCATTCTCGGGATCCGTAAATGCCGTCGCTTCATCCAGTATTACTATGGGCGCATTCTTAAGCATCATACGGGCTATCGCGATCCTCTGTCTCTCGCCGCCGGACAGACGCTTTCCGGCCTCACCCGCCGAGGTGTTATATCCGTCCGGAAGCTTGCGGATAAACTCATCGCAGCAGGCTGCCTTTGCCGCTTCGATCACCTCTTCATCCGTGGCGTCAGGTTTTCCGAGCCTGATATTCTCCATGAGCGATCTGGAAAAGAGAAAGTTATCCTGTGTCACAAAACTTACGATATCAGCCAGGGAAGTCACTTTCATGTCCTTTATGTCTATCCCGCCGATCCTGATATTTCCGCCGGTCACGTCCCAGAACCTGGCGATCAGCTTAGCCACGGTGGACTTTCCTCCGCCGCTTGGTCCCACCAGTGCGGTAAAGCTCCCTTCAGACAGTGTCAGATCTATCCCGTGAAGGACCTCCCCCTCAGCCTCATCATAGGTAAAATGCACATCCTTTAGTTCTATGGTGTAATCCTTTGGCAGTTTCTCAACCTCCGGTTCAGGCAGGGCAGGTATCCTCAAAAGCTTCTGTATCTCAAGCACCGTATACTGCATCTGGCGAAGCCCGTTTGAAAAGATCTCGATCTTCGCCATGCTGATCACCATCGACATCGCAAGCATTACGGCGAGCGCCGTCTCGGATATCGTCATACTTCCCTTACCCACAAGCAGGATACTGACAGGAACCACGCCCAGAAGTGTCGCCGGCATAAATGCAAAGGCCAGTTTCATCGTCACCCAGGTGGACTGCAGCCACTCGATCACAAAATCCCGGTAATCGCGGATCGACCGCGCAAATTTCTCGTAGCTCACCCCTGTCCTTCCGAACGCCTTGATCACTTCGATGCCTTCCACGTATTCCACTATCATGCTACTCATATGCGCGTTGGCTTCCTGGTACTTTGTCATATTTCTGCCGCTCAGTTTAAAGGTGAGCATCATAAACAACAGTCCGAGCGGCAGTGCCAGAAGCGCTGCAAACGCAACCCGTATATCGATCGCGGCAAGCGCGAAAAAGCAGACAACCGGCAGCAGGATATGTCCTGCGCCCTCCGGAACCACATGGGCAAGCGGCGGTTCGATATCCTCTATCTTGTCCACGATCACGCCCTTGATCTCACCTATCGTGTGCGCGTACACTTCTCCGAGAGGTGCTTTCAAAAAGGTATCCGCGACCTTCAGCCGAAGTCCCTCCAACACATTAAACGCCACATAATGAGAGATCCCCGTTGATATACCGAAGCAGGCAGCTTTTACAAGATATGCGCACAGGGCCGCCAGACAGAAGTTCCTCACAAAGGTTCCATCAAGGCTGCCTGTGATATACCGGTCCAGGATCCGGTACACGCAGTAATACGGCACGAGACCGGCCAGCAGACTGATCATTGAAAAGACCACGGACAGTCCGAGCCTCCCGCCGCTGCCCTCTGCATAGGACAGCAGTGTGCCAAACCACTTCTTTTCTTCCTGTGTTTCCTTTTTGTCCATCACTTTCTCCTCTTTTTTCTACATATCTCTCCGGATCCTGTCGGATTCGGTCGTTCGCATCAGCTAACACCTGGGCATCTTTGTTCGCTTACCCCCGAAACGTCCTCACCGCCCGATCCCCGATGTGAACGGACGGTGAGTCTGGTTTTCGATATCAGCTGAAATATGCGCAGAACCACGCGGTCAGTGCTGAAGCAGCCGGAAAAATGACAAGCAGTTTCAAAAGCTGACTCTTTATGTTATATCCGTACTTTCTTCCGCTGTAGACTTTGCTTACTTCTGGAAAGTAAAACTGAAAGAACCTGAACTTCATCAGCAGAAAGTAATCAAAGCAGATCATGTCATAAACCTTATATACGGTGAATATGAACACAAACCGGAAGAAGAACTGCCAGAACGTAAAGCCGCTTCGAACTCCGTCCCAGATCGCGATCACACCGGTTCCGAGGATCATCAGAAAACTGAACGCCATAAGTGTCCATCCGATGATCCTCGCCCCGTAAAAGAGTTCCTGGTCCCTTGGTTTGATGACTTCCTGCGCTTCCTTAGGCGCCGAGGAAAAAAACTTCCTGTCCTGAATGAATGCAACCGCGGCAAGCAGCATAATTGTGATCGCCGCACAAAAGATGATCGACAGAAATATCGTCAAAAGCATGATATAGCCTCCTTTTTGTTAGCATTTGCTAACTATGGTATATTATCATGCTTATTACCTTTTGTCTATAAGATTTTTCAACAATACAGCGAACGTCTTCATGATGCCTGCAGAGAAACCATATGCGCATAGGTTCCGTTTTGCGCACACAGTGTGTCATGATCCCCTCTTTCCATGATCCGGCCGTCCGATACCACAAGGATCTGATCCGCATCCCTGATGGTCTTCAGTCTGTGAGCGATCACCAGCAGTGTCTTATCTTTGCACAGTTCCGAGATCGCCTCCTGGATGGCTCTTTCATTATCCGCGTCCACACTGGCCGTAGCCTCATCGAGGATCACGATAGGGGCATCCTTTAAGATACACCTTGCAATGGATATCCGCTGTTTTTCTCCGCCGGAAAGGGATGCTCCGCCTTCCCCGATCACGGTGTCAAAGCCGTCCGGCAGCTGCATGATGAAATCGTAGCATCTCGCTTTTTTCGCTGCCTCCTCCACCTCTTCTCTTGTGGCATCCGGCCTGCCGATGGCGATATTGTTGTATATCGTATCCTGAAAAAGATAGACTCTCTGAAACACCATACTGATATGGTCCATCAGGCTGCCGAGCGGTATGTCCCGGATGTCCTCCCCGTTCACCAGGATGCGTCCGCTTCTTACATCCCAGAATCTGGCAAGAAGGGAAGCGATGGTCGACTTTCCTCCGCCGGAAGGACCTACCAGCGCCGTCATCTCGCCGGCATTTACCCTGAAGGACACGCCTTTCAGCACATCCTTTCCGGTGTATCCGAAGCTGACATTCTCATATTCGATCGCCGGTGTCGCTGCGTCCCGGGCATTTACATCCCGCAGGGCCTTCTTCCCGTCATCCTTTAATTCCTCTGCCGCAAAAACCTCCTCGATCCGGTCAAGACTTGCCGAAGTAACGGTAAGCCTTGCCATCTGGGAATAATAACTCTTGATGGCAACAAACATATCAAAGAGAAAGAGCGCCATGCCGATCATATATGTGTCAGGGATCATTCCCCTGCCGAACATGAATCCGGCCAGAGCCAACATCAGAGCGGTTCCGATACCGAAAGTCAGGTAAAGAGCCCTTGCCCACGGACTGTAGGCGATCTCAAAACCAATGCTCTCCCTGCAGCTTTTTTCAAATTCATCCGTCAGTCTCTTCGATCTGTCCCCGAGCATGTTGAAGGACTTGATGATACCTATTCCCTCAGCAAAATCCAGGACCTCCTCCGTCAGTGATTCCGAACCCTCCTGCTTGATCACGGAATGCCTGAGGGTCGTCTTAAGCATCAGGTTTCCCACAATGATAAACGCCAGCACGATAAGCGCGGCCAGAAGTCCCAACCTTACATCCATCACAAACATCATGAGTACCATAAGACCCTGGGATACGATAAAGGATACCAGCTCCGACAGTACACCCATGCAGTTTTCTTCGATGAATACCATGTCCGTAGACAGAACCGCACTGATCTTGCCCAGATTCCCCTCCGTAAAATATCCCATGGGCAGCTTTCGCAGATGATCGCCGAGTCTCATCCTCATATCTGCAAACACCATATACCCTGTAGCAGATTGAAGGACATTGGTGATATGCTCAAATACTGCCTCTATGATCACGCTTAAAACGATAGCTATTCCCAGATACAGACATTTCCTGCCATCCATCTGGTCCTGCATGAACAAACTGATCATGATAAATGACAATACCAACGGCGCCTTCATCATGATCCCTTTGATGAAGGAAGTGATGTAGGACAGCCGTATTCTGGTCTTATATTTTCCGGTAATACCGATCAGTCTGTGTAATATCTTTATCATTGTTTCAGGCCTCCTTTATCTTCCATGTGCTTGCACTGACGGATGCATCCCAGAACTTCTTATATTCCGGACAATCTTTCAGAAGGTCCTCATGCCTGTCAGCGGCAATGCACTGTCCTTCCTTCATGACACAGATCTTATCCGCATTCTTCACGGTGGATAATCTGTGGGCGATCACAAGCACCGTCTTATCTTTAACGATCTCATCGATCGCTGCGTTCAGTTTCTCCTCGTTCTCCGGATCCATAAACGCGGTAGCCTCATCCAGAACAATGATCGGCGCGTCCTTAAGGATCGCTCTTGCGAGCGCTATCCTCTGTCTCTCTCCTCCCGATAACTGTTTTCCGCCGTCTCCCGCCTTTGTTTCAATGCCCTCCGGCAATCTTGCCAGAAATTCGTCGCACTGCGCTCTGCGGGCCGCCTCGAGCACCTGCTCCCTGGTGGCATCGGGTTTCCCGATCAGGATGTTTTCATACAGTGTTGTATTAAACAGGAACTGCTCCTGCGAGACATAGGCAACCTGCTCATTCAGCGCTTCAAGCGTCATGTCGGTTATATTCTGACCGCCGATCCTGATCGTCCCCTCATCCAGGTCGTAGTAATGCACGAGCAGCTTAGCCAGTGTGGATTTGCCGCTTCCCGATTCTCCCACAAGGGCTGTGGTCGTTCCCTGTTTCATCTCCAGGCTCACTCCGTGCAGGACCTCTTCATCCTCATATCCGAATCTGACATTTTCAAACGTGACATCTCTGCCCGCACCGGTGAAGCCGAGTTTTCCTTCTTTGAGCGGGGGATGATCCATAAGTTTCTCAAGCTCCGCTATCTTATAATCAAGCTGCGGAAACTTTCCTGCAAAATTAAGTGCTTTTAAGAAGGACGGACCTACTGCAAACGACATGCACAAAACAAGAATGAGCTTATCGAGAGCCAGCGTACCTGACAGCACCATATACGATCCTACAGGGAGCATGAGCAATGCCAGACAGGGAAGGATGCTTGCATATGCAGCCATCCACGGCCAGCACACCTTGTACCACGCGATCGTAAAATCACGATAATCCCTCACCATCTCACCGAATCTCTTATAGGAATCACCTTCCTTGTTAAAGACCTTGACAACCTCCATACCGTTGACGTATTCAATGATCGTGTTGTTCATCTTAGCGGCCGATTCGTAATAACCATTCATCTTTTCGAATCCGGATTTCATCATCATCCCCATCGCGAGCATACCAAGAACAAGCGGGACAAGTGACAAAAGACCAAGCCGCCAATCCATGATAAACATCAGCACGATGATCAGAACAGGAATAAAGATGTTCGCGATTCCCTCCGGAATGGCATGTGCAAGAAGCAGTTCGATCTGGTCGATATCATCCGTAAAGATCTTTTTGATCCGGCCGGACCCAAGATTCTGTATATTTCCAAGCGGCTGCTTCTCGAGCTTTCCCTGCAGGGAGATCCTCAGGTTCTTCAGCGTGTTGTATGCACTGATGTGCGAGAATTCCAGCCCCTTGACATACAGGAGTGCAAACGCGATCTCACATACTGCTACCGCGAGGACTCTCAGCATCACAAAGTCAGGCCCGATGTGCTCTCCTCTCGTAAGCGGTGCAATGATCTGATAGAGAAAGAAATACGGGATCACGTTCGCTACAATTCCGAGTGACATCAGCACCGCAGCCCATACGGTGTACTTTTTGTATGCTCCGATATACGGAGAAACCTTTTTAAACATTGCTTTACCTCCCTATGCGATCTTCCACGAGACCGCTTCTTTTCTTTCGCTGACAAAGTTTCTGTAGATGCCGTCCTGCCTGATCAGTTCGTCATGCGTCCCTTTCTGGGAAATTTTTCCGTCCGATACGACAACGATCTGATCGGCATGCCGAACGGTCTTCAGCCTGTGGGCGATCATGATGATCGTCTTATCTCTGGTGAGTTCATCGATCGCTTTGGTAAGCTCCGCCTCATTTTCCGGATCCACATTTGCGGTCGCCTCGTCGAGGATGATGATCGGCGCGTCCTTCATGATCGCGCGCGCAATGGATATCCGCTGCTTCTCTCCACCCGAAAGGGATGCTCCGCCCTCCCCGATCACCGTCTCATAACCGTCCGGCAGGCTCATGATAAAGTCGTGGCACCGTGCCTTTCTCGCCGCCTCGATCACTTTTTCCATCGGAGCATCCGGTTCTCCGAACCGGATATTATTCGCTATGGTATCTGCAAACAGATAGACTCTCTGGAAAACAAAACTGTAATTTTTCATGAGCGAATCAAAGCTGTATTCTTTTACATCTTTTCCGCCCAAAAGCACTTTGCCCGACCTGACATCCCAGAATCTCGCCATCAGATTCGTGAGGGTCGTCTTGCCGCCGCCGGAAGGGCCTACGATCGCCGTTGTTGTACCTGCGGGGATCTTTAAGGATATATCATCAATGATCGTTCTGTCCTCATAGGCAAAGGTCACGTTTTTCAGTTCTATATCCATATTCTTCGGGTTGCACTCCTCTCCCTCCGTATCCATGGCCGGTATGGACAAAACATCGTTTGCCTGGCTGACCACGATATTTACATTTCTCATTAAGGCTGAAAAACCGCCCATCATATCAAGGCTTTCATATACCATGAAGGAAGATATGATCATCAGGATCGC
>JAILGA010000070.1 GCA_024697225.1 Lachnospiraceae bacterium
CTGTCGGCGACCGGGGCAAGATCGTAAAGCTTCAACTTTTTTGCATAAGAATAAGCATCTTTTGCCTCATATGCATAGCAGCCATGTTTGATCCCCCAGTCGATGATCGGCGACTTCTTTGCTTTCCTGTTAAAGACAAGATTCATCAGCGGGCGCGCATGGAGCTTCATCAGTACATGAAACGCCCTCTGCACCTTCGCAGGCTGCATGCTGACCAGGATATCCTGAAAGCACGGGAACACCGACCAGGCGACAACCTTTGTGATCCGTTTGTCAAAAGCCGCAGCTCTGGGTGCAAGATAGCCGCCCAGAGAAATGCCGATGATCGTTACATCCTCCAGCCTGAAATGATCCAGGATCGCTTTCACCGGCTTCTCCCACTCGTGGGTGAAGTGCATCCCCTGCATCCGCATCACACCGCCCTGTCCGGGACCTTCGAACATATATACCTCGAACCCCTTCTCCTGCATATACAAAACCGTGAAGAGAAACTCTTCAAAATAGCTGTCGTTCCCGCCGTGGATCAGGATAGTTCCTTTGCTCTCCCCCTCAGGCACGACATGCATCACGGGAAGCTTTACACCCTCAAACGGAACGTCAACCCGCTCGATCCGCGGATGCTCTCCCTCAAAGAAATCCGCATAATACGCATAGAACAGCTTCGTGGCTTTCTCGTAATACTTCTTCTTGTCCGGGTCACCGTCATACATGAAGAATTCGCTCATCCGGTAGTACGCGATCGCGTTCCCCGTTCTCCCCTCTTTCATGGTGGCATCGCCAAGACCGATCAGTTCACGCTTCCAGTCCGCGCTGTCGTGGATCCTTCCGGCCACCTTCTCTACATCGGAGAGCTCCCCGCCGTCCCAGTTGATGACGCGGTTCAGCTGATAATTGAAATTTGCCTCATCATTGAGCTGGTATACGCCCCTTTTCAGGACCACCGGCTGATTCACATCGTATTTTTCCATGATAAAAGACCTCCTGTTCATGATGCTGTCATGATAACAGGAGGTCTCACCTCAGACTTTCAAATAGCTGCTAACTTTTGATAAATTCCGAAAAGGATATGCCGAACATCCTCTTGCAGGTGGCCGCGAAATGAGACGGTGAATCAAATCCGGCATTCAGCGCGGCTTCTGTGATATTTTGGGTACTGCAGTAATGCAGATACCCTTTTTTCATTTTCTCAAGAACAAGATACCGGCCCAGCGCAATGCCCATCTGTTCTTTGAAGAGATGCGAGAGCCGGCTTTCCGAAAGGCACGCCTCACCGCATAACTGTTCCATGATATCTGAGGGTATGGTATCTTTGCTCTCCAGAAAAGATAATACCCTCTGTATGCGTTCATCTGCTGCCGGCTTTATGCCTTTTTCAATCCCGCAGGCTTCCGGCAGCCTCCTGTCGGCCTCCTTAAGATCACCGGCGCACTTTTCCCAGATATCCGCCATGAGATCCACTGTTGCGGTATCGATCAGCGAGAAGTCCCTGCCGCGCAGAAAGCTTTTCTCAATGGCCCGTGCCATTTCACTGGTGGTATCAAGGAGAAACAGCAGCATATCCCCTGTTTCCGCGTAGATGGTATGCTCCACATCCGAAGAGATAAAGGCCCCCCGGCACTGAAACGTGTCTTCTCCCACAACACAGGTAAGTTCCCCCTTGATCCCGAATACCATATGGGCGGCAAGATGCTTATGAATATCCGGTGTCCGGTATTCCGACCGGATCAGTATATGATCATACGCAAACAGAATGTCAGTCATACAGAGTATTATACGCAGGCATTCATTCTCTCACAAGGTCATACATAAAGCTCTTCTCACCAAGTGTTCTTGTATTGATATGCTTCATTCCGATATGCGCATACTTATCCTTCTTGATCTTTGCGTCCGTTGAAACGATGACCGGGAGCTTCCCCTGGTCAGCCACCTCAAAGGCGGTTTCAACCAGAGGGCGCATAAAGCCCTTGCCCTGATACTCCTTCTTTACCGCGAGAAGTTCGATCTGGACAAACTGCTTCTTGGAGTCTCTATAGATCTTTTCAAGGCTCGCTCCGCCTGCCTGGAACTTTTTAACGATCCTGCTGAAATTCCTGAATCCGAGTGCCCTTGCCATCCTCCATACCATCTTGAACATGGCGGTTCCAGGATAAGGATGGGTTGTGTCCGTCAGGATGATGATCCCTTCTTTTTTGTCAGAGGTTGCATAAACACCATCATATTCATTTGCCGTCCTGATCATGGCAACCAGATAGTTCACCAGACTTGTTCTGTCCGGATATCCCGGATAATACGGGACCATGCCGATCTCTTCATCGCCGTAGTCATAATAGGCAAACACCTCCGCAAACTCCTTCATCTCCGCTTCTGTCAGTTTCACTTTGTCAAGCATAATGCCCTCCTTGAAATCCTTGATGATCCCAAGTATAATCTCCATAAAATGACTTTCAATAATTTCAGAGTCATTAAAAATCATTTTTACGGAGACGACGATATGCCTAAGATATTTACCGATGAAAACCGGGATGAAATCCGTCTGAAGCTGCTCGACAGGGGCTTCCGGATGCTTAAGAAAGGCGGCCTGTCACTGTGAACATCGATCAGCTGACCGAAGAAACATATATCGCCAAAGGAACCTTTTACAATCTCTTTGACTGCAAGTCAGAGTTCATGTACCACATGATGATCCACGAAAGATCCCGTGCCAAGGAAAAACTCCTCTCCTTTCTGAACGGATCCGGAAAACTATCGGGGGATTCCCTGCGCGACTACCTGAAATGGCTGTCCGCGGAAAACCCCAATGTTTTTGCCTTTCTGACCGATGCCGAGAAGAAACGCCTGGTTTCTGCGTGGTCGGACAAATATATCGAAGATGAGAATAACGACAGCAAGACCATGCATATGCTGATCTCG
>JAILGA010000158.1 GCA_024697225.1 Lachnospiraceae bacterium
GACTGCGCTGCAATGTCTCTTCTACAGCATTTTCACTTACAATGCTCTCTTTATCTGACTGCAGCCGCAATATCTCTTTTACAGTATCTTCGCTTACAATGCTCTCTTTATCTGACTGAAGTCGCAGTAATCTCTTCTGCCGCATCTTCGAGCCGGTCTTCTGCGTGTTTTCTCACTCCTGCAGCAGTCTCTTCTGCCACTCCAACGCCCCCTCCTCATCTCCGAGTGTACGGAGGCAGTCCGACACTCCTCTGTAGGCGCGTTCCGTGCCGGTCCTGATATCCAGAGACGGTTTTTCTACATCAGCTGCCTGCATGTACCAGATGCAGGCTTCCAGCATATCGCCTGCGGTATGGTAGTGATCACCGAGTTCACAACAGAGCTCACTGCTCTTCTTTTCACTGTTCATAAGGCGCAGCGCATATCTGAAGAACTCACTGTCATTCTTCCCGAGCCTCGCTGTGCGAAGCAGTACGAGGCATGCCGCTTCCACCGCATCACCGTCCCCGTCCTCATCAGAGCGCCTTATCATGTATTCCCGGGCGCTTTGAAGATCATTAAGGCTTCCCGCCATGTAAAGTTCCCTGGCATACATGCCAAAGAGCCTCGAAGACATGCGCTCGCCGCCCGAAAGCTCCAATTCCGCCATATGCAGGAAGATCGCAAGATCCCTGTCCGCGTGCTGTCCGTGGGGCTTATGCATGATCTCGATCCCGCTGTCATAAACCATGGGTTCAAGGCACACCTGCTCGTGCACCGCTCCCTCCCAGACGAAGGATCTCACCCGCTTAAACAGCTTGGGCCTGTACTCTTTATCATAATTGTAAACTGATCTCTGTGAGAGCTGGCCGCTGTAATAGAACTGAACAATATCCGGCAGGAATCCGTCTTTTCCAAGCGCCTCCTTAAGTTCAAGAAAGCGCTCTCTGTTCTCTTCATCCAGTTCCTCATCGGCATCGGCACTGTAGATATAATCACAGGAAGCCTTTGAGAAGGCAAAATTCCTGGCCTTTGCAAAATCATCCACCCAGTCAAAGTGAAATACCCCGGCACCTGCTGCCTCCGCCGCGGCGACCGTCGCATCCGTCGAGCCGGTATCCACCACGATCAGTTCATCGGCTATGCCCTCCAGTGACTTAAGGCAGACCGGCAGTGTCTTTTCTTCATTTTTGACGATCATGCACACACTTATCGTCATTGCCATACCCTCTGTTGCATATCTCTCATCTCTGACAGATCGCAGTCAACTCCGTGACCCCGGACTCTCTGGCATATCTCTCATTTCAGACATATCACGGTCAGCTCCGTGATTCCGGGCTCGGTTGCATCTCAAACATCTCTAGTAGATCACCTCAGGCTCTTCGATCTCGCCCCTGCTGTTTATCCTGAATCGCCAGAGCCCTCTGTCCTCCTGGCGGTGCTCCGTCAGGAAGTAATCGCTGCCTACGCGGCTTATGCTGTACGGCGTTCCGCCGCCGCCAAAGTATTTTTCGTAAATATTCTCATATTTGCCTTCGGAGAGATCCTTGAGGCTGGATGCCTTGAGGAGCGCCGCGGCGCTCTGATCGCCTCCCGCGTCGGTCGAGACAGTCACAAGCCAGTAGTCGGCCAGAGGGGCAAATATCTGCGCCATGCCGGCGATGGAATCATTTACCGGATAGCTCTCTATAGTTGAGAGAGTTTCAAGATCGCAGCAAAGGATCGCAGGCTTATAGGACGGATTCTCTTCGGACGGTGTGCCCGAAACAAAGTAGATCCTGTTATCGGCGATCGTAAAGGACCGGACATAGATACCCTCGAGTTCCTTCTTTTTCCTTATCTCCGTGAGGTAGACGTCATGCGTGCCCGAGGCCTTGCGGAACACATACAGTTCGCCTGTTATTGAGCTCCAGACGTAGAAGGAATCCGAGGTCTGATCATATGCGGTACAATGGGGTCTCGTGCCCACATCCCAAAAGGTCTGGGTGTGCAGGAACTTTCCCTGACGTTTTTCAAAGACATATACCCTGTTGTTCTCGGTGTCATCAGCGAGATAGACCTCGCCGTCTCCCGCTATGGTGTGCGGCTGGGTCAGCTCGGAATCGAGCACCTGCCACTTGGTCAAAGGCATGTCAAAGGCATAACTGTCATTGGAATACAAAAGAAGGTTGTGATAACAGTCCACAAGAAACCAGGTGCTGCCGTCATAACCCGCCCAGGTGGGCACATCGAGTCGGTCCCAGATATTGAGCGGAGGTTCATGCTCTGCGATGGCACGGTCCATATCGCTCTCTTCGATGAGTCTCACAGGTCCCTGGAGATAATTGGTCCCGCCGGCTTCCGGCTTAAAGGGCTCCGCCTTGTATGAGGGATCATCGGCAGTCACTTCCAGATCGGAAGGTGCGCTTGCCACCTCACCGCATCCGCATACCGCGGTGATAAGAAAAGCCAAAGTAACAAGTATCTGTAACGCGCGCGCTTTACGCATCCTATACGTCCTCGTCATCTCCTCCGACGGGCACACCACCGCCCGCAAGCCACTGCAGATATGAATTGATAAAGGGATCCAGATCGCCGTCAAGTACGCCGTCCGCGTTGGATACCTTCTTCCCGGTCCGCAGATCGCTCACCATCGTATAAGGCTGAAGGAAATACGATCTGATCTGGCTTCCGAAATCAGTCTTTCTCACCTCTCCGCGGATACCGCCCAGCTTCTGCTCGTTTTCCTCCTGCTTCAGCATATACAGCTTGGCCTTGAGCATCTGCATGGCCTTGTCCTTGTTCTGGAACTGCGAGCGCTCATTCTGGCAGGTGACGACTATCCCGGTAGGGAAGTGCGTAATCCTTATGGCGGAACTCGTCTTATTGATATGCTGGCCGCCGGCGCCGCTGGAGCGGTAAGTATCTATCCTTATGTCATCGGGATTGATCTGGATGTCCAGATCCTCCTCGATATCAGGCATCACATCGCAGGAGACAAACGAGGTCTGTCTCTTTCCCTGCGCATTGAAGGGACTTATGCGCACAAGCCTATGCACGCCGTGCTCGGATTTCAGAAGACCGTAGGCGTTCTCGCCGTTTATCTGGAAGGTTACCGACTTGATGCCCGCCTCGTCGCCGTCCTGAAGATCAAGAAGATCCACGGAAAAGCCCTTGCGTTCCGCCCATCTCGTATACATGCGGTAGAGCATCGAGCACCAGTCGCAGCTCTCGGTTCCGCCGGCTCCCGCGCCAAGCCTCACTATGGCATCGTATCTGTCGTACTTACCGTTGAGGAGATTGGAGATCCTTATATCCTCGAGTGTCTCCTCAAAAGAATCCAGATCCTGGCGTATCTCATCCGCCATCTCCGCGTCATCCGTACCTTCGGCGTTCTGTAAATCTATGAGGTCGATGATGTCATCGTACTGCCTGTGAAGAGCGTCCATCTTCTCGACCATGTCCTGGGCGGACTTCAGTTCTCTCGTCTGTTTGTTGGCTTTGTCCGCGTCATCCCAGAAACCCGGCTCCTCCATGGCGCGCGAGAGCTCCTCTATCCTTTTCTTTTTGGAATCAAGCGCCAGCGCCTCCGTCACCTGATCCAGTGTGGGACGGAGGTTCTGAAGCTCGACCTTCATCTGATCTAAAACTACCATTTATGCTATCCTCTCTATTGGTCGCTCACAGGGTTCGGAAACCCTCAGTTATCTGAACGCCTCGCTCCGTGACAGTTCTTGTACTTCTTGCCGCTGCCGCAGGGGCAGGGATCGTTGGGATACACCTTTACCTCCGCACGCTTTACGGGCTTCTTCGGTCCCGTATCGTCCTTGTTGGTGCCGGTGACTTTGGCGACCTGCTCGCGCTCGACCTTTTCCTCGACCTGGACGTGCGTCAGGAATCTGACCGTATCCTCCTTGATGTTGTGCATCATGTCGGAGAACATCTCATAACCTATGCGCTCATACTCGAGGAGCGGATCCTTCTGGCCGTATGCGGCGAGACCTATGCCCTGCCTGAGCTGATCCATGTCATCTATGTGATCCATCCACTTGCGGTCTATTACACGCAGAAGTATGACGCGCTCCATCTCACGGATGGCCTCGGCATCGGGGAACTCGGTCTCCTTCGCCTCATAGAGCTTTACAGCCTCTTCCTTGAGCTGCTGGATCAGGGCATCTTTGTTCAGGGTCTCGATCCTTCCTCTGGTGACGGGCTTTAACGGAATGACGGGGAGCAGCAGCTCGTTGAGCTCGGTGAGATCCCAGTCATCGGAATTGTTGTTCACGCCGATAGCCGTCTCCACATCGTTCTCGACCACATCGGAGATCCACTTGTAGATCTCCTCGCGGCGGCTCTCGCCGTTAAGGACTCTCAGGCGCTCGCCGTAGATCTTCTCCCTCTGCTCGTTCATGACCTGGTCATACTGGAGCAGGTTCTTTCTTATGCCGAAGTTGTTGTCCTCTATCTTCTTCTGGGCGTTTTCGATAGCCTTGGAGAGCATCTTGTGCTCGATCTCCTGGCCTTCGGGTATGCCCAGCGCGTTGAACATGCCTATCAGACGCTCGGAGCCGAAGAGTCTCATCAGATCATCCTCAAGGGAGATGTAGAATTTGGACTCACCGGGGTCGCCCTGTCGTCCGGAACGGCCTCGCAGCTGATTGTCAATACGTCTGGATTCATGGCGCTCCGTGCCTATGATCTTGAGACCGCCGGCCGCCCTCGCCTCGTCGTCCAGCTTGATATCGGTACCACGGCCGGCCATGTTGGTCGCTATGGTCACAGCCCCGTGTCTTCCGGCATCCGCCACGATCTCTGCTTCAAGTTCATGGAACTTGGCGTTCAGCACGTTATGCTGGATGCCTTCCTTTTTGAGCATCTTGGAGATCAGTTCACTGGTCTCTATCGTGATGGTGCCGACCAGAACCGGCTGTCCCTTGGCGTGAGCCTCTTTGACCGCGTTAACTACAGCGCCGTACTTCTCATTCTTGGTCTTGTAGACGGCGTCCTGCAGATCCTTTCTGATGACGGGCTCATTTGTGGGGATCGTGATGACATCCATTCCGTAGATGTCGCGGAATTCGCGTTCCTCTGTCTGGGCGGTACCCGTCATGCCGCTCTTCTTGTCGAACTTGTTGAAGAAGTTCTGGAAGGTGATCGTGGCAAGAGTCTTGGACTCGCGCTTCACCTTCACGTGCTCCTTGGCCTCTATTGCCTGGTGCAGACCATCGGAATAGCGGCGGCCCGGCATCACGCGGCCTGTGAACTCATCGACGATCAGAACCTCATCGTCCTGCACTATGTAATCGTGATCCCTGTGCATCAGATTGTTGGCTCTCAGAGCAAGTATGATATTGTGCTGTATCTCAAGGTTTTCAGCATCGGCAAGGTTGTCGATGTGGAAGAACTTCTCGGTTTTTTCCACACCCTGTGCTGTGAGATTTACAACTTTGTCCTTTTCGTTGACTATGAAGTCGCCTGTCTCCTCTCTCTCGATGCCCATGATGGCATCCATCTTGGTGAGCTCCTCCATGTCCTCGCCCCTGGTCATCTGCTTGGCAAGGATATCGCAGGCCTCGTAGAGCTTGGTGGACTTGCCGCTCTGACCCGATATGATGAGAGGCGTGCGGGCCTCGTCAATGAGGATCGAGTCTATCTCGTCGATGATCGCGTAGTGAAGGCCTCTTAACACCAGCTGTTCCTTGTAGATGGACATGTTGTCCCTCAGATAGTCAAAGCCCAGTTCATTGTTCGTGACATAGGTGATATCACAGCCGTAGGCCTGCTGCCTTTCCGGCGGCTTCATGGGATTCAGCACGCAGCCCACGGAGAGTCCCAGGAATTCGTGTGCCCTTCCCATCCACTCGGCGTCGCGGTTTGCCAGATAGTCGTTGACCGTGACTATGTGCACACCTTTGCCCTCAAGGGCGTTCAGATATGCGGGAAGCGTCGATACCAGCGTCTTACCTTCACCGGTCTTCATCTCGGCGATACGGCCCTGATGAAGTATGATGCCGCCGATGAGCTGGACGCGGAAGTGCTCCATTCCGATGGACCTCTTTGCGCTCTCTCTCATGGTTGCAAAGGCATCAACCAGTATGTCATCCAGAGTGCTCCCCTCTGCAAGAGCCTTTTTAAAGGCATCCGTCCTCGCCGCAAGCTCCCCGTCCGAAAGCTTCTGCATATCGGGCCGCAGCGCCTCTATGGCGTTGACCTTGCCTATTATCTTCCTGATCTCTCTTTCGCTGTGTGTTCCGATGATCTTATCAACCCAGTTTGCCATGTTAAGTTGTCGCACCTCTCTCTTCTACCTGACACAAGATAAACGATTACCGAAAACCTGCCGCAAACGCAGTCTGCAACCGCGCTTACTTAATTTAATATACCTTT
The DNA here is from genome assembly GCA_024697225.1 of Lachnospiraceae bacterium. Classification (GTDB taxonomy): domain Bacteria; phylum Bacillota; class Clostridia; order Lachnospirales; family Lachnospiraceae; genus Butyrivibrio. Next base: position 6,346 of record JAILGA010000158.1, read on the forward strand.
GCCTCTTCCTCTCCCCTCATGACCCTAAGCACACCCTGTGCCAGAGCGTGCAGCTCGTCCTCTCCGGGGTAGACAGTGACGGGTGCAATGAAGGACACCCTGTCGGTGATGGCATCCGTAACGGGAGTGTTGTAGGCGATACCTCCGGTTATGATGATGCGGTCGACCGCGCCCTTCAGGACTGCCGCCATCGCGCCTGTGTTTTTGCAGATCTGGAACACAAACGCATTCATCATCAGTCCGGCTTTTTCATCGCCCTCATCTGCCATTTTCAGGATCGCTCCGGCGTCATTCGTGCCCATATATGCGTTGAAGCCGCCTTCACCGACGACACGCTTCATCATTTCCTTCTCCGTATACTTTCCGGAGTAGCACAGCCGTATGAGTCCGCCCACAGGCAAAGCGCCTGTCCTTTCGGGAGAAAATGCCCCGTCGCCGTCAAGAGCATTAAACACATCGATCACGCGCCCCTTTGAGTGGGCTGCGACGGATACTCCTCCGCCGAGATGAATGCATATGAGGTTCAGCTCCTCGTACTTTTTCCCCGCCTCCCCGGCGTATCTTCTGCACACCGCCTTCTGGTTAAGCGCATGGAACACTGACATCCTGGGGATCTCCGGAAGTCCCGAGAGTCTTGCCTCATCGCACAGCTCGTCCACCGATATGGGATCGACTATGTATGAAGGAACGCCTATCTCGTCGCCTATCTCCCTGGCAAGTATCCCGCCGAGGTTCGCCGCATGCTGTCCCTGTACGCCGATCTCCAGATCGTGCATCAGTTCATCACTCACGGCATATGTGCCGCCGGGCACGGGCTTAAGGATCCCCCCTCTGCCGACGATCACATCGAAGCTTCCGACATCTATGCCCTTTTCCTTCAGGAAATCGAGTATCATATTCCTGCGGAAATCCTGCTGGACCGCTATCGATTCAAACCGCGATATCTCCTCCGTGGAGTGACGCAGTGTCACATCCATCTCAAGCGTCTCATCAGTAAATATCCCAAGCTTGGTGGATGTGGAACCCGGGTTTATAATAAGCCCCCTCACGGAACCAGTCCCCCTTTACTCCCCGCCGCGACAGCTGCTATCGCTATCGAATTAAACTTCACATCGACCGTATCCGATCTTGAAGTCAGGATCACCGGTGATCCCGTTCCGGTCAGTATGTTTCCGTTCCTTGCATTGCATGTCCTGACCAGTGTTTTGTAGACCAGATTGCCCGCATGGATATCCGGAAAAAGCAGTATATCGGCATCCCCCACGATCTTTCTGTCCTTTGCGCCGGGTTTATATTCCGCGGCCGAGGGATCGATGGCAAGGTCCATGGACAGCGGTCCGTCGACGATACAGCCCTTTATCTCACCGGCCTCATTGAGCCTTGTGAGTTCAGCCGCCTCAACAGTCACGGGCATCTTTTCGTTCACGGTCTCAACCGCGGCAAGAACCGCAACCTTGGGCATTTCCACTCCGCATGCCCTGGCGATCTCCGCAGTATACCCGATCATGACCTTTTTGTCTTCCAGCGTCGGATAAGGGATAAACGCAGCATCCGTCAGAAACAGGAGTCTGTCGATCCCCGGGATCTCAAACACACATACGTGAGAGAGCGGACGTCCGGTGCGAAGCCCCACATCCCTGTCAAGCACACTCTTCAAAAACAGCTTCGATTCGAGGCTGCCCTTCATGTACATATCGGCATCGCCGTCGTGCACCAGCTTCACCGCTGCGGCTGCGGCCTCCTCATCGTCCTTTTTGTCAAGTATCTCATAACCTTTTGTCAGATCTATGTCAAGGCCGTCTGCGATCTCTTCGATCCTTTCCCTGTCGCCCACCAGTATAGGGGCCGCTATCCCCTCTCTCCTGGCGAGTTCAACAGCCTCCATGACAGACGCATCCTGAGCCACCGCGACTGAAAGCTTCTTTATTTCCAGATCACGAACCCTGGACAGGAGTTCATCAAAAGATCTACTCATGCTATGATGCTCTCACCGATTTCAAAATCCCGTACTTAACCTATAAACTTTACCACAGATAGGCGGTCGGGTCAACTTAAAAGCCCCGTCCGAAGGACGGGGCTTTAACAGCTGTAAAACAGGCAGGATCAGACACTCAGCAGATCCCTGTACCACTTGAGAGCGCCCACATAGGCGTCGTAAACGGGATCGAAGGCGATGTCGCGAAGGACCAGCAGTCTTGAGACCTCATGCCAGGAAGCATCCTCATACTCCTTCACAAACTCAAGTATGGGATAGAGCTCTCCTTTTCCTTCTATCAGCGCCTGCTCGATGTTCTTTGAAACCTGAACCGACTTTAATGCCTCTGCCATGGGCTTGTCCAGCATGATGTCCAGGATCGAGAACAGGCCCATCAGGAATACCTCGGCAGACAGACCGCCGATGCCGTAAAGCGGTGCGAGATTCTCGGCAAACTTCGCACGCATGAGGGAAAGCCTTGTGATCTCACTGGGCTTGTCGGCGCAAAGTTCCTTGGTAACCGCCGTATTGATCCAGCGCTTCAGCTCCTTCTGACCCAGCATGGCCGCCGCATGACGCACGGATGTGATCTCAGAATTCCTGGTCATATGATTGACCATCTCAAGAAGTGAAATAACCAGTGCCGTATCGTGGCCTATGACATCGGCCGCGGTCGTAAGATCGAAATCGGGGCTGTTTACAACATTCAGGAGTTCGATATAAGTGGCCTTCAAAGGAGCCACTTCCTTATCGGACTCGGTGACGGGCATACGGAAGAACTCACCCTCATAGAGGTTGTAGCCGCCGTCCTCGGTAAGCTTGTCGTAATCCTCCTGTGTATTTACATTGACCGCACACAGCCTGATCCTCGGGAAAAGCTTTCCGAAATAGATCTTGGCCTGCGTGATGTTTATCTTGCTGTGATCTAAAAGGATGTAATCCATGAGCTTCAGGATCTCACGGTAGCTCTCGAACTGCCTGATCTCAAGCTTTCTGATAGCGAGCTTATAGCCTTCCTTCTTGAGTTCGCCGAGCCTTCCGAGGTAGCTTCCGTCGGGAGTGACTGAAGGGTCCAAAAGAAGCACTATCTTCTCGTGAGGCGGATCGCAGTCAGCAGAAATATCAGTGAAAATATTGATGTTGTTGATCTCGACAAAGAGCTCCTGATCTTCAGCCAGCGTATTCGCACCGACACTGTTCACAATATCCAGACCCGGTATGAGCGCCGCTCCGTCCAGACGTCCGATACCTTCGGAGCCGGGACTCAGGAACGAATTCTCCATCTGTGTGAAGATGGAATATGCACAAACCTTCATATCGCCGTCAAACAACGGAATCAGTGTAGCCAGCATAGTCTTCTCCTTTTCTATCGCCATGGTGCGGATGAAATAATCAGTTATTTAATTATACCATAAAAAACAGGCTGCGAAAAGAGAAATTTCGCAGCCCGTTTCTCAAATACGACTTTGTCTGTTACATTATCATCCGATGGTCGTATACATGAAGTACTTGTATCCCAGAGGATTGGAGAAGAAGCCCTTCACGCTGTCATCGATCATGTAGATGTCGGTGTAGAAATACAGAGGGCAGATGCAGCCTGTGGACATAAGCAGATCCTCTGCGCGGTGCATCAGCTTGTAGCGTGTATCCTTGTCGGTGCAGGTCTTGATGAGACCGATCACAACATCATAGGTCTCAGCCCAGGTGCCGTCCGTCACATTGACATCATAGCCCAGATCTGTCAGATCGATGCTGTATGCCTTGACGTTCTCGTTGTCGCCTTTGCCGAACTGTACATCGTTGTTGCCGGAGCCCGATGTCCACATGTCGAGGAAGGAGCTGGGATCGTTGTAGTCCGCAAGCCAGCCGTTACGAGCGATGGAGAAGTCTCCGTTCTTTCTGGTCTCAAGGAAGGTCGCCCACTCCTGATTCTCAAGGTTCATGGTGATGCCCACACCCGCCATGGCGCTCTGCAGATACTCACCGATAGCCTTGTGGCCTTCACTGGTGTTGTACAGGTAGGTCAGTGTCGGGAAGTCGGTGAACTGCTGTGTGCTCTCGTCAAAGGTGTAGTACTTCTTAAGTGTCTCAACGGCGCTTGCCCAGTTGCTCTCGTATGCGGACGCATCGACATCATAGTATCCGGTGAAGCTGTTGCTGCCGGCATTCTTGTAGAATTCGCTGCCGTCGGCATCGGTCATACCCATGGCGACGAAGGAAGAAGCGGGAACCTGTCCTGCCTGGCCGATCTCCTCGACGATGTAGTTACGGTCGAACAGAAGGGAGATGGCATTTCTGATCTCGTTCTTTGCATCCTCAGCCTCCTTGCCCGTAAGTCCTGAGCCAGCGGGAAGAATATCCTCGTTGACGTTCCAGCAGACATAGTAGGTACCGATCTGACCGGCAACGACGAACTCAGTGGGATACTTGGTCTTGAGGTTTGCGATCTCGTTGGTGGGTACATCGTCGATCAGCTGCCAGCTGCCGTTCTCGAAGTTGGTCAGCTGGTTGTTAGCATCGTCGGAGAGGTAGAAGTTGATGACGGGCATCGTTACGCTGGCCGCATCATAGAAATTGTCGTTCTTGGTCAGTGTGATGACGCTGTTGTGATCCCATGATGTCATGGTATAAGGTCCGTTGCAGACCATGGTGGAAGGATCTGTCGCCCAGCTCTCATTCGCCACGACATCAGCCTTGACAGGCATATAGGTAGGGAATGCAAGGAGCTCATTCCAGAAAGCCACAGCATTGTTCAGCGTGACAACAAGAGTCTTGTCATCGGTTGCCTCGACAGCCAGTGCGCTGCCGTCGCCGGCGGATGCCTCTTCATAGCCCTTAACGACCTCGAACATGTAGCCGTAGTCGGCTGCGAGATCCGCAGAAGCGGCACGCTTCCATGCAAACTCGAAATCCTTGGCGGTAAGGTCGCTGCCGTCGCTCCACTTAAGGCCGTCCTTAAGTGTATAGGTATATGTAACTGTGCCGTCACCGTTCTCAACGCCCTCGGGAAGCGAATCCACAAGGTCGGGTGCGATCTCAAGAACACCGCTCGCATTCTGCTCCCACTTTGCAAGACCGGAGAACATGTGCAGGATCATGGTTGCACCGTCAACCGAGCTGTTGAGAGCCGGATCGAGTGTTGCGGGCTCGGAAGCGAGACATACGCTCAGGCTTCCTTCTGCCGGTGCGGGTGCCGGTTCGGGTGCCGGTGCTGCTTCGCTCGTGTCTGCAGCGTTATCGGCAGAACCGCTGTCCGCACTCTGTGTTGTTTCAGTCTGGCCGTCTGCGGACGGTGCTGCAGCCGGTGCTGCTCCCCCGCACGCCGCAAGGCCGACGACCATGCTACATGCAAGGAGAACGGAAAGAATCTTTTTCTTCATAATTTTTCCTCCTCTTTATTGCTTCTAAATAAACTGAAGACGTGTCCATAAGAACACGTCTTCGTGAACTCGCGCGATATTTTAGCACGTTTGCGGTAAAATGTAAAGAAAATATGAACGTCTTAACAAATTCTTAACACGTTACATCAGAAGTTATCTGAGCTGGACTCCCATCTTCATGCCTTCCGCGTATTCGAGATGGTGGCATGCCACAAAATGGCCGGTCTCCACTTCCTTAAACTCAGGCATCGACTCCGCGCAGTCCTCCTGAGCGTACGGGCAGCGGCTGCGAAACGGGCAGCCGGAGGGTGCGTTCAGAGGGCTCGGGATGTCGCCCTGAAGCACGATCCTCTTGTTGGCGCGGGCCTCCTTGGGATCCGGTACAGGAACCGATGACAGAAGTGATTTGCTGTACGGATGCAGTGGATGGTCATAGATCTCATCGGCATCCGCGAGCTCCACCATCTTTCCGAGATACATGACAGCTATGCGGTCGCTTATGTGCCTGACCACAAGCAGATCGTGGGCAATAAAGAGATACGTGAGGCCGAGCCTGTCCTGCAGCTCGTCAAACATGTTTATGACCTGAGCCTGTATGGAAACATCCAGTGCCGATACCGGCTCGTCGCAGACTATGAACTCAGGATTGACCGCCAGCGCTCTCGCAATGCCTATCCTCTGTCTCTGGCCGCCCGAGAACTCATGGGCGTATCTGGATGCGTGCTCCGAATTCAGGCCCACGTATTCCATGAGCTCGAGCACTCTCGCGCGCCTGTCTTCTTTGCTGGTATACATCTTGTGGACATCCAGCGGCTCGGCGATAATATCCGAGACAGTCATTCTGGGATTCAGCGAGGAATAAGGATCCTGGAACACCATGGTTGCCTTCTTCCGAAACTCCATAAGACGCTGCCTGGTATTGACCTCCTCGCCGTCATAGATTATCTCGCCGCCCGTGGGCTTATATAGCTGCAGTATCGTCCTTCCCACAGTGGTCTTTCCGCAGCCGGACTCTCCGACGAGCCCAAGGGTTTCGCCCTTTTTGATGGTAAAGGACACATCATCCACTGCCTTTAAGGGCTTTGACTTGAAAAATCCCACCGTCACGGGAAAGTATTCCTTAAGATGTCTTATCTCCACAAGATTCTTTTCACTATCCATCACTCAACTCCTGTCGCACACAGCACCGCATTCATGCTGTCCCGGCTAATCATCCTTTTCTTATTCGCCCGACTGAGGCTTATCGTTCATGAAACAGGTCGCCATATGATCCTCGTTTATGACTCTTCTCTCCGGGCGGGCCCTGAGGCAGATCTTCATGGCGTTCTCGCAGCGCGGGGCAAAGGGACAGCCCTCGGGCATGTTCAGCAGATCTATGGGCGTACCGGTTATGGGCTGCAGCTTCTGGCCGTTGTTTTCCGCAGTGGGGATCGAGCGCAGAAGACCCTTTGTATACTCGTGCTTCGGATTATAGAATATCTCGTCGGCAGTGCCCTGTTCGCAGATGGAACCTGCGTACATGACTATGACCTCGTCGCACATCTGGGCCACGACGCCCAGATCATGGGTGATCAGGATGATCGCCATGCCGAGCTCCTTCTGAAGATCCCTCATCAGATCGAGGATCTGAGCCTGTATCGTCACATCAAGAGCCGTGGTGGGCTCGTCAGCGATCAGTATATCCGGCTCGCAGGCCAGAGCCATTGCGATCATTATCCTCTGTCTCATACCGCCTGAGAATTCGTAGGGATACTGCTTCATTCTCTTTTCGGGCTCATTTATACCCACGAGATGTATCATCTCGATCGCCCTGTTCCTTGCCTGCTCGCGGTTTCTGTCCGTGTGCAGAAGGATCGCCTCCATCAGCTGATGTCCTATGGTATAGGTGGGATTAAGCGAGGTCATGGGATCCTGGAAAATGATCGAAATACGGTTCCCGCGGACTCCCTTCATCACTGCTTCGCCGGCGCCCACAAGCTCCCGGCCGTCAAGCTTCACCGAACCGGAAACGATCTTTCCCGTTCCCGCCAGTATCTGCATCACCGAATAAGCTGTCACGCTCTTTCCGGATCCCGATTCTCCGACTATCCCCAGCACCTTGTTCCGATCCAGCCTGAAGGACACTCCGTTTACGGCCCGTACTTCACCCGCATCCGTGAAGAACGAGGTATGCAGGTCATTTACTTCCAACAAAAGTTCGCTCATATCCTATCCTGTCCTCCGTCACGCGTTGAGTTTGGGATCAAATGCATCGCGCAGCCCGTCGCCGAAGAGATTGAGGGACAGAACGATGAGAGAGATCACTATGGCCGGTATGACCAGTCTGTAGGTGTAGCTTGAAATACCGTTGAGCGCGTCGGAAGCGAGCGACCCGAGAGAGGGCATGGGGGCGTTGACGCCCAGGCCCAGGAAGGACAGGTAACTCTCCGTAAAAATCGCGCTCGGGATCTGAAGTGCGGTTGAAATGATGATGACCGAGAAGCAGTTCGGGATCAGATGCTTTAAGATTATCCACCTTCCCGGTGCGCCGCAGGTCTCAGCCGCCAGCACGTACTCCTGCTCCCTCAGGGACAGGATCTGTCCGCGGATAAGTCTGGACATGCTCACCCAGTAGAGCAGACCGAACACTATGAACAGCGAGATGATATTCGATCCGATGCGGGCGAGCACCGTGCCGTCGAGCTTGTCCGCAAGCGTGGTCTTTAATACCGACGAGAGCAGTATGACCATCAGCATGTCGGGCAGCGAGTAGATTATATCTACTATCCTCATTATGATCAGGTCCACTTTACCGCCGCAGTAACCCGCCACGGAGCCTATTGTCATGCCTATGATCAGAACGATGATACTCGCAAAGAAGCCTACCGCCAGAGATATCCTGGTGCCGTAGATAATGCGGATGAAATAGTCCCTGCCCGCGGAGTCCGTGCCGAACACATGGGGAGTAACCTTCTCTCCCGCTTCAATCCTCCTCATCTCGGTCTTTGAATATTCAAAGGGTCTCAGATTCTGGAACGAGGCATCCATGGGTTTTCCCGGCACATTTCCGAGCATCTGCTCGTAGGAGTACGGCCAGAACATCGGCACGAACACGGCAGCCAGAGCTATGATCACTATCACGATCATACTGACAGTGGCGACCTTATTCTTCAAAAGCCTCTTCACCCCGTCCTTGAAAAAGGTACTTGAGGGGCGCATCTGCACCATATACTCTTTTTCTTTGTCCGTCGCCGGAAGAAAATCCTCCGGCTTAAGATCCTGTTGTATGCTGAATGGTTTATTGCTCATATGAAAAAGACTCCTTTTGTGCAGAACTTCCTTAACAATCTTTATTCCAGGGTGATCCTCGGATCTGCCACCTTGTACAGAATATCTCCCACCAGGTTCATCACTACTATCAGTATAGCAAGGACGATCGTCGTGCCCATGACCAGAGGATAATCGCGGCCCGTGATGGAATTGACGAAGGCGCGGCCGATGCCCGGCACGGCAAAGATCTGCTCGACCACAAGGGAACCCGTGACTATATATGCAAGCATGGGTCCGAAGTAGGTGATGACAGGTATCAGCGAGTTCTTGAGGGCATGTCCGAAGATGATCCTCCACTTTGATACGCCCTTGGCTTTGGCTGTGCGGATGTAGTCCTGTCCCAGCACATCAAGCATCGACGATCTCGTAAGCCTTGTGATGTAAGCCATCGGATAGAGGGACAATGTTATGACGGGAAGGATCAGGCCTCCCTTTGCGGCCCCGTTTGCCGGAAGGACTCCGAGCTTGACGGCAAAAAGCGCCAGAAGGAGCGATCCCATGATAAATGAGGGCATTGAGACAAATGCCGTCGTTATAACCATTATGACGCGGTCTATGACATGGTTTCTGCGAAGTGCTGCCACCGAGCCCAGTATGATGCCCACGATCAGTGCTATGAACGCAGCGATCAGACCCAGCTTGACCGAAGTCTTCATGCCGTCCATGATGATATCGATGACCATGCGCCCTCTGGATTTTAACGAGGGGCCGAAGTCAAACTTCGTCACAATGTCGCCGAGATAGGTGAAATACTGGACATACAGCGGTTTGTCCAGTCCGTACTTGGCCTCCATGGCCTTGCGTATGGTCTCGGTGACGGCCTTTTCGCCCACGAAGGGACCGCCGGGCACGGCATGCATTACGAAGAATGTAACCGTGATGACCACCCACACGGTGACCACCGCCAGTATGAGACGCTTCACTATATACATAAGCGTTTTCGTGTTCATGAGTCCTCCCTCAGTCCTGCCATGCTGTATTCTTTATTACGTTTTCATCTCTCCGGATGAAGATGATCTTTCGACGCGCACTCAAAATAGTACAGTGCCTTGTCCGCCTCGTCAAGTACCACAGATCAGACATTTATATCGGCTTCCATGCCGAGAAGCTCTCTGTTCGCCGAAAGAACGGGCTCGACCTGTTCCTTCAGAAAACGCGTGACCTGATGCGCACTGGCGCCGATATATTTTGCGGGATCAAGGTTCGCCTTAAGCGCGGAAAGATCCTGCGTGAACTTGTCGCTCTTTGCAATCCTGTCTATGAGATCGTTGTCTCCGCCCTCCTCCTTGACGACGCGGCCTGCCTCCATGGACAGCTTTCTTATCTCCTCGTGGAGTTCCTGTCTGTCTCCGCCTGCAGCGACTTCATCCATCATTATGTTTTCTGTGGCCATGAAGGGAAGCTCGGCCATGAGGTGCTTTTCGATAACCTTTGGATAGACCACCATACCGCCGGTCACGTTGATGCACAGATCAAGGATGCCGTCCACCGCAAGAAACGCCTCCGCCATTGCGATCCTCTTGTTTGCGGAATCGTCAAGCGTGCGCTCAAGCCACTGCGAGGAGGCGGTAAGTGCGGGATTGAGCGAATCAGAGATGACGTATCTCGCGAGGGAGCAGATCCTTTCGCTCCTCATGGGATTTCTCTTGTAAGCCATGGCCGAAGAGCCTATCTGCCCCTTTTCAAAAGGCTCCTCGATCTCTTTTAAGTGCTGTAAAAGTCTTATGTCTCCGCCCATCTTGGAAGCGGATACCGCTATGCCTGCCAGGACGTTCATGACTCTCTGGTCCTGTTTTCTCGTGTAGGTCTGGCCCGAAACCGCCACGCAGCTCTCGAATCCCATCTTTTCCGCTATCATGGGATCCAGGCGGTCCACCTTGTCCAGATCTCCCTTAAAAAGCTCCACAAAGGACGCCTGCGTGCCGGTGGTACCCTTGGACCCCAAAAGCTTCAGCCCCGCCATGCAGTGATCGAGATCCTCCAGATCGTAAAGGAGATCCTGCAGCCAGAGGCAGGCTCTCTTTCCGACGCTCACGGGCTGCGCCGGCTGGAAATGCGTAAAGCCGAGCGTCGGCAGATCCTTATTCCCGTCCGCGAACTTTGAGAGATTCGCGATCACATTGATCAGTTTTTTCCGAAGGAGCGTCAGACCTTCGCGCATCACGATTACATCCGTATTGTCACCCACGTAGCAGCTTGTGGCTCCCAGATGGATGATCCCCTTTGCCTTCGGACACTGCAGTCCGTATGCGTATACGTGACTCATCACATCGTGGCGGACTATTTTCTCCCTCGCCCTCGCCTCATCGTAGTTGATGTCCTCAGCATGGGCTTTGAGCTCTTCGATCTGCTCATCGGTGATGTCGAGCCCCAGCTCCTTTTCTGTCTCGGCCAGCGCTATCCACAGGCGTCTCCAGGTCCTGAACTTGAAGTCCTGCGAAAACACATGCTGCATGTCCGCGCTGGCATAGCGCTCAGAAAGCGGGCTCGTATAACGGTCTGTGCTCATATATTTCTCCTCCTTTATATACCTGCGCGATATCCGCTGATAACTGTCCGGCTGGCAGTTGCCGCACAGTCCTAGATATCACGCACCATATCCAGTATCTCATCCGCGTACTGCGGATAGTCCCTTGCGAGCCGCTCTATTTCGTCCTTTGCACGGCCGCGGACCTTGTGCTCATTATACTCCATTCTCTCTCTCAGAGCCTGACGTCTCCCGATCAGCTCATGGCGTACTTCAACCTCCTCGCCTGTATCTGCCAGGGCGGGAAGCTTTCTCATCCACACCTCGGGGTACTGCAGTCTGAAATTCCTCAGCATCGCCAGAAGATCCCTCTGAGACTCCATCATCACCTTTTCCGAGCCCCTGAGCTTGGCCCTGTCCTCTTTTTCCTTCTCATAGAGCTCATACATGTGCTGCAGCTCCTCGGAGCTCTTCACATGGTATTTCAGGACCATATAGTTTATCAGGTTCCTGTTGTTTACATAGCGGATCTTCACGGTATTCTGAAGCATGATCAGCCTCGATATGCCGCTGCCCGCGATCTTCTTTTCCTTTGCAGCATTCTGGCTCCTGGTGGTGATAAGCACCGCCGCTACCGCGGCAAAGAGGATCGCCAGCAGATACCCCGGCCGCACATCTATAGAAAGCATCTTCCCCAGCACAAAGAGCAGTACAAGGAATACTATAAGGAGTACTGTTGTGAAGATCGTCAGGAAAAAGCCCGCGGAGATCCTGCGGTCCAGCTCGTCAAGCCTGTACTCATAAGCATTCCGCTCATTGTCGAGGCGGCGCAGGTCATTTTTAATCTTGCGCGACTGGTCCTCGGCATCGGACATGGTTTTTATAATTTCCTTTGTTTTGGGTCCCAGCTCGTGCATCCTCTCAAAGTCGCTCTCGCTCATTGAGACCTCACGATTGTAGAACTCCTTTCTGCCGATGGAGGCGTCGATTATCTTCTGCGCGAGCGCCGCCACATCTGCCCTGTGCTTGTCCGGGAGCGCGTCTATCTCCTCAAGGTCGTGCAGATAGGCAGTGACCGTCCGGTACTCGTACTCGAGCTCATCCATCTCCGCCCGGGCTTCGGCGATCTGTGTAAGACAAGCGTTGACAAACTCCCTGCGCTCGGCGGGATCGTCCATGTCCATGTCTTCGCGGCTGTATACGACCTCCGCCCAGTTCTCCTCGGTGGCCTCCTCGCGCGGTCTTCTCGGAGCGCGGCGGACAGCTCTTGCCTGTCCCGGCATCCTTCTTTGCCTGGCGGATGCGCGCTTTGTTCTTTTTCTGACCGGTCTCTTCATAACAGTCTCGCGCGGCCCAGCATGCGCATGGAATTAGCCACCGTCTCTTTTTCGCAGTCCGCGGTCTCTCTGTCAAATTCCATCAGTTTTCCGGTGTCGAGATAAACGGAGAGTGTGTTTATAAAATGATTGTCCGCACCTGCGGCGAAGAGATCCAGGGTCTCTCCCAGTCTTGTTTCAAAGGTGAGAGACTCCGGAGACAGCTCGGGTCTCGTTCCGATCGCATTGATATAGTTCTCCTCGTCCATGGAGAGTCTGAGCGCCGCAAGATATGCCTCCTTGACCTGGGGATCGCCGCTTTGCCTGAAGGCCTTCTCCATGCATACCGCGGCGGCGCCGTAGTTAAAGAGCCTCGTATAGATCACGCCCTCGTCATAGGCAAGTCTCGCGTTCACTATCGGGTCGGGGGAGGGACCGGCGGCCTGAAACGCCCTTATCTGGCCGTAGGCTTCGGACAGTCTTCCTTCCCTTATCAGATACTCGGTTATCTTCAGCTTCTTCTCGGAGCTGTCGCGGGCATCGCCGTCCCTTAAGGTCTCCTCTATCGTTCTGGATTCACCCGAGGCAAAAAGCCCCACGTAATCCATGATGGCGCTGACTCTTGATGCCAGCGAGGTCCCTCGCTTTTTCAGTTCCCGCAGCCTGTCGGCCAGAGGTGCAAGACCGCACTCGTGCTCGATCCAGTCCTCAAGCCCCGCGGGAATGTGCTCAAGAGTGAGCAGATAGTCATTCTTTTTGATGAAATATAACAGCTCTTCCACGGAGAATACTCTGACGTCCATGAATACGAACTCGCAGGGATGCACTGCCATTCTTCCGACACACAGCACCGGCTCCTCCACCACGCCCTTCTCAAGAGTGCGTGCGGGCGCAGAACCTGTCTCCACCGGAATGAAGCGTTCCCAGTGGCCGCCCTCCGACGGGAACATGTCGCCGAAGCCCTGATCCGTAACGGCGAGCCTTATCCTGTCAGGGGAGAACATGGTCACCTCCATGCGGACCCTTGCTACCCTGCCGTCAGATCTGCCGGAGCCCGGACCCAGTTCAAGACCGTCCAGCTCAAGCACCTCCGAGCGGGTGATGCCGTCCGAAAGGGGCGTCACCTCAAGGACCACTCTCGGATCCTTCTCCAGTATGACATCCACCTGGGCCTTCTCCTGATACCAGCATCTGCCGGCATCCAGAAGCGCCCGATAATGACTGTTTCCCTGTTTTCTGACCCTGATGCCCACATTTGCCCTGATGCTGTCGGGCCCGAGGAACGCCGTATCCTCCGCCTCATTACTGTCAGCTACCGCATATACCGCGCCTCTGCTGAACAGATTGTTGCCGAGAAAAACCCTCCTTCCGCGGCAGGCATATTCCAGGGATTCGCCAAGCCACGACTCGTCAAAGCCGCTCCCCAAAAAGAACACCGCCGAAACCTCGTGTCCGGAAATGCTCTCCTCCAATATCCGAAGCATCGCCCTGTCTTTGTCTTCTGCCTCATCGGGGAGGGGCTCCTCCTCACTCCTTGCCACCATGGCGACAAAAGGTTTTGTATTGTGGTTTACCGTATATCTGTAGCTTACGAGTCCCGACTCATTTCCGCTAAACGCAAGGACCTCGCTGCCGCCGCTTTCCGACGGTCTGTTCTTCATGTAATAAAACAGGCTCTCCGAAAAGGTGCACCAGCTGATCCTCACACTTTCGGGAAGTGCCACAACAAGATCCGACGCCAGGCTCTTCATCATCCTGCCCGCGTTCCCGGATCCTCCTTTGAAAACACCGGGATCCGCCTGATCATACGTATCCACAGGATCCGTGAAGGCAGTCCCCTCATCCGGGACATCAACTGTCAGTACCAGTCTCCCTATTACGTCCAGCCCCGTGGCGGGACCTGCGATGTCCATGACGAGAAGTGCGAGCAGCTTTCTGACATACAGCGCAAGAAGCGAAACGCCCAGGAAGCTCTCGCCTGCGATATTCACCTCGCCTCCCTCAAGGGCCAGTTCATAGAGCCTTCCTATGCCCTCAGCCTCTTTTTCGGCCACGGCCTTAACGGCATCTCTGCCGAATATCCACTGCCCGCCGTTCTTTCTCCTTGCGAGTGCCAGCGGAATATCATAAGCCTCGGTTCCGGCAATATCCGAAAGGGTCTCCGGCTCATCCGAACCGGGTCTTAAGAAGCTCACCTGAGCGGAGTCGCTTTTTATCGCCACGCCCACAGCAAGCTTTGCAGCCGTCGGTTTTTCTACAGAAAATGCCATATCACTCACCCGGAAGCGGGAACAGTTTTCCGCTCAGAAACTCATTTTTGTAGATCAGATAAAGCGTATCCTTTACCGCCTTTCTGTCGTTCACCGCCTTGGCTCTCATAAGCCTTGCGGTGAGAGCATATCTCGTCTCTCCCTCGGGATCCGCCTCGTCATACCCGCAGTTTAGCACCCCCGAGGTGACGAGCCTGTCGGTATCGCCGTCGCTCACTGTCAGGAAATAGACAGCCTTCTCGCCCGGATACAGAACCTCCCCAAGAGTGTACATTCCGGGATAAGGCTCGCGCATGCGGCCGGGTATCCAGACGCTCCGGGCATCCCTGCCGGTGCGTTCCCCCGCATCATCCCTGTCATACCTTTTCACCCAGGCGGTGACGGCCATACCCTGATCGCCAGCCCACTGGATATAGCGCATCCCCTCGCCGAGCGAAAGAGCCGGAAGCCTGTCGGAATACCCGGTAAGGAACGGCATTGAAAGCTCGTTTTCACCGAGCTTTGAAAGAAAGTCATCCGCCACCTCCATCTCGTCGGCCGCGGCTTTTCTGCCCGAACTCCTGTCGGCATGGAACTTGAGATAAGCAAGCCGTATGCCGTCCGTCATCTCCTCGCCGGTAAGAGCAAGGATCTTTATCCTCTCGGCAATGAAAGCGCTCATGGTGCCGGTACCCCTTATATACCCGTCGGCCACCCTGTCGATATACCTGATCTGAAGATCCGTCCGGCCTCCGTCTTTGACAAAGGTTCTGAAGATCCTCTCCTCCTGATCGGTGTGTCCGCCCGTATATATGAGCTGCTCCAATATTCTCTCCGCCAGCGGCAGCGTATTCACGGAGAAGGAGCCGCAGGCTCTGTATATCGCCAGTTCGTCCTCCAGAAACCCCGAGTAATCCCTGACCACGCACGAAAGTATGCTCTCATCGTATTTGCCGGTCCTGAAGGCCGCAATGGCGAGTCTCACACCGTCCTCACCCCCGGGGAAGACGCCTCTGTCCATCGCACGCGAACAGAGCCGGTAGAGTGTCCTGTCGCTCACTCCGAGAAAGCCGAATCTGAGAATCCACTCCGCCGCAGTTTCATAGGCACCTGACAGCACCAGCATCTCAAGGATCTCACCTCTCGTCCGCGCTCTCATCCTGCCCGGATGCGAGCGCGGGATGTAATCCGAAAGCTGTCTCACGAAGTCATTGTCGTAGTAGAAACGTATCAGTTCTTCGGATATCTCGTTCCTGCACCTGGCCATCAGCTGGTCGGATTCGGCAAGCCGCCTGTATCTGTCCACATTTTCAGACGTCACCGACATCCTGCCGGCCTCAGTGAGATACAGATTGATGTTGGCCTTCCCCTCTCTGAGGAATGGCGTTATGCTGTCATAGCTCTTCTCATCCACGAGTCTTCTGGGAGTTCCGACCTTGTTCCAGACCATATCCCTGTTCTTTACCTGTCCCGCGGGTCTTGCGTAGCGTCTGCCGGCCGCGTCCTCAAGAAGAACGGCCGATTCGCCGGAATATATTGTGACCCTTGCCCTGCCGTCGATAACAGGGAAGACCCTCTCTGACCTGAGCCTGTCATAAACAACCACTACACGTCTCACCGACGGATCACCTATCTCGTAGAAAGCTGTGTGGATCGCCTCAAAGAAGCGCTCCGCGCTGATGGGATCCGAGGGCTGGATCGTGGAAAAATGTGAATAAAGAGCGCTGAGATTCCTGTCTATCCTTCCCTTTGCCATCTGTTCAGCGACAAATCTCTCTATCTGCGGGAGATACTCGGCATACAGAGCCGGCTCCTCCTCCCTGACGGACATGACATAGCGGTACAGCAGCGCATTTTTGTCGACGGGAAGCTCGGATCTGTATGAGAAATACATGAGCACCTGTCTGGGTATCTCCATGTCTCCCGTATTCCAGTCGCCGTCGGGCTCCGGCAGCGACATCATATAGTATTCATAAAGTCTGGTGATGCGGCTGTCATTCTTCACCCCGAGCCTGTACCACCTGAAGGCCTCCGCGTCCGTGCGTCCCATCTTTATCATGAGCGCACACATCGCATCCACTGCTCCCGATTCCGGATCCGCTCTGTAGCAGGCTTCGAGAACCCTGTACATCCTCTCGCAGCCCTTCTTCTCCCTTGCCAGTATCCACACGACCCTGTCTATCAGCGGTCTCGGTATTGCATCGTGCCTTGCGGCAAAGGTGAGACAAAAGAGCGTCAGATCATCGATCTTTTTGAGGACAGAAGGATCCTGTGCCATGAGATCCAGCGCCTCCACATAGAGCAGGGGACTCCTGCAGCCGTTCGCGAACTGCTCGGAATAAAGCTTCATCCTCCTGGTATTGCCCTGAGCTCTGTCATCAAAGAGGAACTGTAGTATCCACGCGATCCGCCAGTTCTCCGGATTGGCGCGGAGCATGCCTGTGATGATATCCTCAACAGCGGCTATCTTTTTTTCATCCCTTGAAATGAGCGTCTCCAGATACAGGAAATACGCCCTCATCGTGTTGCCGTAGGCCGCGGTCTCCTCGACGCTTGTACGCACATTGTCAAGCACCCACACGGCCTCGGATTCCCTGGCTGCCGTGATCAGATAATGCGCCGTATACAGCTTGAATCTCACATCATCAGGGGCCATTGCCGTCATATCCGCGACTGTCTTTGCGGTCTCTATGAGCCACTCTCTGGAGCGCTTCTTTCCGAGCTTGTAATCGACATAGCTCCTTATGAGCTTCATCTCGAGATCCTGCTTCTTTGCGTGGTCTGCGGGAATCCCCTTCACAACATCAGCCGCTCTTGTGACCTCTATCCTGATCTCAAGATCAGCGTAGGGCGAGCGCAGCCTTATCCGTCCGAAGTTCCTTCCCGCATGAAGAGCGTCATAACTGATATCCACAGGGAGCCTCGAGACATTGCCGAGGAAATCCCTGTCCATAAGTCTGTCCTTGCGGAGGATCAGAAAATCACCCTCGGAAGAGATGTCGAGTCTGGTATACCCCCAGCCCTTTCTGGTCACGGTGATCATCTCCTCGGTGTCCTCGCTTATCCTGTCGAGGACGATGTCCGTGCGGTCGACGGAGTACTCCATCGGATCCTTCTTCCTTATGGCGACCAGAAACTCCTCCACGTTGTGGCCCTTGTCGTCCGATGCCGCATCCGTGCCCGAAAGTCCTCTGTATATGCTGAAATACTTGCGTTCCGATCCGTGAAAGAGCTCAGCGAGCCCCGGAACATAGAAAAGACGCACTGCTTCATCGAAGCTGCGCCTTGCCAGATTGGCAAAATGAAAGAGATTGCGGATCTCTTCCTTTTCACCCTCCCTCTCTCCCGCCACGACGGGATACGGGGTGCGGACCCTGAGAGTGACCTCGACACAGGCCTCTCCCCTGTCCGTTATCACCGCAAAGCAGGTCTTTACGGTATCTCCGCCCTTCAGACCATCTGAGCGGTATTTAAATCCTATCTCCTCCGAGACACCCGCAAATTCGGGCGTCAGAACAGTAAAAAGGGGGTCGTCGACCTGTACACGGCCTTCCATGACCGTGTCATCGTCTGATGTAATCATAAAGGCACTCTCCCCTGTCTCGCCGGGGTCGACCGTTATCTCCAGTCTGTCGGCGGAAAGGGAGAATGCCCCCTGTCGCTTTAGATCTTCCATCAATTCCTGAAGTAGCTTATGGTATCCTGCAGGCTATCGGCAAGCAGCTGAAGCTGGGTCGCCGATTCGCTGATGACCGAGAAGGTGGCCGAGAGTTCCTGCATGGATGCATTGGTCTCCTGTGTCGACGCCGCATTCTCCTCGGATATGGCTGAGAGATCCTGGATTATCTCCACAAGTGACATCTTGGCATTGTTCAGATCCGTCACCCTCTCGGAGATCTGCTTGGAGCTGAGCTCCACATTTCCGACATTGGAGAACATATCCTGCATATCCTGCTGCGTCGAGGTGAGCTGCTCACCCTGTGCCGCAAAATTCTCGTTGAGTTTGTTCATGACCTCGACAGAGGCCTCGGAATCTGAAAGGAGTTTTTCAACAATATCCTTGATCTGATCCGCGCTCTGCTTGGACTGATCGGCAAGCTTCTGGATCTGGCTTGCGACGACCGCGAAGCCCTTGCCGGCCTCACCGGCTCTGGCTGCCTCGATGGAGGCGTTCAGCGAGAGCAGGTTCGTCTCTTCCGCTATATCCGTGATGGCATCCGAGAACTGGCTGATGCCCTTTGCACTCTCGTTGGTAGACTGTATCGTATGGTCGATCTCCTGAACGGAAGCCATGACCTCCTGGCTCTGGGAGATCAGTCTCTCCATTGCTTCCATGGCATTGTCACAGGATTTCTTCATCTGAGTGGTATACTCATCAAGCTGGGATACATTGTCGCTTATATCATCGATGTCCCTGCCGATGCCGTCAGTGTTCGTGGCCGCTGTCTGAATGCTCTCGGCCTGTGACACCGCACCCCTGGAAACCTCGTTGACGGCGTCAGATACCTGACTTGAAGCAGTGGAAGCCTGGCCGGCGGAATCCGAGAGATCCTTACTGGAAGCTCTGAGTTCCTCGCTCATCCTCTGTGTCTCACCGATGATATCGGATATCTTATTTCTGAACTGGAGCGTGCTGTCGACGATCGTTCCGAGCTCATCCTTTCTTGCGAGCATGGAATTGTCAACCTCCGCATTCAGATCACCGCCGGCGAGTTTGTTGATGCTCTCGGCGATGCCCGTCATCTTCTTGGTGGTCCTGAGGGCCACAAACAGACCCACGATGAGGATCACCAGGACCATTACAGCGGAAATGGCAATCATCTTTATGACAATGGCAAATACATTTCCCGACACGTCGGTGGTCACACGGCCCGCAAAGACCATTCCGATCCTGGTGCCGTCGGGCTGTTCAAGGGGAACATAGTACGCGTTGAAGGGCTTTCCGCCAATTACAAGATCCGGTGCAAAGTACTCCTGCCCCTTATTGATAACCGTTTCAACCACCTTGTCACTTGCGGTGGTCCCGATCATCCTCTCGGAGGAATTCTCCTTATAAAGAGTTGTCAGCATTCTTGTGTTTCCGAAGAAGATGGTATACTCGATGCCGGTCTGCTTTTTCAGATTATCAAGTATGGCATCCTGGCCGCTGATCTTGTGTTCGCCCTTATACAGGTCGCCGTTGGCATCCAGCGTCCAATCGCCCTCATAGAGGCGCTCAAATTCATCGTCAAGATGCTCGGCTGTGGCCTTTAACTCCTCCTCGATAAGCTTTTCATAAGTATTATTTATCTCGATGCCCGCCATGACTGTCTCAATGGCAGCAACAAGAACCACCGCAACAAGCGCGATCATAATGATCTTGATCAGAAGTTTTCCGTTTCTCTTTACCATAACTGTCTCCGTCTGTGCCATAACTGCTAACCCTCCTCACATATGCTCTCGTAAAACTTGACTGCCTCACTCAGGTCATTATCATCAGGCCTGCTCTTGAACGCGCCTCCGAAAATCTTCAGAGGGCCGAATGTACAAAAACCCTTCGTATGCCAGCTTCCCCTGATCACGGCGTTCCGTTTTTCAAGAAAGGTCTTCAGATCGTCACTGTAGCCTTTCCTGTCCATGGCGCTGGTATAGATGATGAACACATTTTTCCTGTCGGGGAGATTGATCTGCGCAAATGTCAAAAGCTTCTTTGCGAACTGACCTCCGTAGATGCCGGAAGCAAACCCTATCAGCTCGTATCCCGAGAGATCGACTTCTATCTTGGTGGCTGCATCTATCAGAGTCACTTCTTCATGTGCCGCAGCAATCGCCTCAACTACCTTTTTCGTATTCCCGTGATGTTCCGAAAAATAAACTATCGCCGTCTTCTTCATTGTTCACCCCGTCCCCGCATATCATTATGCAGGGCACAACACGAGGTTGATTTTACCATTTTCACCATTAAATAGCAATAGGTATTTTTTTGATCTGCTCGCCGTGGACGTAGTTTTCAAGGGAAACATCCTCCGGTGTAAAGCTGTAAAAGTCCGTAACATCGGGGTTTAAGCAAAACACCGGTGCGGGATATGCAGGTCTTTCAATGAGTTCCCTGATTATCGGCACATGTCTGTCGTATATATGGGCGTCAGCTATGACGTGGACGAACTCTCCGGCCACCATGCCCACAGTCTGCGCCAGCATGTGGATCAGGACCGCATACTGCACCACGTTCCAGTTGTTCGCGGCGAGTATGTCCTGCGAGCGCTGGTTCAGTATTGCATTCAGCACCAGCTGCTCCTTTCCGTCCTTCTTTTCCGCAGTCACGTTAAAGGTCATGCTGTAGGCGCAGGGATATAGGTTCATCTCAGAGAGATCGGCATGGTTGTAGATGTTGGTCATAATGCGCCTGGAGAAGGGGTTGTTCTTAAGGTCATAAATGACACGGTCGACCTGATCGAACATGCCCTCTTTATATTTGTGCTTCACGCTCATCTGATAGCCATAGGCCTTTCCGATGGAGCCGTCCTCATCGGCCCATTCGTCCCAGATGTGGGAGCCGAGATCATGAATGTTGTTGGACTTTTTCTGCCAGATCCAGAGCATCTCATCGGTCGCAAGCTTGAGGGCTGTGGGTCTCAGGGTCAGTATGGGAAATTCCTTTCTCAGGTCATAGCGGTTGACGACGCCGAATTTCTTGATGGTATATGCGCTCTCGCCGTCCGGCCAGTGGGGTCTCACCTTTTCCCCCTCGGTGGAGGTCCCGTTCTCCAGGACATCCCGGCACATGGCAATGAAGATTTCGTCAGCTCTGCTCATGATCCTGCCTCCTATCTGTTCCACTTCTCGCACAGCGCCGTGATCTGATCCGCGAATTTGGCCAGATCCTTGTTGGCCATGCCTTCGCACTTGCCGATGATGGCGATAAGCCTTGCACCTGCATTCTTGAGCCTCTCGTAGACGTCGTTGACGGCTCTTCTTGCCTTCTTCTTAACGGGAACAGGCACTGCCTCGTAGACAAAGCGGTTCGAGACGGCATCGAAAATGGTGCCGCTGTAAGGAGCGTACGCATCCAGGCCCCTTGTCTTCTTTATCATCTCCGCAAAGCCTGCTGCCACGGTGTCCTCACCGTGAACCACAAACACACGCGCGGGCTTTTCCTTAAAGCTGTCGAGCCACCACAGAAGGCCGTCCCTGTCGGCATGGCCGGAAAGCCCGATTATCTTATCGATCCTCGCCCTCACGTCAACCTCTTCGCCGAAGAGCTTGATCTGCGTTGCTCCGTCGACGATAGCACGGCCGAGCGTGCCCACCGACTGGTATCCCACAAAGAGTATGGTCGACTCCTCCCGCCAGATGTTGTGCTTGAGGTGGTGTTTTATGCGGCCGGCCTCGCACATGCCGGAGGCGGATATGATGACGCAGGGATCATCCACAAAATTGATGGCTCTCGACTCATCGGGGGTGATGGAGAGATTCAGCCCCGGGAAAGTCAGCGGGTTTATTCCCTTTTTCAGAAGCTCCTGGGCCTCCTCGTCGTAGCAGTCCATCTGATTTCTTCTGAATATCTCGGTGGCCTCCACCGCCAGAGGGCTGTCAACAAACACCGGAAAATCATCCACCGTCGTGACCAGCTTTTCCATCTTGATCCTTCTCAGGTAGAACAGAAGCTCCTGGGTGCGGCCCACGGCAAAGGAGGGGATCACCACATTTCCTCCCTTCGCAAAGGTCTCGTTGAGGATCTTGGCGAGTTCCCGCATCACATCCGGCTTAACGGCACTGTGAAGCCTGTCGCCGTAGGTGGATTCCATTATCACATAGTCCGCCTCATCGGTTGGCATGGGATCCCTGATCAGCGGCTGATCGGTGTTGCCGATGTCGCCCGAAAACACGAACTTTTTGGTATTCGCGCCCTCTCTTGCCCACACCTCGATGCTTGAGCTTCCGAGAAGGTGCCCGATATCGGTGAACCTGATCTGGATCTCACCAAGTCCGTCCTTATCCTTGAATACATTGACCTTGCGGTCATAGGCACAGGGCACGAAGTGCTTGAGGATGTTGAGCACGTCCTCCATTGAATATCTGGGCGCGGTCTGCTCGATCTCGCTGTTCCTCTTGCCCTTCCTGTTTCTCCATTCAGCTTCCTGCGCCTGTATGTGCGCGCAGTCTCTGAGCATTATGTCGCACAGATCGCAGGTCGCTTCGGTGGCAAAGACCTGACCGTCAAAGCCACCGGCCGCAAGAAGAGGAAGCAGGCCCGAATGGTCTATGTGGGCATGGGTGAGAAAAACGTAATCGATCTTGGCAGGCGACACCGGCAGCGGCACGTTTTCGAAATCATCCTTGCCCTGCTCCATTCCGTAGTCCACCAGTATATGCCGTCCCGCGGCCTCCAGGTAATGACAGCTGCCCGTGACCTCGTGATCGGCGCCAATAAACATAAGTTGCATGATCGGCCTCCCGGGAGTACAATGTGGTGTTGACGCTAGGAACTAACTGATCTGATTATACCATAAATCTCATTGTGATAACGGATAATCTTTGGAAAACACTCATGAAAGAACCTGACCTATGATTGAGAGACTCAAAGAAAACACATATATCAAAAACCTGATGCTTTACGCAAGCCCGATGCCTGGTTTTCTCTCCGGCAGCTCGCTCAAGTTGATCGCCGTCATAACGATGGCGATCGATCACTTTGCCGCGTGTATCATATATGCCATGCTCGTATGGCATGTGCTGCCTTTTAACATAAGCTTTGCCAGACTTTATGAAATCTACGAGGTCATGCGCGGGATCGGACGCCAGGCCTTTCCCATCTATTGTTTTCTTTTGGTTGAGGGCTTCATGCACACCCGCAGCCGCTTAAAATACCTGGGAAATCTGACCATATTTGCCCTGATATCCGAGATTCCTTTTGACATTGCTCTGGAATGTCCTCCCGAATACATGGACATCCCGGATGTCTTTATCCTGATCTCTGAGTGCCGTGAACAGTTTATGTCGCACCAGAACGTGTTCTTTACTCTTGCCATCGGAATGCTTTGCTGCTGGGCCGCGGATGCCTTCATAAAGCGCTTTGCCGACGGATGGTTCATGACGCTTATCTGTGTGCTGTTCGCAGCAGGCATCGGATTCGCAGGGTTCAAGCTCGCAGATGTATGTAACACCGACTATCATGGCATAGGTGTCCTGCTCATTTATGCGATGTATGCTCTGCACTGGTTCCGCATCCCGGCACTCGGTCTGGGCTTTGCCATACTGACCAGGCTTAACGCCGAGCTATGGAGCTTCCCGGCCTTTATTCTCATGCTTTTCTACAACGGAAAACGCGGCTTCCTCAAAAAGGGAACCGCGTCAAAGTACTTCTTCTATCTGTTTTATCCCGTTCACTTTATCCTTCTCGCAATTATCAGGATACTGATGCTGTCATAGAATTTCATGGGGTCGCGATACCTGATGTGCTCAGGATGTCCGTTTCCAGGTACCCGGGCGGAAGAGGATGAGCATCGGCAGGATCTCGAGGCGCCCGGCCAGCATGTCAAAAATAAAGACCAGCTTTGAAAGGTGAGAAAAGGCGCTGTAGTTGCCGGTCGGTCCGACCATCGAAAGACCGGGTCCCACGTTGTTGAGAGTGGCCGCAACACCTGTCACCGTGGTCTCAAGGTCAAAACCGTTCAGCGAGACTATCAGGATCGAAATCAGGAAGATCGCGGCATAGAGTATCAGATAAGCCGCTGTTGACCTGACTGTCTTTTCCTCAACGGATTTGCCGTCCAGATGTATGCGCAGGACGCTCCGCCTGTGAGTGACGTGCACGATCTCGCTCTTGGCTGTCTTTAGCAGTATCAGCACACGGGAGACCTTGAAACCGCCGCCCGTGGATCCGGCGCAGGCTCCTATCAGGCACAGCACCATAAGCAGCGCCCTGGAAAACTCCGGCCACATATTGAAGTCCTTCGTGGCAAATCCCGTGGTGGATGTGATGGATGCGACGTTGAAGAGCGCATGTCTGAAGGCCTCAATACCGCCGCTTATTGTTCCCGCGTGCAGCAGATCAATGGTCACAAGAGCCGCCGAGCCGAAGACCATGATCAAGTATCCTCTGACCTCCTCCATCTTGATGGCGGCCAGTCCCTGACCCGCCACTATAAAGTAGAAAAAGTTGAAATTGATGCTGCAGAGGATCATAAACACCGTGACGACAGTCTGGGATGCCGCGTTGTAGCCGCCCATACCCTGATCGGTCACTGCAAAGCCGCCCGTTCCCACCGTGGAAAAGGTGACCGTAAAAGCATCATAAACGGGCATGCCCGTGATGATGAGGAGCATTGTCTCCATCACGCTGAAAAACATGTAGATGAGATAGAGTATCTTTGCCGTGCTTGCAAGCTTAGGCACAAGCTTTGATGCAGTGGGTCCGGGGCTCTCCGCCCGCATGAGGTGCATTCCGTAGCCCTCGGCCATGGGAAGGATCGCAAGGATGAACACCAAAACCCCCATGCCGCCTATCCAGTGGGAAAAGCAGCGCCAGAACTGGACACTCTTCGACATTCCCTCAACTGAGGTGAGAATGCTGCCTCCGGTAGTCGTAAGGCCCGATACGATCTCGAAGAGAGCGTCGATGAAATCCGGGCAGTCGCCCGAGACGACAAACGGTATCGCACCGATCACACTCATAATGATCCATGAGAGGCTCGTTGCAACAAAGCCTTCTCTTGCATAAAACTCGCGGGTCCCGGGCTTTTTTATCTGGATGAGCCCGCCGACAGTCATACACGCGACTGCCGCCACGACGAAGATCCACACCTCGCTCTCGCGGTAGATCAGTGCGACAACAAGGGGCAGAAGAAACAAAAGTCCCGTGACAAAGATAAGTCTTCCGAAAAGAAATCTCAGAAATCCGTAATTCATGCCAGGATATCACCTATCTTTCTGATCTGTCCGGTGGAGACGATTATGACGCTGTCCCTTTCCCTGATCTCGTCGTTACCTCCGGGGATGATGACCTCCGAATTGCGGATGATGGCGCCGATCAGGATGCCGGGCTTGAGTTTCAGTTCCTTCAGGGTCTTGCCTTTGAAGACCGAGGCTTCGCGCACCCTGAACTCAGTGACCTCAACCCTTCCGTCCTCAAGTCTGTAGAGGGATTCGAGCTCGCCGCGCTCGGCACCAGCCATTCCCCTGACATAGCGGACTATGCGGTTTGCGGTGATATTTCTCGGATAAAGGATCGAGCCCACGTCCATGGCGCCTATGATCTCATCGTAGGAAACCCTGTGCACACGGGTGATGCGCTTTGCCCCCGGCGCAACACTCCTGGCATACATCGAGAGCATGATGTTTTCCTCGTCGAGATTGGTAAGCGAGACAAAGGCCTCCGCATTCTTAAGCCCCTCCTCCAGAAGCAGCTCCTTCTCGGTGCCGTCGCCGTTTATCACCAGTGCCTCGGGGAGCATATCGGAGAGCTCATTGCATCTCTCTTTGTCCTTTTCAAAAATCTTCACGCCGATGCCCATGGCTATCAGCTGCTCGGCGAGGTAGAAGCCCGTGTCGCCGCAGCCCACGATCATGCAGGAACGGACGCTTGCGGTGTCAAGTCCCAGCTTCTTAAAGAGTCTCAGAAGATTTCTCTGGGATCCCACAAAGCTTATTTCATCGCCCTCCCGCACTATGAAATGACCGTTAGGGATGAATATCTCGTCCTCTCTCTGCACTATGCAGGCCAGAACGCCCGTCAGAAGATCCGGCGGCATGTCCATCAGGGTCTTGTCAACGAACCTGGATTTACTGTTGATCTTGAGTCTGACCAGCTCCGCCCTTCCCTTTGCAAAGGTCTCTATGGCGCTTGCTGACGGGAATTTCAGGAGTCTTGCCGCGTCGCCCGCTGCCGCCTCCTCGGGATTGATGACCATGGAGAGGCCCAGTTCTTCTTTGATATAGCCTATCTCGCGCTTGTATACGGGATTTCTGACCCTTGCGATAGTATGGCAGTCACCGGCCTTCTTCGCTATCAGGCAGCACAGAAGATTTCTCTCATCGCTTGCGGTGACTGCGATAAGAAGATCGGCATTTTCGATGCCCGCCTCCCGCTGTACCTGAAAACTCGCGCCGTTGCCGACCATGCCCATGCAGTCCAGACTGTTGGATACAGCATCGATGACAGTCTCATCGGTGTCGATGACAGTAACACTGTGTCCTTCCGCAAGAAGGAGCTTTGTGAGCATATTGCCCACATTTCCGCAACCAACTATGATGATACGCATTTTCCTGTCCTCATGTATTTATCAATATGCAGCGATGCTCCTGAAGCATTCCGCAAAAATGTCCTCGAACTCGTCATCGGAAGCCCACGCGCAGGAAACCGTGAACACCTTGTCATCCGAGATGAACATCCTTGTCTCCTCGGTTATGTCCTTCTTAGCGCCGGTTATCTTTGAGATGATCCTGTAGCCCGGAAAGGCAGTCCCGTCCGACGCCCGTCTCAAGGTGATCCTGTCAAAGCTCTCCACCGAAAGCTCAAGGCCATCTTCCATCATCTCTGTCGCCGCTTTTGTCCAGGCATCCTTTGTCAGGGAGGCATAGAGTCTCTTCAGTGAGGCCCTGGTCTCCCCGCGCTCGCTCATGGCGGCCTTTTCGCTGTTTGTGAGCGCCGCCTCCTCGGCGATATCCACGATCGACACGGTGATATTGGCGGCATCAAGCGGATATCTGGATGTGACAAACACCCCGGGCTTGTCAGACGGCATAAACTCCGGCGGTATTACCGCGGAGAACGACAGGGCATGCGGCAGATCCGCTTCGGAAACCACCGGTTTGTCGATCGACTGCTGCGGAGCATCAGACCGTTCAGCCATGCTTATTCCGGTCTTCTGCAGGGCGGTACTCTCTCCGGCAGTTTCTGTATCCGCAGAAGTTATCCCGGTCTCCTGCGAAGCGTAAGCGCTGCTGCCCCGCAAAATCATGAGCGCGGCAAGCGCCGCGCTCGTCAGTATTATCTTTATAATGCCTGTTTTAGTCCGCATTTTCAGCCAGTTCGAGGCTTCTCTCGCTGTTCAGCTTCTCGCAGAGCTTCACGAATTTGTCGAGAGGCACTCCCTGCAACTGCTTGTTTGAGCCGCGGACGTTGACGGAAACAGTATTCTCCGCCGCCTCTTTATCCCCGAGTACAAGAATATAAGGATCTTTGAGATTCTTGTACTTCTTTATCTTTTCCTTCATGTTGCTGTCTGTATCATCGACCTCGACTCTCACGCCTGCCTCTGCGAGCGCAGCCGCCACACGGGCCGCATACTCGTTGTGCTCGGTGCGTATCGGAACGATGCCCACCTGATAAGGCGAAAGCCAGAACGGGAAAGCACCTTTGAAGTTCTCGATGATGATACCGATGAAGCGCTCCAGCGAGCCGTAGATCGCCCTGTGTATGACAACCGGCATCTGCATGCTGCCGTCCCTGTCCTGATAGGTGAGGCCAAAGTTATGCGGCAGCTGGAAGTCCAGCTGGATCGTGCCGCACTGCCATTCCCTTCCGAGAGCATCTTTGATCTGAAGGTCGATCTTGGGACCATAGAAAGCACCGTCGCCTTCATTGACCTCGTAGCCGCCCTCGCCGTACTTGTTGTCAAGAATGCGTTTCAAAGCCGCTTCGGCGCGGTTCCACACCTCGATATCGCCCATGAAATCGTCAGGTCTGGTGGAGAGCTCGGCCCTGTAGGTCACACCGAAGGTCGCATAGATCTCGTCGGCAATGGCGATGATATCCGCGATCTCATCCTCTATCTGACTCTCCATGACAAAAGTGTGATCGTCATCCTGCCTGAACTCCTGCACTCTGAAGAGACCGTTCATCTGTCCGGATTTTTCTTTGCGGTGGAGCACGTCGTATTCGCTGTAGCGTATCGGCAGCTCCTTGTAGGAATGGACGGTGCGTTTGTAGGTCATCATGGCATTGGGGCAGTTCATGGGCTTTGCAGCCATGGTGTCCACCGCCTCCCTGTTATATATCACGGTATGCTTTCCGAGCATGACCTTCCTCGGTGCGGCATCAGCATCCTCTATGTCGGGATAGACATCCGCCACCTCGCTGTCGGCGCGCAGGAAGCCCTCAACGCCCGGAACGATGAACATGTTGTTGAGATAGTGCGCCCAATGGCCGCTTATGAGCCACAGCTTCTTGTTGTTGACAAGGGGTGCCGCTATTTCGGTGTATCCGTGCTTCTCCTGAAGCTCTCTCGAAAACTTCAGCAGCTCCTGGTACATGCGCCAGCCGCGGGGCAGCCAGTAAGGCATACCGGGTGCGGTCTCGTCAAACATGAACAGCGACAGCTCCTGGCCGATCTTCTTGTGGTCGCGCTCAAGCGCCTCCTGAATGAACTTCAGGTGTGCCTTCAGCTCATCCCTTGAAGGGAAAGCGTAAAGATATATCCTCTGAAGGCTGTCCCTCTTCTCATCGCCTCTCCAATAAGCGCCGGAAACGGAACGTATCCTGTACGCAACGTTCATGAGCTCCTGTGAGTTTTCAACATGAGGGCCTCTGCAGAGATCGGTGAAATCATCACCGGTCTTGTAGATGGTGATGATCTCCCCCTCGGGAAGATCGTTTATGAGCTCGGTCTTGAACTTCTGTCCCTCAAAAAGCTTTAAGGCTTCGTCCTTTGAAACCTCCTGCCTGGTCCAGGGCTCACGCCTCTTGATGATCTCGCGCATCTTTTCTTCAATGGCGGCAAAGTCCGCCTCGCCCACTGATGCCGGGATCAGGAAATCATAGTAGCAGCCGTCGTCGATCTGCGGACCGATGGCGTACTGTACTTCTTTTCCGTATATTTCTATTACTGCCTTCGCCAGGATATGCGCCAGCGAATGCCTGTATACCTCTAAAAACTCCTGCTTATCCATTATATTTCACCTCTCAATCACGCACCCGTGATCCCTGTGCCTTCCCGGCGGTTCACTTTTTTGTGATTCCGGTCAGCTTTTCTGCTTTTCTGTTCCGGTTCCTGTCAGTCCTTCTCGAAACGGTTCACGCCCGGCTTTCCGTGGCATTTCTTAAATTTCTTGCCGCTGCCGCAGGGGCAGGGATCGTTGGGATAAACCTTCATTTCCTTGCGCACGGTGCGGGAGGCCTTCTGCTCCTTGTAGAGCTCCTTCCTCTCCTCCTCGGTGAAGATGGCATCCCACTGGGGAAGCTC
This sequence comes from Lachnospiraceae bacterium, assembly GCA_024697225.1. Taxonomy (GTDB): domain Bacteria; phylum Bacillota; class Clostridia; order Lachnospirales; family Lachnospiraceae; genus Butyrivibrio. The sequence goes on from JAILGA010000158.1 coordinate 36,206, forward strand.
GTAGAGCCAGTTGGCTTCGGCCCTTACCATGTGCTTATAGAGCAATGCCTTGTCAAATGCAAGGCTAACCTTTGTATCCTCCTCCATCTCGTTGATGGGGTTAGGTGTCTTAAGGCTGTCATCGATGCCATCGAGGAAGCCCGTCATGGTCATGATATCCACTTCGTACTTCTCGGCCAGCTCTTTGACTGTGCCCTCCACCTCCTCGTCGGGATTCTCGAGGAGCTTCTCATATATACCCTTTTCCTTCAGGAAGTAATCATCCCAGAGCCGCTTCAGTTCGTCCCTGGGTGTGCTCTCCGAATATGCCATGTCATACCATTTCTGCAAAAGTGCCATTTCTGTCGCCTCCTGCCCTTTATGCGGGCTTTGTCATGCGTGTTATTATCCTGTATCGGCTTAACACGCTCTCTGCTTTATAAGTTTATCTGTTTTATGGGGATGATTCTCCCGTTTCTGTCATTTCTTGTCTTTTGAATCCTTGTCGTCTTTCAGGACTTCTGTTTTGTCAGCATCTTCTTTTTTATCTTTGTCATCTGACTTATCTGAGGATTCCTTGTCATCAGCGGCTTTGTCTTCTGTCTTTTCGGCGGCATCCTTGTCGTCCGAAGCCTTTTCAGATGCTTTTTCGTCGGTCTTCAGGACTTCTGTTTTTCCCTCATCCGCCGCCTTATCGTCCGTTGAAGCCTCGTTCTTTGCCCCCAGTTCCTTGGGAACATCAATCGCTTCGCCGGCGGGTTTTGCTGCTTTGCCCGTCATTGTGCATTTGCCCTGGAATACAGCGTTCTCGTCGATTACCAGGCGCTCCGCAGTGATATCTCCAAACACGCGGCCGGTGTCACTGATCTCAACTTTGCCCTTGGGGCACTCCACGTCTCCGTACACATCGCCGGCTGACATAAGGTTGCTTGCCTTGATGCCGCCGCGGACGACGGCCTTGTTACCCACTACGACGCTCTCCTTGGTCCTCACGGCGCCGTTCACAATGCCGTCCACACGGATCGCATGCGTAGCAAGCACCGAACCCTCTATGGTCACATCCGACGAAATGATCGTGACTATCTTGTCATTTAAAGCATCATCAACCTTACTTCCAAACATTATGCTCTCTCCTCCTTAACACTGATGCTGAAATAATCCGTAATCGCGTATTCCTTAGCCGTCTATCTCCGTGATCTCCTCGGGGTCAATGAACACGTCATCCTGCTTGATCTGGTATCCAAGCGTATTGTTTCCCGCAACCACGAAAAGGATACTGCCCTGAATGACCTCATCGCCTTCACGGACCATGGCATCCCCCGCATTTCTGTAAATACTCACATAACCATTGCCGTGATCTATCTCTATCCTTCTGCCGTACTTCTTATCATCGGTCACAGCGCTAACTATACCGTCGCCGGCTGCCACAACACTGGAACCCTCGGCGATATCGGAGAAGTACAGGATCGGATCCCCCGGCACATCATCGGGAGACAAACCGTTCTGCTCGCGCTCAGCCAACAACGCCAGGGCTTCTTCAATAGTGTCGGCCTCCTCCGGATCTCTGGTGTTCTGCATTGTCGAGGCACCCATTACCGGAGCACCTGTCGGCAGATGCTTCTGGGCACTTTCGCTCTCTGCGTTGGCCTCCTTGACCACTTTGGAGCTGATGGACTTGTTGAGCTGATCCACCTTTGCGCTAAGCTCCGCATTCTTTGACTCAAGAGACTCGTTTTCCTTGATAAGAGCGGAGATCCGGTCACTCTGGATCACGGTCACACGCTCCAGACCGTCTATGGTCATGACGCTGTAAACTATATAACATATTAGAAGCACAATAGCAAAAAACAGCCCGAAGGCCAAAAGCTGAGAACTGACGTGCCCCAGCCGAACCGTACCCGTGCTGCCGTCCGAATCATCGGATACCACTAAAATCGTGTAACCACGACTGTGCCTGTGCTTTTTGGGCGTTTTATCTTCAAGCATGAAAAGGATTATAGCATATTGGCTGTATGCACTCAATAAAAAAACTTTACTTTTTTTCTGCGGTATGGTAAAGTTTTGTATGTTGTGATCATGCAACGGGCAAGTTGTTTTTTTCAGGAGGTATTATCAATGAACAAGGGAACAGTCAAGTGGTTCAACAATCAGAAGGGTTACGGATTCATCTCCGATGAAAACGGAAACGATGTATTCGTACACTTCACCGGTCTGAACATGGAAGGCTTCAAGTCTCTCAACGAGAACGATCAGGTTGAGTACGAAGTTGTTCAGGGCACGAAGGGACCGCAGGCAGTCAACGTAACTAAGCTGAACTGAATCGTCAGTTAACGATTAGGACGTTATCTCTGAAAAGGCTCCGCAAATGCGGGGCCTTTTTTTCGCTCTCTTAATCATATTTCCCGTCAAGACAGGCTTAGTGGCTGGCTGAGATTCACAAGATGCTTCATGCTTTGCAGGCGGCTATCACTTCATCGAGAGTCATTGTTCCCCCGAAGATCTCGAGGGCGCTGCCGACAGTAACGTCGAGGCGGCCTTCGCCGAGCCTGTTTATTCGCGAGATATCGTCGAGTGTATGGACGCCGCCGGCGTAGGTGCACGACTTGCCGGTATAGTTATTCGATCTGCCGGCGTAGTCGCCGAGTATCTTCACCACACCGTCCTCGATACCGTTCTGTCTGCCTTCTACATCCGCAGCGTGGATCAGGAACTCATCGCAATAATCTGCGAGTTCATTCAAGGTGGCAACTGAGAGTTCAACATCCGTGAATTTCTGCCAGCGGTCGGTCACAATGAAGAATCTGTCACTGTCCGCTTCTTTTTTTCTACAACTGACATCCAATACCACATGCTCGCTGCCGACGGCTTTTTTCAAAGCTTCAAGATGTCCGTAATTGATGATACCTCCTGCAAAAGCGTATGACGTGACGATCACATGGCTTGCCCCTGCATCAAGCCACGCTTCGGCATTCTCAGCGTTCACTCCGCCGCCCAGCTGCATACCGTCCGGCCATGCAGCGAGTGCATCCAGCGCCTGTTTCCTTGTAGCCTCATACCATGGGCTGTCCGCAGGATTAAGCAGGATAATATGTCCCCCTGTCAGGTTCCTTTTCCGGAACATCTCAGCATAATAACCGCCGCCATTCTCGGACACAAAGTTGTCAACCGCCTCATCGCCCTTGTCTCTGAGGCTTGCGCCGACTATCTGCTTAACCCGGCCGTTATGAATGTCTATGCACGGTCTGAACTTCATGTACTCTCCCTCTGCACTCAACATGCTCTGCTTTTTCTACACCGCGGACGGCTGCTTCGAAATGAATAAAAAACAAGCCGCCGGGAAACACATCGATCCCGGCGGCGCCAAACTCTCATGATTCAGGCAAGCGCATCCCTCATGCTGTACATGCCGGCGGGTTTCCCTGCAAGGAAGGCCGCCGCCGTCAGCGCGCCCTTTGCAAAGACCGCTCTGGAATATGCCCGGTGCGAGATCGTCACGACTTCGTCCGTTCCGGCAAAAATGACATCATGATCACCCACAATAGTTCCGCCTCTGACAGCGGAAACGCCGATCTCTGCGTGCGGCCTTACAGCCCGTCTTTCAGACCTGTCATACACCGTATCCACATTCTCATCCAGCGCATCCCTGATCTCGTCCGCCATGGCAACAGCCGTGCCGCTGGGCGCATCAAGCTTCATCCTGTGGTGCTTCTCGACGATATCGATGTCAAAACCCGCCGCATAAAGCTTGGGAGCAACTTCCTTAAGAATATCAAGGACAACATTCACACCGACAGACATATTTGCGGAGCGGAGTACCGGTATGCTCTTTGCAGTATCTGCGAGCTTTGCAAGCTGCGCATCGTCAAGTCCCGTGGTGCAAAAGACCAGGGGCAGCTTTTTGTTCAGGCAGCAGTCCATCACGGCATCCGCGGCTTTTGCATTGGAAAAGTCGATCAGGGCGTCGGCCTCGATGTCGCAGGCGTCGATAGAATTGAAAAATGGAATTGCGCCGTCGCAGGTATCGCCGAACGCATCAACTCCGGCAACGATCTCGATGCCATCAGTATCCGCGGCAAGCGAACATATCATCTTTCCCATGCGACCGTTACAGCCGTGCATGATAACTCTCGTCATATCTTAACCCTCTAAAAAACACCGAATCGTTTCGGAAATGTCATCGCCTCTGCAATGCAGATCCCGTTCTTATCCCTCTCACGCAAGCGCGATGCCGAAGTCCTTCATGGCCTTCTTCAGCACTTCCTCGTGTGCGGGCTCAAGCAGGGTGAGCGGCAACCTTATCGCATCGCAGTCAAAACCGATCAGCGAAAGAGCACGTTTTACGGGGATCGGGTTGACTTCGCTAAAGAGCGCGTCGATGAGCGGCATCGCCTTGAACTGCAGAGCCCTTGAGCCCTCGATATCTCCTGCAAAGAACTTTGCACAGATATCATGGGTCTCCTTCGGGGCGACGTTTGAGAGGACGGAGATGACACCCAGACCGCCGAGCGCGAGGATCGGCACTATCAGTCCGTCTTCGCCGGAATAGAGCTCGAGGGGCAGATCACCCGCAAGCTGCATCATCTTCGTGGTCTGCGCCAGATTGCCCGTGGCATCTTTGATACCCACGATATTCTTTACATCTTTGACCATGCGCACCACAGTCTCTGGCTGGATATTGCAGCCCGTGCGGCTGGGGACATTGTAAAGGATGACCGGAAGCTTCACCGACTCGGCGACTGCGGTGAAATGCTTCACAAGACCGTTCTGTGTCGCCTTGTTGTAATAGGGCGTGACTGAAAGGATCGCGTCAGCCCCGGCTTTTTCGGACTCCTGCGACAGCCAGATCGCGGTATCCGTGGAATTGGAGCCGGCACCGGCCACAACAGGCACCCTGTGCGCCACATGCTCCACGCAGAAGCGTATCACATCGACGTGCTCCTGCTCGGTCAGGGTCGCCGACTCGCCTGTGGTCCCGCAGACGATGATGGCGTCCGTACCGTTTTCTATCTGAAAATCAATGAGTCTCGCAAACTCGTCATAGTTGACCGTAAGGTCAGCGTTCATCGGAGTGGCGATCGCCACGCCCGCACCTTTGAAAACAGGCATATACACCTCCTAAAGTGTGATGAATCATTTCAATATTCGATACAGTATATCACATCACGTTTTCATCGTCAAAAATATCAGGATCCAATCCGGTACCGAAGTCAGCTCAGGCAACAAATTGACAACCGCTGTTTATCAATCCACCCATGCGCTTATTATCTCCCCAAATCGTGGAAGCATCAAGGAGACCTTCCCATACCGCGAAGTGTCGATCAGACCTTTGCGCTTTAATCTGTCTCTGTATACCGACATGCTCCCGGACGATAAACCGAGTGCCTGCCTGACGTCAATGACGCCTGCCTCGTCAGTGCCGGCGACGTAAGCTATGATATCCTGCTCTTTTGGCGATAATTCGTACCATAGCTTTTCGTAGACAAAGTTCTCGAGCATATCGTCAAATTGCGGCAACAGCTCATCCGGATCACCTTCACGTTTATTCTCCACAAATTCCTGCCAGTACAGATAGCCCAGCACCTGATAAGCAAAAGGATATCCCTTTGTCATCTTTGCCATCTTCATTGCCCTGTCTTTGTCGATCTTCAGAGTATCGGCATAGCTTCGGGATATCGCGCCTATGCTCAAAGGTGCAAGCATCATCTTGGGAGCGCGGTATAAGAACGTCAGCGTTTTTTCGTTCTGAAGATTATTTACATTTTCATACAGACCGGTCATAAGAAGAAAGACAGGCAGCTTCTCACGCAACAGGATCTGGTATTCGCTTGTAAACAAACGAACATGTTCATTATTTGCGACCTCATCCACACAGACAAGTACTCTTCTGCCCTTCTTCCTGATCTCTGCCAGCATCCTCTCCAGGGCGGTACCCATGTCAAATATCTGATCCGCGCCGGAAAGCGACACTCCCAGGCCAAATGCAGACAGATCCAGTTTGGCATTTACAAAAAGTTTCTTAAGTTCAGTCCTGCTGTATAATTTTGCAGCAAGAGCATTAAGCATATCCGACTCAGGCGTCACATTTATGACGATCCAATCCTTAATCTCTCCAAAATGCGTTGAAAGGCTTGTCAGCATAACTGTTTTCCCGGAACCGCGAACTCCGGATATAACATATACATAGTTAGACGGAACCTCCTGAGAAAAAGCATCGATGATCTCTTGTGTCTGTGAATAGCGCGAGATTACCTGCGACGGTTCTATTCCAAAAGACAGGGTATACGGGTTTCCGGTCATTAGCTCCTCTCCTTGCCATGTTTTATAATTTGTTATAACTTCAAAACAATTTTATATTTTGTAATAACTTTGAAATGATTTTATAACTTGTTATAACTTATGTCAATACAGTTCCTCAATAGTCTATGCAGCGACTGAACAAAACGTATCAAGGTATCGCAGGCCTTGAAGTACTGGTGTATTACCGATGATTGTGGTAGAATCATCCCATGCAGCAGAGAGAAAAACAATCCGGCAATCCGGTATATATCCTGCCTCTCATCATCATCGCAGGGGCAGCTCTGAGGCTTGTCCTCATAGGAAGGCTACCTTACGGGCTCAACCAGGACGAGGCGTCCATCGGCTACGACGCATGGTCGCTCCTTAGTTTCGGCATCGACAGAAACGGCTATCCGTGGCCTATCTACCCCATCACCTGGGGCAGCGGCGGCGGCAGTCCTCTTATGATATACCTTACTGTCCTCTCGACAAAAATACTCGGAAGGAGCATCTTCTCACTCCGCATCATACCGGCAATTCTGGGGGCGCTGACGCCGCTTGTCGCAGCACTCGTTCTGCTTCCGGATAACACGATAAGCCGAGACACGCCCGCCGGAAGGGATTGGGAACGCAGCGCCGGAAGAGGAAGCGCCGCCCCCGGCAAAGCAAGTGAAAGAGCCTTTGTAACAGCCTGCTTTGCGGCCTTTATCATTGCGATCAATCCCTGGCACATCATGCTCTCCCGCTGGGCTCTGGATTCCAACACACTGCCGTTCTTCCAGATACTTGCCATCCTGGCACTGGTTCGGGCCGCAAATGCAACAAGGCACAGGCTTCCGCGCTACATGCTCTGCGCTGCACTTTTTGCACTGCTTCCTTATTCATACGGCTCCGCAACTATCGTCGTCCCCATGGTCATGGTTCTAAGCGCCGTCTGGCTGATGCTGCGGAAAAGAATGACCCTCGCGGAACTGATCTGCTCCGCTCTTACCTTTACCATAGTGCTGCTGCCGCTCATAGCCTTCTTTGCGATCAACAAGCTGGGAATGGATGCCGTCATCACTCCGTATTTTTCCATCCCGACCTTCACCTCGGAAAGGAGCATCTTTCTGCCGCTCGGCAGCGACGATCTGTTCACTTTGATAAAAAATAACGTCTGGTATTTAATAAAATTCTTCACTCTGGGGGCAGAGGACGGCGAGATCATCTGCAACTATGTGCCGGGCTTTGCGCAGATGTATAAGTTTACTTTTCCGCTGACACTGATCGGAATTGCTCTTGGCATCTTCAGAACCCTGAAAGGCAAAAGCACGACGGATGCGGTCATGTTGTTCTTTACACTGTCCACGGCTCTGTTCACACTGTTCATAGAGCCGGACATCAACAGGATGACGCTTCTTCTGATCCCCATGTGCTACTTCCAGGCCGTCACGCTAAGCACCTTGTACATGATGAGACGTGAACTAGGGATCGCTGCCGGCGCAGCTCTCCTTGCGGCCTGCGGCTTCTTTGCGGTCAGTTATTTCGGTCCCCGCTATGCCGGTCTTTCGCACGATGCCTTCATGCCGGGCTACACCGAAGCGGTGCGCTGCGCCGTCGATATCGCGGGGGATGAGAGAGTCATCATTTCGACCTACACCGGTCTTTCGGCGCCATTCATGTCTGCACTCTACGAATCGGAGACGCCGCCTGGAGTTTTTCTTGAAACAGTCGAATGGAAGGACGAAAACGCGGAGTTCCGTGTGGCAAAGGAGTTCGGACGGTTTATCTTTGGCCTGCCGGAAGACGGCGGGATCCCCGATACAAGTCAGTATGTCGTGATCCTCCACACATCCGAAACCGGATCAGTTGATGAAAGCAGCATAGTTGCCACGTTCGGCGATTATGCGGTGGCTGCGAGGGAATAAAGCGGTCGCAGGATGTGCATGTGTAGTTTTTTTGCTTTTCACATGCCTGACAGCTCGCCTTTCGGCGCTTCCTGGGTAGAAACATATAAACATGTCGTTATATATGCTCACTCATCCTTAAGTACCTCCAACATGCTCATTCTCATGTTCTTGATGGTGAACTTCGAAATCTTGCTGACGACATTGTCGATGTCGTTTCCTTTAATAAGAATGGAAACTTTCCCTTAATAAGGATATTCCTAAATAAATCCCCGGGGCGCTCCCGGGGATTTACGATTCTTAGAATTGTTATTTTAACAATGCCAGATATTGTTCTCTGTTAGCGACAGGAATCTCGAGAGAATCCATAGCCTGCTCAGCTGACACATTAAAGCTCTTCATGATCTTTTTCAAGGCATCGATTCGACCTTCCTCACGGCCTTCCTTCAGGCCTTCCTCGCGGCCTTCCTGTTTCAATTCCTGTTCTCGTTCTATCGCTCTTAAGTAGACCACGCTGACCTCCTCATTTACCTTTACCCGCCGGACGATCTCGTCCATCGCTGCGGTTTCTTTGTTGACAACATGTTCATAATCCGAGTGACAGATATATCTTACCATAGCCTGCAGTCTCTCGCCAGCGTTACCTGCGAGATTAATGTTTCCGTCGCCATAGAGGTATATCCGGCGGATGCCGTCATCATATGGGATCTCGGGGTGCGTTTTTAACGTCGTTCCAGCTTCATAGTAGAGATCGCCTGCACCGAAAGGGTCATATGACAGGATCATGATGATCACAAGATTTCTAACTTTGTCATAGTTTCCCCCTGACTGAAGATCTCTGGAATCGATCATGGCTGTGTAATACCGATTGCGTTTCGAAAGTATATCCGCATCCTGCTTTTTGTTGTCAGGCTCGAGATCATAGATCGTTGCTGCATCATCGTCATCAGTGATACTGACATCAAGCCGTATTCCGTGAAGATCTGTGTCCATGCCGGGATATTCTCTCTGGGCATGCACGGTAACGTGGCGGATCTGCTTATCCAATATATTGTTAAGGATCAGCAGAGCGACCTGTTCTTTGGTGTCATCTCTTGTAAGCAGTGTGGTGAAGAGAAAGTTGTCAATGACGTTCAGTTCAGATAAAGGTCGGTAGGTGTACGATTTTGGATTCCTTGCAGAAGCGGGGATGCTTGAGCTGGCAACAGTTATCTGTTCTGATAACTGCTGATGCGAGTTTGCCCTGTGTCCGTCGCCGGAAGTATTGTGATCGGAATTGGCAACTGTATTTCGTTCTGGTACCGGCAGGTGGAAACTCTCCTTGGAATCAAATGTAGAATCTGGTTTTTCGGGTTTCGGTCGTTCGTTCATGCATGTCCTCCTTTTCTTGTTGCAGATTGATAATTTCTCTCAGGAAGATGCCGCATGACATAAATGATGGTTGCAGATCCGATCGTGAATGTCTAAAAGAAAATGAATAAACTAAACTGATAATCGAAAGCAATACTTCTTCACGTTGAAATCGGTGGGTGAATAACCCGGACAGCCATGGCGGCTCCTTCTCAAGTGTTGGGATATACGATATCACGGAAGACTGGCGCGGGTCAAGAATATTTCGATTGTTTTTCCATCGGCATGGAGACATGTCAAAACAGGTTTTTCTCCAGCCACATGCCCGCCGGCCTCACACCCGCCATATCACACCTGTAATCCATGGCGACAAAAGCATGCACACGCCCGCCGCGGGTTATCACAACTCTATAAACATGGATTGCGGAAAATGCCAGAACGATAACACTTTTTACAACATTGACATTGACAAGACATTGACAAACAATGACAAATCGGTTTGTCATTGTTTATGGGTTATTCTGTGTTTTTTTCGATGGAAAAGAGCGAAACCAGATACACCGTCGTAACAAAAAATGCCGCAATATAAACCGCCGTCAGCGCGGACATGGAAACAGGCACCAGATCAGGTCTTGCCGAGCGGATGTAGGTTATGAAAGTACCGACGTTCAGAACAGCCGCCGGGATAATGGCAGCGGACGGATTAATCCCCGCTTTCCACATGAGCGGCACGAGGAGTGAAAAGATAAGCACCGCGCCGTAATCATAGCGCTCGTGCATTGAGGGCAGGAACATGTTGCAGGCCCAGATCTGCCAGGCGAGAAGATACAGAAGGCGCAGCGCTTCTGCAGTTGTGTTGCCTGATACAGATGCAGTTGTGTTGCCTGACGCAGATGCACCTGCGTTGCCTGCTGCAGATGTACCCGAATTGACAGAGCCGCCCGCCCCCGGCTTTGCGCGCAAACCCCTGAGCGCCAGCACCACGGAAAGCAGCAGGATAGCAAGCGTCACCAGCACGGCCGGCAGCGCCATGGTCTCAAGATAGTTGTCCAGACCGAAATTATACAGGTTCGGATAATTGGCCACCATGCCATAGCTCTCGGAGCCCTCCGTACCCTCGAGGGTCTGCATGAAATAGGTGCCGTAGGTCGCCCTTAGGCCTCTTTTGCAGAATACCGCGGGAAGGCCGGCGATCAGGTATATCCCGGGGATCCACAGGAAACGGAAGATACTGAAATCCTTTTTCTTTAGCCACATAATGGCAAAGAACGGGAAGAAGAATACCGCCTGAAGTTTGAAAGCAAAGCTGATGCCAAGCATCACCAGAGCCGCGGTATGTCTGTCCTTAAACTCAAGATATACCGCAAGCAGTGCAAATGAGATGTAGAAAACATCACACTGCTTCCACAGAGCGCTGTTCATGAACACGAGAGGGAGATATAGGGTCAGTACAGCCGTGTACATGGCCTTAAGTCCCGCAGTCTCCTTTCCGGATGTCTCCTCGAACAGATAGCGCATCAGGAAGAACACGACACCCGCCAGGAAATAATCCATGACGCAGGAAAAGAGCGACGCCAGCACCCACGGCTCCCATGGCGAGAGGCCAATGATTGCATACATGATGTTGAACGGCACATAATAATCGCCTATGACCTGTCTCATGCCTCCCACAAAGCCGAGCTCCCTGTACATTTCGGGCCAGCCTTTGATGTAGAGTTCATAGTCGCTTGACAGACCGGTCTCGGGCGCGAGCTTTATCCGCAGAACGACGGATCCGATGAGCAGTACAGCTATCACCAGCTCGTGAAAATGCTTCTCTATGAAGTTCCACAGCCATCTGTCCACGGCTGTTCCGTTTTTGTTATTCATATTCATTTCAGTTTCCCCATCCTGCGGTCCCTGTAGCGCCTGAGTCTTCTGCGCTCCATGGGCTCGCGGAGAGCGTCGAGTTTATTTGCGATAACGCTTATACCCGCAGCGGCGACCGGTATCTCGGCGAGAACGTAGCGGAGCGTGTAGCGGCCGGAAGCCTCCCAGATCTCGTGGAATAGCATGCCGCCTGTGATGAAGATGATGATCAGGCCCCAGCCGGAATTCACGCGGATCCTTCCCAGAGCAGCCGCGGCAAAGCCTATGCCCGCAAAGAAATACAAAAGCAGCTGCCACACCCGCATCTCCCAGCTAAGGAAGCCAAAGCCTCCGCCGAAGACCCAAAAATCGGCAAAAGGATTCATAAAATCAAGTCCCTTAAGCGTTTCAATCCGGTTCCTGTGCCTCGCCGTGAGCTCCTGCTCGCGGAGCGCTCCCCTCGTGGGATCCGCCCACTGGGACAGGAATTTTCTCCCGAAGAAACTCACAAAGAATCTGGCATCCGAGGTATAAAGCTTCATTTTTTCCGCGATGACAGGCATCGCTGCCGCAGAAGCAAGGGAGGCATTATCTCCGTTATCCTGATAATAACGCACATTATCACCGTTGTACCAGCCGCACTTCCCGTCGCTCTCCGTGAGGCCCATGGCTATATAGGCCATGGCCGGAGTCCCGGCCGGTATATTAAGTTTGCTTAGCCTCTCGTAGTGCGAGTAAGTCACTATCCTCAGGCAAAGCGGGACAGCGACTATGAGGATCAGCGCACCCACGGCCGCCATCACCCTTATCATGTACTTCTTCATCTTCTTTCTCTTATGCGGGCGGCTGTCGGCAAAAATACAGCCCGCGATGCAGATGAAAGCAGCGATCAGCGCTATGAGACCGTTTGACTTGATCCACCAGGACACCCCCAGAAGCACGACTCCCGGCAGGCCGGCGGCGGGATTTCTTCTCTTAAGAAATGCGACCGTCATATAGAGTCCGGCAAAAAGCGGCGCCAGACTCACGATGTCGTTGTAGATATAGGTGCTGTACGTAAAAAGCCAGAGGCAGAGCGCCACGAGAACGGCGCAGCCGCGCACGCTGAAGGTCCTCTTTTTATCGTTCTCAAAAAACTCATCCGCTATCCCGCAAAGAGCAAGCGCACAGATCACTATGGACAGGGCATTTGCGATCCAGTAGGGAATGTAATTCCCGAAGCCCGCGACATACGCTGCGATATCAACGATAAAGCACCAGGACAGCTGGAAGGGATATGTGGAAAGATAGCCGCCCTGCTTCAGAGCGCCGTAGGATCCCCTGTAAAAATCCCTCACAATGTCATCAAGAAGCTTAGCATCGCAGGTAGGCAGGCCTCTGACGACAACGATAAAGAAAGCACTTATCACCAGAGATGCTATAGTCGCGGCGATGACAGGTACTTTCCAGCCGCCCCGCATAATGCTTACAAGCTTCATTATGAGCACCGCCGCCACCAAAAACAGCACCAGCATAAGTATGGGATTGACCCGTATCATATCGGGATAGTCATTTTCCTCAAACTGTCTGAAGGATATGGTCACGAACAGTCCGAACGCGAACAGGGCAAAAGAGACCAAGGCCAGCATCCCGGCAAAAATCCTCAGTATAAATCTGAGTATACGTTCAAGTATCATTTATATTGTCCCCGCATCCGCAAAGAAATGTTTTCTACATCTCGATCGCTTCGCTCCAGTGGTTGCCGCCGTAGATATCGGTGAATCGGTAGAGCATTCTGACTTTGCCGTCGCCGACGTCCGTATTGGAGATCTCAAGACCTGACATGCCGTCCGCCGGAACAGTGAGCGCATCGCCTATCTGGAAGGTGTCGCTGTAGACTCCGTCGTAAGTGTAGAAATCGCAGACAAAGGTCAGTATATCTCCGGGATTCAGCTCGGTCAGATTCTTGGCGGTCACATCTACAGAAGTATCCTTGTAGTCGTAGTTCACACCCACAACGGCCCCGTAAGGATTATCGCCTCCGAATGAGATGATCAGATTCACTCTCTCGCCGTTCAGGAAAGCAGGCACATAGCCGGTGATAATGCTGTCCTCATTTTCGCCCGAGGTGTCCATGTAATAATATGCCACAGGCTGCGAGTTGATACTCACCCAGGTCCTGTCATAGGGAGCGATCAGATTTCCGTTCTCATCGATGTCGTAGACATTGTCGATGCCCAGATCCACATAGCCCGTGCCGGTATCATAGAACATGTTGAGCGCAAGCTCCTTTACCAGCTTCCAGGCGTCCTGATCCAGAGTTATCACGCTCTGACCCTCGGAATCAGTCTTCCAGACAAGTTTGTCTGCGGGGAAGTTATTGGATGCTATGAAGCGTGCAGCCGTATCAACATCCACGCCGTCTGCCAAAAACTCCGTATTCGAGGACGAAAGTCCCGAGAAAGAGCTCCTGTCACTTGCAAGAAACGCGTCCAAAAGGGTTGCGATGGCATCAATGCTCGAATCCATACTGCCCGCACTGCCGCTTCCAAAGAGCGATGCGGAGGCGTCGCCCGAGCCGCCGGTTGCCACCTGACCGTAGACATTCATCGAAGCCGCATCACGGATCATCGCTGTATAGTCGCCGCTCATGCCGATACCCTCGGCGGTATCCACCATTGAATCGACCTGGGATGCGCGCTTCATCGGGAAGTACATGGAAAGACCGTAGGAATTGGTCATTGAGGACGAGGTCATGTTGTATTTGACGCAGCCCTTAATGGCCTCCGCCAGATTTTTGCCCTCGTCGGTGCCGAGATTAGACGCCAGGTGCACCAGATCAACCTGGTCTATCTTGCACTGCGCGGCAAATTCCCTCGCGCCGCTCCTCGCATCAGACACGGCTTTGAACTCGCCTTCCCTTATCATCCCCGAAGTATCCCTCGCAAAAGAGCCCAGAGCATCGGGTACCACAAGCGTCAGCTCCGCGAGATCCGTCACGGACAGCGTCGTCTTCTGACCCGGTGCCGAGCTGGCACAGGCGGAGGTAAAGGTGTCCGCGATCAGCTTTCCGATCTCGACGGTGGGCATTCCGGGATTCTTTGACAGGGCTGTCAGCCAGTCGGTGTAGTACCAGCCCACACCGGGCTCCGTCTCCTCGGAGGCGATCATGTAATCCGCGTAGTCGCTCACCACCAGTGCTGTCTCCACAGTCGCCATCAGGCAGGCGTCAAAGCCTATGAAGTCAAAGGTGATCCCTCCGGACTTCAGAGCCTTTCCTATGCCCTGCAGATCCATGGAGCCTGCCCTGGGATTTTTTTCATCATAGCCATAGCCCGAGACCGAGCCGCCGCCGTGATCCCAGAAGATCAGGTCGTAGCGGTTCCCTGAGGTGTTCTGCCTCGCCCAGGTCAGGAAATCGACCAGCGTATTCGGCTCGACCATAGATGCCTTGCCCCTGTCCGGATCCATGCATGTGATGCCGCCCTGGACCACGCGGTAGATCTGGTTGACGCTATTGGAAATAGACGAGGTCTTCCAGTTCTTGCAGCCACCCGTGTAGACGTAGATAGCCACATTGTCGTTTAGGGATGCGTTCACCATCTCCTGCAGGTCACGGCTCGCCATGCCGCTCTTGGATTCCAGGTCGGTGCCGCACAGATATATCAGGATCACATTTTTGTCGGTGCCGTCATTTTTAATAACGGTGCGCTTTGCCCGGGCGCCGTTTTTGACGGAAGTATCAAGAACACCCGTCCTGTAGGAGGGGTCTGTCCAGTCAGAGATCGTCTGCGAGGGCTCAAAGGATAGCCCGCCGCCCATGAGAGCAGAGAGGAGAGAGCCTGCGCCGGAGCTCGTCGTCTGCTGTTGCTGCTGTTGCTGTGCGGGTTCATTTTCAACGTATGACGACTCGTCGGAATTACCGCCGCCCATGAACATCGTAAACAGAATGATCACGCCGACGATCAGAATGCCGCCCAGAGATAAGCCCCCGCGCACAGGAGCTCTCGAGGTGCTGCCGGACCCCGATGAGGATCCCGAAGAGGAGGTCTTCCCGAAATTGGAGCCGGAGCCTACGGGACCTGTTCCCAGTCCCGGCCCCTGTATATGGACGCCTTTACCGCCTTCCGTGATATGTTTCTGCCTTCCGCTCGATCCGTTTGCCACTTTTTCTACACCTCCTGTATATGTCTGAAACTGTTATATAATTGTTTCAGCAATCTCTTTCTCAATTATTTTCATATCTCCGATTTCCTAAGTCCCTTCTCGAGAAGCCTTGCAAAATCGCCCTCCGAGATGGGCCTGTAGAAATAATAGCCCTGTATGTAATCGCAGTTGACGCTTCTTAAGAAATCGAGCTGATTCTTGGTCTCAACGCCCTCGGCCGTCACCCTTGCACCCAGAGCGTGGCTCAGCCTTATAGTAGACTCGATGATGGACTCCGCCTTCTGTCTGATACCGATCTTTCTGATGAAGCCTATATCAAGCTTTACGATGTCGAAGTCAAAGCTCTCCAGCGTTGAGAGCGATGACATGCCACTGCCGAAGTCATCAAGAAGTATGCGGACACCCGCCTTCTTAAGCTCCTCGAGGTAGCCCATGGCATTCCTCTCAAGATCGGCATAGGCAGACTCCGTCACCTCTATCCTGACAAGCGCCGGCGCATGATCCGAGTTCTCGAATCTCTCGATGATGTGGTTCATCAGCGTTGGATCGTAGAAATCTATCCTCGAAAGATTGACAGCGCAGGGCACGACGGGCTTCCCCGCCGAGGCGCGCTCCTCCACAAAGTCAAGAACCTTGTCTATCACGTAGTAATCCAGAGCGGAGACCTTGCCGCCGTCCTCGATGACGGGAATGAAGTCAGCGGGTGATACCAGTCCCATCTCATGGTGATTCCAGCGGATCAGAGCCTCGGCGCTCCTTATATCGCCGGATTTGGCATCGACGACAGGCTGGTAATAAGGCCTGAACTCACCGGTATCCATGGCGTTCTTTACATCGGAAAGGAGGACTCTCTGTCGCACATAGTTCTCCCTCACCAGATCGTCATACCAGGCAAAGCAGTCGCCCTTTTCCTCCCTGATCGACTTCTCTGCGATACGGGCGCGGTCGATCATATGCCCTACGGTGACGCTCCTGTCCTTTATCCCGTATATACCGAACTGGATCTCGAAGTGGTACTCCTTGTACCCCGTCCTGTAGGTCTGTCTGCTCAGAGCATTGAGGCGCCTGGGGGTGACATTTTTGCTGTTCACGAGCATCACGTAGTGATCGCTCTCGAGGCGGCCCAGGATCAGAGGTTTGAGTGTCTGGCGGATCGCGTCTCTTGTCTGGAAGATGACCATGTCCCCATTCTGGGAGCCGAAGAGCTCGTTCACCGCTTTGAAACCTTTGACATTGGTATAAATGATCAAGAAGTCCTCATCATATGACAGGGTGGGGATAAGGCGCTCTGCCTCGTCCATAAAACCGGTCCTCGCATATTCATCGGTCATCCAATCGTGATCTATGGCTGTGGAGATGTCAAACCAGGTGCAAAGATAGATGTCGCCGCAGCCCGGCACTTTGCGGACGCGCATGTTCTTGGCTCTGCGGCCGCTCTCCGTCTGCATATGAGCGGTGCGGACAAAGCTGCCCCTCTCTTCAACCTCGGCTGTGACCACGTCGAGTGCTGACTGATCGATAAAGGCATCTATCTCCTCTTCGACAAGTCTGACCGCTATCTTCTCGCAGATCTCGCTGTAGCCGGAGCCCGCCCCCTCGAGAATCTCCTGGGCATTTCTTCCCAAGTGGTAGAAAAAGCATTTTCCCTTTTTCGGATCAAGGGTAAAGACCATGTCATAACCGTCCGCAGCCAAAGCCGACCAGAGCGGAGCGCTTATATGAGACGCAGCGGGGATCACGACTCCCGATTCGACCGGTTTCCTGCAGCCATCCTCAATAAGCTCGCCGGTTCCGTAAAAATGCGTGACCCCGTTTCTTATCATAAAATAGCTGCCGTCAGGGATAAGATAGAAATGTCTGCCATAGCTGTCAGGCACGACTATATCCTCGATATAGCGCTTGCCGTCGAGCAAGATATCCTTACAGGAATTAGCATGCGGAACGATCTGAACGGCGCTTATGCCGAGGCCTTCGGCAAATCTCAGAAAATGCGGGCTTATGCTCTCACCCGGAAGCTCCGGGATCAGATATGCCTCCTCGGCCGCATTTACACTGCCGGCGCTGAGAGCCAGAAGCACACCCTCAAATTCATTAAGGCACTCTTTCAGATGCCTTTCTCTCATAAATTCAAGCTGTGTGGGCGCATGTCCTCCTGCAAGAAAGATCACATCAGCCCACTCTACGAGTTCCTCAGTGCTCCTCTCCTCGCGGTCATCGACTATGATCAGGCCTCCGACCTGCATTTCATCAAGCTCCAGAGCGTCCCTGAGTTCCTTTGCCCTGAAGTCATTTTCTTCGTGACCGGTCGGATCACTGGAAAAGAACAACAGCTTGGCCTCATGCGGCCAGACTGAAAGAAGCCTGTCGGCGAACTCGTTCTCGTCCGAAAGCTCCGGAGCCCTGTAGTCTCCGCCGCGATCCTGGTATGGTATGAAGCTGCTTGTGAGAAAGGCTATCATGTCGGTCCTCATTTCATATCAAAGATTACATTTAAGCATTTATCTGCCGGATCCCCGTATCAGTCTCATCCGGGTTTTCCGTCTTTGCCTTAAGTTTAACCTTCACTGTGGCTGATACCGCAACCGTGCCCGATTTGCCGGGTTCCCCGAAGTATACGGTGATCTTGCTCTTTCCGTTCTTTAACGCCGCAAGCATTCCGTCCTCCGAAACAGTGACCACTGCGGGTTTGCTGCTCTTTATCATGTCAGGCTTTATGCCGCCCAGATCCGTACTAAAACACTCAAAGATGTCTGTCTGTACGTCCGCATCCGTCATTTTGGGAATCTTGAGCGCGGGCTTTTTGACCACATTGATATTGGCCTGCGCTACCGTGACGTATTCGGTCTTTCCGTCGGAATTCGTGACGGCCTGCCTGGCCTCGACGACTGCCTGCCCCTTCTTTTTCGCGGTCAGTTTACCTGCCTTTGTAACAGTCGCATACTTCTGATATTTCTTAACTATCCGGTACCTGTCGGCCTTTATGTCAAGCTCCCCGAAGCAAAGGTCGGCGATATTAAGCTTCCTCCCCGCCACCAGAGTGATGTCCTGGCCGTTTTGGACCGTTATGACCTCCTCAGGCTGTTTCTCCTCTTCCTGCTTCTTGCCTTCTTCTTGCTGCCTGCCGCCATAGACGGGCCAGAAGGTATCTCTGGCAAGATTCCCCCTTGTCTTTCCGACCTCGATCTTATTCGCCGGAACCTCGTAGTTCCTGCACCAGCAGTCACCGGCATCCCAGGCGCCATCGGCATCGTTTGTCACGCTCCGCATCCTCGCCATGGTCCTGGGGTAATCCTTTTCCGCCTCATAGCCAAGGTATTGAAGCTGGCCGTCAATGGTATGCCAGTCGAGATCGTTTCTATCGCAATATGACTTCAGATCGCTCCATCTGGTGTAGCCTCTGTTTGGATCATCATGCCACTGGCAGATGCCGTAGCTAGTGCCGTTGTCTCCTTTAGCCTTGGGATTGAAGGAGGACTCGGCCATGATATTGGCCATGATACCGCAGGCCGCCGCGGCATTTAAGGACATCTCCTTCGTAAAGTATTTAAAACAGGCAGCCGCATTCTCGCCCTTCACAGCGGATGATGCATCAAAGAGTGCCTCCTCACAGCCACCTTCGGCAGAAACAGCGGGAACAGACGCAGTGTCGCTTTCTCCTTCAGCGGGAACAGACGCAGTATCAAACACGTCCGCATCATCCGCGAGATCCGCAAACACCGCGATGTACGGGGCGTCAAGAACCGCGTCATAAGCCGCGGAAAACTCATAGCCCTCTCCGGGCACCGGGACAAACTGGAAATATCTGCTCGCCGAAGACTCATAATCCTCTCCTGCGCAAATCCAGATCACAGGCACATCAATAAGGGTTCCCGAAGGAGAGACCGCGGAAAGCTTGTCCGGGAAGCCTGCTGTCAGTCTGTCAAGAGACGGCTTGCTGTCCGTGTAGAAAAATGATCTGTAAAGGCCGGTTTCAGAATATCCGCAAAGAATGCTCCCCTCTTTTACGGTCTTATTCATTTCTGTAGCAGAGATATTTACTGCATCTGTATCAATAGTTGAAAACACTTCAGCTGCGAAGGAAGGATGCGCATACAGTCCTGAAAGGAGAAAGAAGCACACACACAGGGATATGGCGCGCAGAACCCTGCCCGCACCACGGCCGCAGAAGATTCCTCTCATATCAGCCTTCCCAGGTATATTCCTCTTCTTCATCCTCGTAGTCTTCCTCATCCTCCTCTTCCTCTTCTTCCCAGTCCTCGTCTTCCTCCTCTTCGTAGTCTTCCTCTTCTTCCTCTTCCCAGTCCTCGTCTTCTTCCTCTTCGTAGTCTTCCTCTTCCTCTTCTTCCTCTTCGTAGTCTTCCTCTTCTTCCCAGTCCTCTTCGTCTTCTAGATCTTCCTCATCTTCCTCGTCTTCCCAGTCTTCCTCATCCTCGTCCTCGTACCAGTCCTCTTCCTCGTCCTCGTCTTCCCAGTCCTCGTCGTCCTCCTCGTCCTCCTCGTCCCAGTCTTCGTCCTCGTCTTCCTCATCATCCCAATCCCAGTCTTCTTCCTCTTCCAGGTCTTCGGGATCGATATATTCTATCTCAAAGAGCGAGTCCTCGGGATTACTGCTGCAGCCGGAAAGAGCCACGGCAAGAGCCGCGGCGGTACAAAGACATATGCATTTTATAAATAATGGTCTCTTCATCGTTTATCACGTCCACAGTCTTCGTCTCGTTATCCTGTAGCTTATCTTCTTCTCACCGCCGAAGCGTCCTTTGCCTCTGATTATCATGGTGTAGCTTCCAACGTTGATGTTGTCGCCGCAGATCACCTCATAGTCCTCACCTTCGGTAAGCAGCTCTCCGCTGCGCTTAAGCTCAAGCGAAGTCCCTGTCACCTCCAGCGGGCGGATGGCGCTGCCCGTATACTCAAATGCAGCAGGTGTAAGCGTTCCTTTGGCCTTTGCTATATCGTAACAGACCACTCTGTACGAAACCAGACGGCTTCCCTCATATCCCGAGGTTCCCTTTGCCTTTATCTCCGCGGTCACTACGGCATCAAAAGGAATGACATCCTTCTTTGATACCACCGTCATAAGTCCGGTCCCCGGTTCGGTCATCCAGTATTTTTCGATCTTATAATCTTTGCCGTTGACAAGCTTCCTGCCGTTGGAATCACGTATGACGGGTTTTACTATGGCGCTGCCGCCCTTTTCGCTGTATTTTGCCACAGGAACAGTTACGGCAAAGATATCGTCTCCTAAATCTCTCTTAATTATCTGAAAACCCTGCCAGCCTGATGATCCCTTGAAATTTCCCTTGCCTGTCACCTTCAGATAGGCTTTTCCGCCCTTTTTGGTGTTCTTTTTATAAGAGACTTTGAAATCCCTTCCCTTTATGAGTTCCAGATCGCCGGGCTCCCCCGAAAGCCATACCTCGGGGACTGGCTTTGTGGCGCCCTTCGTGTAGAAAACTCCCTCGGTGCCGTCCTCAACATCGTTCTCATTGGGGATAAATACCATCAGATCTCCCGCCGATAAGGACCTTTTTGCTATACTGTATCTCTTGGTGAATTTGCCCGTAAAACCGCCTTTGCCGGTGATCTTCATCGTGACCTTGCCGGCCTTTACCGGAACAGCCGGGGTATAGGACACCTCAAAATCCACGTCCTCCTCCAGGGTAATGCCGGACGCCGTATAAAGCTGCACTCCGCTCTCAGAGAATTCCTGAAAATGCTCGTTGCCGTCATATACAAACGACTTCACAAAGCCCCTCATACTCACACTCGTCAAAGATACGGGCTTAATGGTATAGGAAACCGCTCTTGAACCCACATAGCGCGTCAGCACCCCGTCAACCGCATGCTCCGCACCTTTGGCGGCAGCCGTCCCGATTATCATCACATTGGCCGCGCCGCTTGCGATATTTCCGTCACCGTCCAGAGGCCAACGGTAGGAAAGATTGTAATCGACGCCCTCGGTCAGCCTGTTTCCGTCCTGATCACAGACCACAAGCGCATTCTGCTTCGCCCCTCCCTTTTCAAAGGTGAGCTTCTTTTTCAGACCTGTTATCCTCAGATCATTAACCGAAATGTTTACTATTTCCACATCTTTCACATCAGGCGCGGGCACATGCTCCGGGGTGATCACCAGATCCAGCGTCCTTGATTCCCTGTAGTTTCCGATGCCTGTTATGGTGAGCTTGTATGTCCCGGGATCCCTGCACTCACCCCCGGCGTTTACTGTATAATCGGTGCCCTCCTTAAGAAGCGTACCGCCCCTGTAGAGATAGAGCGCGGGCTTCTGTGCGCTGCCGTTGGCCACGGTCTGAATATAAGCCGTACCATCACTCTTAAGTGAGGCGCCCTCGATCCTTACAGCCGCCGAGGAGATGTCCACACTCTCGATCTTCCAGGTGACGGCCTTTGTACCGATGTTATTTCCCACAAAGGTGAGCGTCACCTCGGCATCGCCCGCATCGGTGTTTTTCGAGTACGAAACGGTATAATCCGTTCCCTCGCATAGCCTCTTTTTCACGTCATAGACATGAATGGCGTCGCCCCAGGTGAGAGCCTTTCCGCTGTATACGTACATGTCGGGTCTGTCTGCAGAGGTCGGAAGTGCAGCGACCCACACGGGATCCGCGGCTCTCTCTTCCATGAAAGCCTCATAGCTTGCAAACTGTGCGTGATCCGCTTCCGTTATATCTCCCCACAGCGGTGCCCACTGCGCATAGAGCGTCATCTTCAGGTCGTCTTCCCCCGCGGGAGATTTTACTGCAGCGTCAAGTCCCGGGAGCTCAAGCACCGGCACACCCCTGGCATAATCCCTGCCCGAGCCGTCGGCGGCTGAGTTCCATCCGTCAAAAAGATAACCGCTTCTAGTCAGGTCGCAGGCTTCGATGTACTGCCTGATGATCGTGTTCACGCAGATCTGCGACGTGGTCTGCTGCCTTGTGAGTATCCTGACAGCAGGCACAGTACCTGCGGCTGCACCGTTTCCTGAAAATGCAAGCGTAAAGTAATCCGCCATACTGCTGTCATCATCCCAGGAGAGCGCGTCGATTGGATAGTCCTCTTCTTTGAACCAGTTGGGTCTCGCGCCGGTCTCTTTGTTGTTTATGACAACTCTCTCATTTTTGTAATTGGGAACATGACCCGCAAAATCGTCCTCACCCTTGAGGAACCAGGTATAGTTCGTCTTTTTGCTGTCCCAGGTGGCATCGCACAGGTAATAGACATCGCCCAGCTTCACGCAGTTCCATGCGTGGTTTCCGCCCGAACCGCCGTTTTTGCCGTAGCCCGAAACGACTCTTGCATCGATGCCCTCCATGAGGGCCATTCTGTAGAAAAGCATGGAAAAGCCCTGGCAGACGCTCTTGCCGTTTATCAGAGCGCCGTAGGCCGTATACCTGATAAAGTCTGAAGAACTCGAATAATCATAGGCCACGTTATCGCAGATGTATTTGTAGATCGCTCCCACCTTCTGCTTATCGGTCATGCCTTCTTCAATGATGCCGTCAAGCGCCGGGCCGATGGCTGCGTTCACCTGTGCCTCCTGCTCCGCGGTGGTATAGTAGCGGCTGTTCCTGATGTCAGCCGCCTTGTCTTCATTAGTCTTATAGTTGTACATGCGGAAGGTCAGCGTGCCGTTGAACAGTGCGCTGCCCCCTCCTGCCTCGTCGCTTCCGCTGTAGAGTGCGGAGTAGCCGCCGTACTGATAGGCAAGATAGTCGCCTGCGGCCGGCTGTGCGTGATCGTGGGAGAGCGCATTACGCCACACGTATCTGTAGAAAAGTGTATACTTCTGATTCCATTTTTCTTTGTCGGTGGTGGTGTCGTCGGACTCGATCTGCCTGTAGCTTTCTTCGAGCTCGGCGCCGGTCCTGATGTTCACGGGCACCACGATCTCCTCCGCCCTCGACTGGAAAGCGGAAACGATGATGACCGCGGTCTCCTGGTAGGTCGTGCAGCGCTGAACTTCACCTTCGTCAAAGGTGTATGCGTCATCTGTCGCACCGAATATGCTGTAGGATTGCGAAGAATCAGGATCGGTCAGCTGCGCAGTCTGATCCTCAGATCTCTCAGCCTCCTCCAGCTTTCGGATCACAAGCTCTTCTTCGGGGATTATGGACAGACTGATATCCGCAGGCGATTCCACATCCACGTAGGCAGGATTGATCTCCTCCGCCGCGGCAAAGATCTCATCGCCGTCAGATACTGTGATTACAGCATTATCATCGGGGTAATCTTCCCCGAGGGCACTGCTGTCTGCTGAATTTGTTTCAAGAAGACCTGTGTTTTCAACATTTATTGTCTCTGTCAGGGATTCGGAAGAAGATAAATACCCGGCCTCCGCCCCGGCCGCCCGGACGCAGAGAACCTGGCTCTGTTCAGACAGGGCCAGGATCAGTGCGGATGCGATTGCGATTATTCTGTATTTCAACGGTCTCTTTCCCGGGTCATCTCGAAGCAAGCGGCCGTTTGGCTTTACCGCTCACGGTTTTCAGTTCTGTCGCTGCGGACAGGTGCGTATACTTTCTTACGGCGGCTTATGAACAGTAGATCCGCCACCAGAGCGTCAAATGCGATCAGCATGATGATCAGGTGCAGCCACAGTCTGCTCTCATCGCCGGTTGCGGAGCCTCTTGCGTCTCCCGCTCCCGATGCGGCATTGGCGGCCGTACCGGAGCCAACAACGGTTGATGAAGTGCCCGATTTGCTGGAGGTTGCAGTGCCTGTGCCCTGCAGCCATGCCATTGTCGCTCCGCTCTGTCTCACAGCGCTGGTGCTTGAATTCTGCGCACCGTTGTAATCCGTAACTGTAGAAATATTGGCAGTAGTGGTTGAGCCCATGTCCTTCTTGGTGAGTATCACGACAGGGTTCCTGGTCGCTGAATACCCCGAGGGTGCAGTGGTCTGCCTTATCAGATATCTTTGCCCCGGAACCAGTCCGTTGATCGTGACTGTACCGTCGCTGGCGGACGTGATGCCCGCGGCGATCCTCTGCCACTCGTTATTGGTGGTCTGCGGATAATTGCTGGTAGCAACTGCCGCATAGGCTCTGAGGGCAAAGGGATCCTTTGCCATGATCGCTACGGCGATATCATCGAGGATCGTCGCCTTTCCGAGCTTATAGGTGTATACGCTGCTGCTTGAGGAATCAGCGCTGTCGTCGTATTCGTCATCATCGGCATCCAGCTTGACATCTCCTCTGCCGTCGTCATTGGTCGAATCATCTCCCTCATAAAGTCTGTAGACTTCGAATTTAGCCCCGGCAAGGCCTTTAGCCGTATCGTTGTGGTCCACGACTTTGAAGGCCACGGTGCCGTGCTTGATGGTTCCGAGGATGCCCGGTGTCGTGGGAAGTCCCGATGGCGTGCTCATAGTCTTGTTTGTCGAACCCGCCACAAGCGTGCATGTTCCGGACGACGAGGACGGCATACTAAGGCGGATCAGATCCGTTGAACCCGAGGGCTCGGTCATATTGGAGGAGCCTGATTTTGACCTGTACTTAATATAATAGTATTCCTTGTCATCCGCGCTTCTGTACGGCATTGCGTATGCGGTCACAACTCCGGCATCGGTGGTCACGGTGCCGTCGGTGACGCTCTTTCCGTTCTTATTGACAAGGGATACGGGATTGGACACATTTGTGCCGCTGGTATAAGTCCCGTACAGGGTAAATGTCACCGTATCGGGTGTTCCGTACTCGCCGGACATAGTGAAGGACCTGTAGGAGGAATCGATGGCTTCAGCTGTGTTGACGTACATACCGAAGGATATCCTGGTGACCGAAGGATGGATGTTTACCACAGCAGGACTGCCGGCTGTGGGAGTTGAAGATACAACATCTATCTCCGGCACCCTTGTGCTTCCGATGTTTCCCGTCTTTCTTGTGGTTGATCCGGTATTTACGGAAACCTTTCCGTCAGTGCCCATGGTCAGCGTGAAGGGCTGGACCGGGAAATAGGGATCCAGCTGTTTCGGAGTCACGGTATAGCTGGTCTGCGTACCGGACGCCAGAGTCAGGCTCACCATACCGCTGTCATCGGTCACATAGTCCGTGGAGGTGCTGCCCTGAGTCAGCCTGATCGTCATCCCCTTTACCGCTTTGGACGGGAATAGGAGATTTCCGGAATGCTTGATCCCGTCGTCGAAATTGGTGACGACCAGCTGGACATTGGTGCTGCCCACATTGGGAGTGATGGCTATCTGGGATTCAAAATGAGTGCCGTCGGCTGTAACCGTGGAAAACTGCGGAGCGATCCTCACAGTGTGGGTCTGGGTATCCCTGTTGTAGCCTGCTTTGGCCTCGGAAACCTCGGTCAGTATATAGTCCGTTTCCCAGAGAAGGTCTTTGCCGTAGTCGTCTTTGCTTGCAGTCACCGTGCCATCTGTGCCGATGGTGAGTTTTGCAATATCAACGACTGCAGTGGTTCCGTTATTGTGTCTCACCTGATAGACGGCGTAATTCTTTGCCGCATCATCAGTTCTGGTTATCTTTATCTGGCCGGGAAGTCGGGCGTAGGAGATGGTTTCGGAGGTGCTGCTGATCGTAGCCCCATTGACATCGGCGGGCCATTTGTCGGTCTCATCGGTCTTATTGTCAGCAGTTTTGATCGTCCCAGTATACTGCAGCCCTTTCTCATCTATACTGAAATAATAGACAGAGTTGTTCGCATAATATCCTGTCGGAGCAGAGTTCTCAAACAGCAGATAATGCCCTTTTGTCAGCTCCTTGGGGGCCTCTCCGTTCTCGCCGAAGGTATATACGCCTGTTGCCTCATCATATTTGATTGTGGTAACCGCGCTTGTTATCTTTGTATAGAGCTTTTCTATCTCCGCAGCCGTGAAAGCGGCCGGCTTTGGAACAACATCATCCGCAGACTTATACAGCACGAAATCAGGCTTTGCGGGAGAGAGCAGAAGCTTGCTTGCAGCTGTGGAATCCTTGTCTTCTATCTTTATAGTAACCTGTGATGCCTGCAGCGTTGATGCGGTTTGTGCAGGCTGCGTTTCAGAAGCCATGTAGTAATCCGCATATTCATCTGCAGCCACACCACCTTCGTAGACGGCGGCCTCTTCGTCAGCGTTGAAGATATCCGTGCCGTCGATGACATCGGTCACTCTGTCGTCGGAACCGCCGTCCAGCGACTCATCCTCCATGGCATCGGCATATTCAAGAAGCATTTTGTCAACGGCTCCGAGGCTTCCGCCTTCGCCCGCATAGGATGCACCTTCATCCGAGCTGTCGCCGGAGGCTTTGACTATCTTTGCCGTGATCACCGTGCACTCAACAGCCTGCCATCCGATGAGCAATGCGAGCACAACCGCTATCACTCTGCTGATCTTTAACGCTTTCATCTTTCTCTCCCTCAATAAACGTATGTTTAAACTCAGTTGCCTTCAGCAGCCTCAAACGACATCAGGTTCCCTTTTGTCGTCTTTTAAACACACAAAATCAGCCGGTAAAAATGCCGGTTTGATGACAGTTTACCACAATATCAGATAGAAATAAACTGTTTTTCGAAAAATATGGAAATCTTAATATTCTTAAATTGTTCCATGATATTTGACGCGCGCCAATTATGGTGGCGGATGGATCTACTTATTTACTTACATGTAACCTTCCACTTGACCTTCTTTCCGGAGCCGTCCAGACAATACGCCGTTATCGTGGCCGTGCCCGTTCTTTCTCCGCCTATGATCTGCATGGTACATTTCGTGGAGGCGTAAGTATTTGAAGCCGTTAACAGTTTGATGATCACGGCGCCCGCGACATCGGGATCCGAGCTCTCGACCCTCCAGTTGGCGGCATAGGTCTTGATGCTGAAATTCACCTCTGCGCACGGATTAGCTGCATTGAGCTTTATCGTGGAGGATGATTTGGTTACCGTTTTCCCCGTGACATTGAGAGCCTTCCACTTTTTGGCCTTGCTGACCGATCCGCACTTCTGAACGATCAGAACATTTTCTTCACACCAAAAGCCCTCAGCGGTCGTGGCTCTGACACGGATCCTCGCGCATTTCGATCTTTTGTTTACCAGGTATTTAAAGCATTTCTTTTTGACCTTTAACACGCCGTTCTGGTCGATAGTCACCATGTCTTTGGCAAAGGCACGGTCATCGAGATTGCTCTCCACCG
Source organism: Lachnospiraceae bacterium (assembly GCA_024697225.1). Classification (GTDB taxonomy): domain Bacteria; phylum Bacillota; class Clostridia; order Lachnospirales; family Lachnospiraceae; genus Butyrivibrio. Next base: position 63,818 of record JAILGA010000158.1, read on the forward strand.
GATCGTTCTCAAGGATGGTCCACTCCACCCGGTCGGGTCCAAGGATGCCAGCCGGTTCCGTGTCATATGCCGCCCACAGTTTTAGTGACGATCCGACTTCCACGGAAGAATCACTGTTTATGCTGACAGGATCACTGTCCATGTGAATATTTACCCGGCTTCTGCTGTCAAAAGCGGGATCCGCAGCCCCTGAAGCGCTCATGAGTGCGTCAATATCTATGATGCCCGCCCCCATGCCGGCTGAAGGGCATTCTATGACATTTTTGCAAAGAATCTCCTTCATCTTATCCGGGCCGGGATTGCCATAGGTGCTCATATACAGTGCCGCGGCGCCGGTCACGACGGGCGTTGCCTGAGATGTACCGGACATCAAACCAAAATAGTTTGAGTAATAGAAATCTCCGTTGTCATAGCAGTCCGCTTTAAGCCTCGGCATCACTGTTGAGACTATATTGCTGCCGGGTGCAGAGATGGTGCACCAGTCTCCGAAATTGGAATAGCCCGCTCTTGCGCCGCTTTCACCCGTCGCCGCGACAGAGATCACGTAATCATAGGCGGCAGGATAGCATTTCAGTTCACTGCCGTTATTGCCCATGGCCGCCACTGCAGTGATCCCGTGCCGATAGAGTTCCTCCACAGCCTCGTTTTCGATCCGGCTGTACGAAGCACTGCCGATGCTCATGTTGACGATATCGGCCTTGTCCTCGATGCAGTGGAGCATGGCGCACACGATATCGTAGGACATCAGGTTTATCTTTCCCGTATGCTCGATGTTGTAGCTAAGAATCGTGACTCCGGGAGCGATCCCGACTCCGCCTGTCTGATTTCCGGAGACAGCCGCTATAATGCCGGCGACATGAGTGCCGTGCGCCTGCGTATCAGGTTCAAGCGGGAGATCCCGCCTCTGACTGAACTGTATCTGCTCTATGTTTTGCAGATCCGCATGATCTGCGGCGACTCCGGTGTCGATCACCGCGACCCTTATCTCGCTTTTTCCGCTATAGCCCGCTTTCCAGGCAAGTTCGGAGCCAGTCATGTGATGATGGTACTGATAGCCTCTTTCGTTCGGATCGAGGAAAGGGTCATTCGGAAGCCATGAAGTGTCAGGGGATGTCTCATCACCGGTGTCCGCGAAGATGTCATCGGACGCAAGTGACCTGGTGTCCGTGAAGTCATTATCGGATGCAGTTAACGGAGCATCCGCGAAGACATTATCGACATTATCGGATGCAGATAACGGGGCGTCCGCGAGTCCTCTGAAATAATTGGGTTCAAAGACGGGAGTTGACGAATCCTCAAGATTGTCTCTGACGGCCTCGTCAACCGTCACTTCCTCATATTCTCTGCCATCGAGGAACAGATCCGCCGTTTCTTCGCCATAAAGTGCCTGTGCGTATGCCTTTGCGTTTGCTTCGGCTTCCTCCGGCGTTGCGGGCAATTTTATCAGTCCCACACCCATCTCGTAATCCAGGAGTTCACCGTTGCATGAAAAGGCGGTCTGCCTCGCTTTTTCGATAAGCTTCTCATCGGGATCGTAGCCGAGGTAAAACATCACCTCGTCCTCATCATAGTCCTCGCCCGCATTTGCACTGCCCAGGGTGCTCAATATCTCACCCGCGGAGAAGTCTGAGATCCCGGTTCCTGCAGGGATGTCTGCTCCGGCTGCTCCGGAGAAAATGCCTGCACTGTCTGACATGTCTGCTCCGGCGGCACCATTAAACGCATATGCATTCTGCGGCAAAGAAGAAAGAATCGCGACAGACAATAATACTGCTGTTACTCTTTTCAATGATCTGTTTTTCATTGTCCCCCCTTGTCAGAGTCCTTTTCCAAACCCCCGCTAAACGCTGAACTTACACATTAACTACATATACTATGTTGATCTCCCATATATTTATACTTAGCATAATGACCTTTATTGACCGGCTCCAATCGTCCTTGTGCTACAAGCTTCTTCAATAAAGTATATGCTTTTGACGGACTAACATGTAATAGTTGTACTACATCTGCTCTCGACAGATAATCGGTGCTTTTTGCCAGATTGACGATTAATTCTGAATATCTTGTCTCATCTATATCTACCTGTCTCACATATCCTATTTTTGCCATTTGCGTCTTGTAAACCTTTGACGAAAGGATATATGTCCTGCTTTTGCCGTTTCCATAAGCTTCAACTATTCCGGCTTCTATCGATGTGTCCAATATTCCCTTAACTGCCGTCTCAGAAACATGAATTGCTTCAGATATCTGTTCTGCCGAAGATTTGGGTAAATCTTTCAGAGTATTTAATACTAACAACGAATTGAGTGAAAGCGGCCTCCCCAACCGGTTTTGCTCATTTGAAACCAACAATACAATTATTAACGCATTTTTGCGTTGGAGTCAATTATTCCAACGTGCTTAACGCGTTGGAATGGTTTTGATGCGTTGGTTTATAATTTCAGAAAAATTCGAACCTTCAGACGATGGAGTAATACTCCGCATACCATTCTGCGAAGCGCGAAAGCCCCGTTCGCAGATCGATCCCGGGAGTGAAGCCGTAGTCGCGCGCAAGTCCCTCCGAATCGGCATAGGTCACCGGCACGTCGCCGGGCTGCATGGGAACGAGGTTCAGATGCTCATCGATGTCAAAATCCTGCGGCAGCACTCCCGCACGGATCAGTTCCTTGCCGAGAATGTGCACGAAATCCATGAGGTTCTCGGGTCTGCCGCCGCCGATGTTATAGACCGCATAAGGCGGGACGGGAAGCCCGTCTTCGCCGCAGGCTTTGGCCGGGGCTTTGCCCATGACACGCAGTACGCCCTCGACAATGTCGTCAACGTAGGTGAAATCACGTTTGCAGTTGCCGAAGTTGAAAATGTCAATGTTTTGTCCGGCAACAAGCTTTTTCGTAAAGGAAAAATATGCCATGTCGGGTCGTCCCGCCGGGCCGTAGACCGTGAAAAAGCGCAGGCCTGTGGAAGGGATGTTGTAAAGCTTGCTGTAGCAATGTGCCAACAGCTCGTTGCTCTTCTTGGTGGCAGCATAGAGGCTGACGGGATGGTCCACATTGTCGTCTGTGCTGAAGGGAACCTTTTTGTTGCCGCCGTAGACAGAGGAGCTTGATGCATAGACCAGGTGCTCCAGAGCCTCGTCGTGCCTGCAGGCTTCGAGTATATTGTAAAAGCCTATGAGATTGCTTTCGACATACGCGTCCGGATTTTCTATGCTGTACCTGACACCCGCCTGAGCCGCGAGGTTCACAACGATCTGAGGCTTAAGATCTGTAAATATATCGTTCACGATTTCTTTGTCAGCGATGGATCCGCGGACGAAGGTGAATCGGGAGGAGCGGCTTAATCCCTCCTCGACAGCCGCATCGGCAGCGCGGTCCGATACTGCTCCGGCAGGGGCCGGCTGACCCGCGATACGGCAGAGATCCTCCAGGCGCCACTCCTTGAGTGCGGGATCGTAGTAATCGTTCATGTTGTCGATGCCGGTCACAGTCGCATCGGGAAACTCCGTAAGTATTCTCTTTGTAAGATAGTACCCGATGAAGCCCGCGGCACCCGTTATTAATATACGGCTTTCGTGTATGTTTACGGGCTGCTTATCCATGCTGTGTCCTCCTGCGTCTGTCTTCTGATCTCGCTCTCATCTTTGATTGCATGCATGATGAGCCCAAATCACCCCTCAAGGTGCTCCTCAACAGTCTTCACCATGTCGCCGACGCTCTTAAAGCCAACGACTTCTTCAATCGTAAAATGTATATCAAAAGTCTCTTCCACGCCTGCGATTATCTGCATCTGCGCAAATGAATCCCAGCCGTCTATGTCCTCTGCCGTGGTTTCTTCGGTCACGGCCAGTTCATCATCATCAAATACATCAGCCAAAACAAGTCTTATCTGTTCCAATATGTCCATAGTTTTCCTCTTTTCTGCAATAACAAGGGTGGCATTTTTCAGTGATGCATATAATTATATCCGCAAGGGAGCAGTAAGACAAGCATATACCAATGCGAGTCAGCGCAGTCGGTGCAAGTAGAATGAAGATACACTCACCCGTAAGATATGAGTTCCTCAAAGATCGAGATGGCGAAGGGATCGGTCATGCCCGAGATGAAGTCGATTATCGATCTCACATAGATATCCGGAGTCTCTAACATTCCGTAGATCTTATCATTGTCGGTCATATTAACGGTAGCTGAGGCGGATCCGCTGCTTCCGCCAGACATTTCGCTGCTCTTTCCCTGCATTTCGCTGCCGTCAGCAGCGGTGTATCTGCTGCCCTTTCCCTGCATTTCGCTGCCGCCAGCATTGCAGTCCGATGCCGCTGCCTTCACAGTAAGCTCCGGCGATGCATATTTACACAGCCATCCGGCAAAGGTACCGGTGAGTTTCGGATACGCCGAGGCGTACATATCCCGCAGACAGCATATCGTATCGGCTCCCGCATATGCTGCATAAAGCACGTCAAAGATGCTCTTTATCACAAGCTTCACGTACTCTTTATATACATTGAACTTGGGGTTTCTGTAGATATGTCTGTAGTTGAAATCTTTGATCCTGTCAAAGAATTCCAGATTGCCGGGGCCCAGGCATATGCCTTTTTCCGGCGTACTTGTGCGGCAGATGTCGCCTATCATCCCATGCATTATGCTCGTGGTATTGATCGCCCCGTCGCCCGAATACTCATCGCCCAGCTTCTTTAGTTCCTCCCTTGCGTCACCGGAAAGGAAGTTTAATGTCAGAGCGTCCTCGATATCCCGCCCCAGATATGCGATCTTATCGGAGATCTTGACCGCGCAGCCCTCCCAGGTGTAGGGCATATACTGGCCGGGTGACCTGAAGAGATCAAGATCGAAATCCTCCTCCCTGGGGATCAGCCCGTTCTCATCCACCTCGCCGCAGTGCGAAATGATGCCGTCGCGAACAGCATATGTAAGACACAGATTTTTTTCTACACCCTTGAGATCCGGCAGAAGCTCGATCTTATCGACAAAGCGCAGACCGTTGCGCTCGTGCCAGAAAAGTTTCTTTGCATCTTTGCCGAAGACGCGTTCCACATATTCCGTCGAAAGATGCTCACGCATCAGATCATTCAGAACGGTCTCCCCCTCGTGTCCGAAAGGTGCGTGCCCCAGATCGTGACCGCAGGCTATGGCCCTGGTGAGTTCGGGATCGAGTCCGAGTCCCAGCGCGATCGAATGGCTCACTGCTTCGACATGCGCCACGTGCTCCATCCTCGTGCAGACGTGATCGTTGCTGATATTGAAGAACACCTGGGTCTTGTGCTTGAGCCGCCTGTAGGCATTGGAATGCAGGATCCGCGTATAGTCCCTGAAAAACGGATCTCTCGTGTCCGAAGCTGTCTCGTAAAGAGCATGCTCCCGTCTTGTTAGTTTTTCATATGAATGATTCCGGAATTCCTTCATATCTTTCCCGTCAAGCATCTGCCTTCCTGTAAAGCAGAATGAGCACTGTCAGAAACGCACAGAAGAACACAGACATGAACGCAGCCGATTCGACGGCAAATCTGTCAAAGACAAGCTCCGGATCCCCAGGGGCATACCTGATGGTCATACTGCTTCCGCCCCTGTAAAGAAACGGAAGCAGAGTCCTGAATTTCCCGTCATGCTTTATACCGTCTGCCTCATAAGTAAACTCGACATACCATACTTTTGAGTACTGTATGTCACTGTAATTGGTGTAGGAATCGCCTCTCTTAACATCGGTGATCACCGCGCCCGAAGTGACATAATCGCGGGCTCCGGCCACCTTCACCGCCGTGGTGATCACAAAGAACAGAAGTATCAATGTGACCGCCACAGCAATCGAAAGTATGGTCTTCTTTGAAGCCTTAACCTTCATATGAAGCGTATCAGCCGGCCTTCTTCAGCTCGTCGCAGTTGTTGATCGCCTCGATGTCCGAACTGACTGTGTCATCGACAGCCGGATAACTGCCGTCCGCAGGCGCGTCAAATGTATCACTGTCATAGACACCGGGCGCATGGGGGTAGAACGTATTCCTCGGTATTACCGAATGTGTTTGTGCATCATAATCAAACACATGCCAGGAGGTTCCGACGAAGCCCTCCGGGATCGCATACATATCGTACAGCGCATCACCGAAGTAGAGGTAAACCCTTGCGTCAGAGTAACTTAAGGCCATTGAACTTTCTCTGCCTCTGTTCGTATAGTCATGCAGATAGAAGCTGTACTTTCCGGAATTCTTAAGCTTCACGACAGTTGTGGTCTCAGGTCCGTAGCTGGTCACATCGTCCACATCCAGATTTACGGTCAGCTGTTCGTTTTCATAATAATTCTTACTGCCGTAATACACATGGAAACGTCCGCCGTTGCCGTTTGGTCCAAAGATATGTGAATCGACATCACTCGGGTTCTCGCCCCACGTAAGGACCACTCTCATCTCACCCTCAAGTTCGCCTTCATATTGATAATTCTCGGGGATAAGCACCACGTTTCCGCCGGATGCCGAGACTCCGCTGACAACAAGTCTGATCGTGCGGGTGGTGTACTCCGCCTTGGATACGGTGAGGCCGTAATTTCCGGGTTTCAGAGTGAATTCATACTTGTGTCCCGTGATATCGCCCTCCTGTACCAGAGCACCATCCCTGAGATTCCTCAGCACATAATGAACATCATCAACATACGTTTCTCTGTGAATACCATCCATAATCATACCGCTGACCTTCTTTGCCTCACCGTCGGCAACGCTGCGGTCGATCATGAGCGGTGTTTCAAGATACTTTGTCGCGTTCTTTTCAACCTTGGTATCGGCGTTATACAGCATATATCCCGTCGCCCTGACCTCGACCTTGTAATCCCCGGGTGCGAGATTGTCAAAGTTGAACCTGCCGTCGGCTCCCGTGGTCTTCGTCCTGACAGCGTGCTGTGTATGGGCGTCGAACAGTTTGATCTGCGCACCGGACAGCAGCTGTCCGGTCGCCGCGTCTTTGACGATACCGGTCAGTTCGCCTCTGCCAAAAGTACACTCATTAACTCTCTGTCCGTTCTCCACGTGCAGTTTCAGCTTACACGGGTTATCCGCATCATTTTTCAGCACCTCCCACTTGATCGTGAGGCCTTTATCCTCCGAAAGCCATTCGCCGATTATGGTGTTGTCGTCAACTCCGTGCTCAAAGTACGCATATAGCGTCACATCGCCGCATAGAAGCGTCTGTGTGGCAAGAACGTGCGGTGTGAACGAAGCGTTGAGCGCGATACCTCCCTCAAGCTTGTAACCTATGAGATCCCAGACCTCAAGGAAGGTCAGATCAAGTGCCGCACCGATACCGAGCTTTCCTTCCACCTTTATATTCAGCATATCCAGACTGTCTCTGAAATCAAAGACACCCCTGACGGAACCGTTCTGATAATGGAAGCCCTCCGTCACATCAAATGTGTAGGCCACGGTCAGCTCGCCCTTCACGCTGTAGGTGAAGTAGAATACGACGTCGATCGAAAATCCGCTTGAACCCAGCGGTATCGGAACACGGCCGAGCTCTTTCCTTCCGGGAACGAAACTGTCAAGCGCCTGATTTCCGCTCTCCGCAAATGTCATGTAAAGACCGCCCTCGATCTTGACATTCTCGGTCATCGAGAAGAGTACTTCATCAAACTTTGTCCCGATCAGATGCAGGTCGCCCTTTACCTTGACATTGATATCCGGTATGCCGATAGTGACCTTGCCCTTTACCTTGGCGCCGTGTCCGAGGTCTATACCTTCGCCCAGATCAAATTCGTACTCTGCCGGCGGCTCGAAGTGCTTATCTTTGTCTATATGCAGGTCAAAATTGTCCGCACTCTCGTCAAAGACGCCGGACTGATCTTCTTCCTCGTTCCCCTGCGCGTCGTGCTTTATCACCTTTACCGTCACACCTTCCGCGGGAACTGGCGTTGCATTCTGCAGACTTTCGGCAGGTACGGTCTGCGACATGTCTACCTTATCAAAAAGCTCATCGAGATCGGGATTCTCGGTTTCAATGGTAGTGATACCATCCTCGGTTTCTATGCTCTTGACCTTGATTCCGAGACCGTTGGGATTCTGCGCATTCCTGGGCAGTATCAGCAGATCATTCACATTGATGGCCGCAGCTGCAACTTGAGTTCCGGATGCTGTCACAAAGGTCTTTCCCTGCTCATCCGCATCATAGCGGTATGAGAACTGCTCATCCGTATAATTATTTTCTCTCAGATCCCTGATGCCGTTTTTATAATCGACATCCATCTTCTGTTCTGTTATCTTATCCGATTCATACAGCTTGTTTATCGCGGCTGCCGCTTTAGTCACATCAGCCTCGAGCACAGGTTTTTCAGGCTCAAAAGCAGAACCCGTCACATCACAGAAGTCAAATTTGTCAGCCAGCATGGCCTCATTCTTATATGTGATCTCATCCCAGTCGGTCCAGCTGTTGGTATTCACGGTTTCCTGTCCGTCCTTGAAACCGACAGCTCTCACAGCCGTATACATTGCAAATTCTCTCGTCGCCTCTCCGTCGGGGTTAAACGCGGGCACATCCTCGGAATTGAGATTCTCGTCCACGGGAAGTATGCCGTATGCCTGAGCAGTCTCTATTGCTATGGCGTTGGCGTTTCCTTCGGTATCCTCAAAGAAATAGTCGATATTCTCCTCATCAACATCCAGGTTCATGCTCACGATATCGGCAAGCGCTGAGACCCATTCACCTCTTGTGAGAGGTCTCTCGCGCCATCCGGCGAACAGTGTGAACGATCCCGCAACAGGCAGTGAAAAGTCGTATTCCTTAGTGCACGCCTTATCGCTGTACCATTTTGTAAAGACATATCTTGCCCTTTCCGGGATCACATCGGGCACAGCAACCTGTTCACCCTCGGTGACGTTCTGGCTCTCCACGATAGTAGTTCCGCCATTGCTGTCAAAAGTGATCTCGTAGATGTTGAGCCACTTCACGTAAATCTTAGTATCAGCGGTTATGGGTGTCGTGAAGTCAAAAGGCCTGGTGCACTCCGGATCGGAATACCATCCGTCAAATACAAAGCCATCCTTCGCGGGATCCTTAGGTTTTGCAATTCTGCCGTTTTCAGCGATCCTGACATCATTGATCACATCGCCGCCGTCGGTATCGAAGCTTACCTTGAACACCGGTCTCCAGCCCGCATAAAGGGTGATGTCTCCGGTAACCGGAGTCGAGAAGTCGTATGCATTCTTCAGTTCCTTGTCGGAATACCATCTGTCAAAGGAGAAATCCTGCTTCGACGGAGAAGCCGGATAATTCACGGTCTTTCCATCAGCGACGCGAACAGGCGACACGCTGCTTCCGCCATTGCTGTCAAAGGTGACGGTATAAAGCTTCAGCCACTTTGCATAAAGCACCATATCAGCTTCTACCGGCGCAGCAAAATCATATGCCTGTGTCAGGGCGCCGTCCGTATACCATCCGTCGAAAGCATAGCCGTCTTTCTCGGGATTGTAGGGCTTTCTGACCTTTTCACCGGGTTTCAGAGACTGCGGCGATACAGAAGTTCCGCCGTTTGACTCAAATGACACCGTGCGCAGAGGCGTGACCGTCACGGTGCAGTTGTAGTTTTTGTTATTTTTGCCGGTGAGCCTGACCTTCGTCGTGCCCACGCCGACCGCCGTGATCTCGCCGGTTTTTTCTACGGTCGCAACATCTTTATTGTAGGTCTTGACCTTCTTGATCTTGGTACCCAGAAGCCTTACCGTGCGCTTGTCACCCACAGTCATTTCCGCGGTCTTCTGATCGATACCCGCCTTGACCGTGACTTTACAGGTGTAGGATTTTTTGCCGATTTTAGCGGACACTTTCGCGGAACCCGCCTTCTTGCCCTGGATAACACCGTTCGTGTCAACGGAGACCACCTTTTTGTTGGAGGTCTTCCACTTGACGGTCTTCCCCGCAGGTACATTAGACATGCTCAGCTGATGTATCTCCGTCACGAGGAGCTTCACCTTTTTCTCGCTGATAGCGGGCTTCGGCGCCTTTGTCTTGGCCTCCGCTGTCAGCGGGATGCTTACAGCCATCAGTACAGTCAGCATCAGGGCTGTGACCGTTTTGAACAGTAATCCCAGTTTCTTTCGTTTTTCAGTGTCCATAAAAGCCTCCATTAATCTATTTTCTGAATGAACGCCCGTCATTCAATTGCTCACCGTAGTATTGTAAATCAATTAGCTTTGTCTTTCAATCACATGATGAAATTTTGCGGATCGATCTCCTGTGAAGAGCTTTAGGCTTCTTGAACAGGCTGAAATTGCGAAAATTGTGGCGTGAGAGCTCTTGGGCAGGCCGGCTTCACAACTAAAACTGGCTGAAATTGCGAAATTTGTGGCGTGAGAGCTCTTGGGCAGTGATGCAAAAGCAATAAAAAGAGCTCGATCAATTCCAGTTTCGTACAATAGAAACACTTTTGAAAAAGGGACTTCTGTAATGCGGCAGGGCAGGCTAGCTTGTTTTCTTTGCAACGCGGCAGGGGATGTGGGCGGCTATACGCCGATCAGAAGTAAAAGCAGCGGCAGCGAGCAAACAGTCGGAAACGAAATGCCCCAGATAGCAAGCAACGCCGTAAGCGCAACAAAAGCAGAAAAGGTCGTGACCGAGCCGGCACCTTTGCCACGCAGGGCGGCAGCTGCATCAGCACCTTTGCTGCGCAGGGTTGTTTCTGGTTCAGCATTTTTGCCGCGCAGGGTTGTTGCTGAATCAGCTCTTTTGCCGCGCAGGGCTGCAAACAGCGAGATACAGGATATTACATAAAAAACAGTCACGGAAACGGCGCCAAAAACGCCCTCATTGATCAATACCGTAAAAAG
>JAILGA010000028.1 GCA_024697225.1 Lachnospiraceae bacterium
GCGATATAGCGGTCATGATATCGGCTGTGCAGCTTTAAGGCGCGGACTGGAGGCGGGCATCTGTAATGTATCGGTTCATAGGATTCGCAGAACTGTCTCGTCTATTTTAAGGACGCTCCTGCCTGCAAGGACTGTTGCCAATTTACTTGGTCACAATGAAGAGACCGGGACAGCGAGTTACTCATACGATGTGGCGACGAAAGCCGCTAAACTAAAGGCTTTGGAGGAATTGTACTCATTTGTACTCACTCCCGAGAAAAAATAAAAGAACCGCGAGGCCAGTAATATCATGGCTTCGCGGTCTTTTTTTGTAATAGCGAGGGGGGGACTCGAACCCTCGACACCGCGGGTATGAACCGCGTGCTCTAGCCAGCTGAGCTACCTCGCCACGCGCCCAAACTACGTTCGTAGTCTGAAGCGACCATGAAAGTATACATCACGTGCAAGTACATTGTCAACTGCAATTTATCAGTGGGAATTTCGGTTTCATGAAGGTTTCATGACTCAGGCGGCTTGTTTTCGCTCTCTTAGTCATATTTAAGGCCGGAATTTCACTTTGGAAATCTTCAGTTTCATGACTCTGGCGGCTTGTTTCCGCTCTCTTAGTCATATTTTCGGCTGAATCTCATCTGGGAACTTCCACGGAGCCGGCTTATTCAGGCGCTGTGTATCCTTTCCCTTATAGCGCCCCTTTAAGAATCTCCCGCATCGCCCTAAGCGCCTTGCCGCGATGGCTTATGGCGTTCTTTTCTTCGGGCGAGATCTCTGCGGAGGTCTTCCCGTATTCAGGAAGGAAGAAGATAGGGTCGTAGCCGAAACCATTGGCTCCTGCGATCTCGTAGGCAATACGACCTTCCATGGTCTCACGGGTGACATAGGATTCGTCGGCATCCGCACTTTTACTGGCATTCCCGCCGACATTCTTATGCTCGTCAATATCCGCACCTGTTCCGGATTGCATATCCGAACTGTTCCCGCCGCCATGCGCGACGACGCAGGCAACAGCACACACGAATCGCGCCGTCCTCCTTTCTTCAGGCACATCCTTCAGCCTTTCAAGGATCACACTGTTCTTCTCGTCATATGATGTCTCATGGCCAAGATACCTTGCTGAGTAAATGCCTGGTTCGCCGCCCAGTGCATCTATCTCAAGTCCAGAATCATCTGCCATCACGAGAACAGTCTCGCCGGGGGCTGTCTTTTCACGTACCTTTTCCGCGCAAGCACAGGCTTTGATAAGTGCGTTTTCCTGAAAAGTGCTGCCGTCCTCCTCGGGATCAGCATAGACACCGGCTTCCCTCATGGATAGTATCTCCTCCGAGATGTCCCCCATGATCTCCTTGATTTCCTTGAGCTTATTGGCGTTTCCTGTCGCAAATATAATCTTCATGCTTTTTCTCTCCAACTTGGCAATCAGACTGCACCGGCACAACCTGATCTATTTTTCACTCATCAAAGTTTCACTTCCAACATGTCACAGCGGATTTTCCGCTTTTCACATGCCTGCCGGCCACAAACCAGACATGTCACAGCAGACTTTTCTCTTTTCACATGTCTCCCGGTCACAAACCCGACATGTCACAGCAGATTTTTCGCTTTCCACATGTCTGCCGGCCACGAACCAGACATGTCACAGCAGATTTTTTGCTTTTTACATGCCTGCCGACCACAAACCCGACATGTCACAGCGGATTTTTCTCCCGCCACATGTCTCCCGGCCACAAACCAGACATGTCACAGCAGACTTTTTGCTTTTCACATGTCTCCCGGTCACAAACCCGACATGTCACAGCAGATTTTTCGCTTTCCACATGTCTGCCGGCCGCAGACCCGGCATGTCAGGCCAATCTATCATCACTTACCATCCAGCCCCCGGGCTTTCAATACCGCAGCCTCTATCCCTGCTGCCGCCACGGATGCATCCGTACCGTCGGTGTCAGGCAGTATAAGCGCTGCTGTCGGTACGGTAGATGCAGCAAGAAACGGTTCGCTCCTTCCAACGCCGTCAGAAGAGATCATCACGTATCCCGTCGCCCCCGCAACCCCCTCAAGGAGATCAGCGGCAAACCTCGCATTTGAATAATTCCTCAAATACCAGGTCTCGTTGTACTGCGCCGAGATGGCGGAATTCAGGCTTTTGTCCACCGAAAGCGAGATGCACAGATCAGCCCCTGTCTCTCTTAGCATCGTGATGCTGAGATCCTCATCCCTGTGTTCACCAGCCCTGGTGACATAGACCATGATACCCTCACGGGCTGAAAGCCTGCGGGCGGCTTCATTCGCAACCATGAGCGGAATATCGCTTTCACCGTCCGTCTCGCCGGGATCTATAAGCAGCACATGCTCGTATACCTCACCGGGCGAAACCAGTTTTATCCTTAGTGCGCCGTCCTCAAGGCTCGTCACAGGCTCATACAGCCCCGTGAGTCCAAAACGCAGGCTGCACTCACTCCTCTCCACACGCAGATAGACACCCTCTCTCACCTTCTCTGGTACGGCGCTAACTCTAAAATCATCCCCGGAATAGTCTGCCCTTGAGGACCTCATGACTATCCACAGCTGATGCGACAGATAATGATTCTCTGTACGTACATCTTCCGAGCTTATGCCTGCCGGAAGAGGGACGATCAGATCCGCTCCGTCTGCGGGGGACTCAAGCTCATCCATGTCGAGCACCAGCGCATCATACATCGAATCGAGCGGTTCATCATCGATCTGTCCCCGGGCGCTCTCGCGAGCTTCAGCCGTTCCTTCGATAATAATTGGCTTTGTTGCCGCGCGCACAATACATACGACTATTGCGATCACGGAAAAGACAGCCGTCTTTATCGCAAGGCTTTTCCATTCCTTATCCGTCAAATCCTCTTCTCCTTCACGCTCTCTTCTTCAAAATACCGACTGATGCAGCCACCATAATATCACCTGCAAAATCTTCCGTTTCATGACTCAGGCGGCTCATTTTCCCTCTCTGAGTCATGTTTTCGGCTGAATCGCACCTGCAAAATCTACCGTTTCATGACTCAGACGGCTCATCACTTCCTCTTTCCTCTCGCGGGCGGTTTTGCCCCAAAATACTGATAGAATCTGGTCTCTATCATGCCGTTATAAATCTTGCGGTTCTTATCCGCCTTGCCGATCGCTTTCTCGGTGCCGGAATACGCACTTAAGACAAACATCGACCAGTCGTCAAGGTCCTGGTATCTCTCACCCAGAGTCCTGTATAGTTCAGCGAGAGCCTTGTCATCATCGCCGCCGATGCGCATGCCGTAAGGCGGATTGGTGATAATAAAACCGTACTTCTTTCTGTGGCTCAAGTCCTCCACGTCCCTCACCTGAAAGTGTACCAGCTCATCCACGCCGGCTTCCTCTGCCGCAAGCCTTGCGACATCGATCGCCGCGGGATCCTTGTCATAGCCCTGCAGATCCGCAGTCACATCTGTATCGATGGCCGCGTAAGCCTCCTTCCTCGCTTCCTTCCACAGCCTTTCGGGAAGGAGATTCTCCCACTTCTCCGCCGTGAACGACCGGTGTATGCCCGGTGCGATATTTGCGGCCATCATTGCTGCTTCTATGACAAAGGTTCCGCTTCCGCAAAAGGGATCAACCAGTATCCTGTCCGCTCTCCAGGGGGTCAGCATTATGAGAGCCGCGGCGAGGTTTTCGGCGACAGGCGCAACAACGTTGTTTTTGCGGTACCCCCGCTTATGCAGCGAATCACCCGTCGTATCGAGGCATACATCAACCTCATCGTTCAGAATGAACACCCTCACCGGCCATGCTTCCCCGGTCTCGGGGAAATGTGTTAACCCGTACTTCAGGGCCAGCCTGTCGACCATGGCCTTTTTCACGATCCTCTGCATATCGGAAGGTGAAAAAAGTCTGCTCCTTACGCTCACGGCTTTTGTCACCCAGAATTTTGCATCCCTCGGTATGTATTCCTCCCAGGGTAGCGCCTTAACACCCTCAAAAAGTTCATCCCAGGTCTGCGCCCTGAATCTGCCCACTCTTAAGAGCACGCGTTCAGGCGTCCTGAGTGAAATATCAGCGTGCACTATTCCGGCAGGGTCGGCTCTGAAATCAACGCGCCCGTCCCTGGTGCCTGTGACCTCATAACCCAGACTCTGAAGTTCTCTTTTTACTACCGCCTCAACACCGAAGTGGCAGGGCGCCGCCATATCGTAGAGCATCTCTCTATATCCCCTCCGCTCTGGCGTGTGCAAACATATACTGCTGCATCACACCATTGTATGGTCTGTATTTCTCAGTATCGTATCCGGCGGGATAATGCGCAGCCAGTATCCTCTTTATCCAGACATCCACCGGAAACGCATCCAGTCTGTGATATCCAAATAAGAGCACACAGTTTGCGACCTTGGCACCCACCCCGTACAGTGACATGAGCTTCTGCGTCAGCCTGTCGTCAGACAAGGCATTCAGTTCCTCGAGATCCAGTTCCCCGGAGGCCACAAGCTCCGCGGTTCTCTTTACATAAGATGTGCGGTATCCCAGTCTGCAGCCATCCAGTTCCTCATCGGTAAGCGCTGCTATCCTTTCACTCTCCGGAAATGTGCGGTAGCTCATGCCTTTGGCATCCGTGCGTTCCTCCCCCGCCGCGTCGCAGAGCAGTTCAATCGAGCGCTTTATGGCCGGTATGTTCCTGTTCTGCGATATGATAAAGCTTATGAGTGCCTCAAAAGTGTCCTGTCTCAGTATCCTTATGCCCCGCTGACTGACGGCTGCCTCGTACAGCCAGGGATCCGTCTCTTTATCTATGCTCTCTCTTATTCCTGCATAGGAAACATCCATATCCAGATACGGCCGCCATATTCTCTCATATTCATCTTCGCTGCAGGAAAACTCGTAATCATCATCGGACAGGGCCTTTATATAAACGCAGCTGCCCGCATGAATTACCCTGAGCGAGCCGTCCGGCCCGTCATTCCACCTGAAGCACTGGCCGCTTTCAGCGATGAGCGCAGGCGAAAAGTCGTCCTCTATCCTGACTCTCATGAAACAAACCTCTTTCTGCCCACCACGACAAGTCTGCCGTCGCGCTTCGTATAATCGCAGGTGGAAAGACTGATCAGATGGTCGCCGTATTTTGCCGAATAGGGGATATCATACAGCGACTGCGCCTTGATGCCGTTTATATAGGCATCAAAAACCGCCTCATTGGTGATGCTTATATAATCATAATACTTGAAGTCCGTGCCCGAATTCCTGTCCACGGACGACAGAAATACAGCGATTATATCGTATACATTCTCCTGATAAAGAGAGTCAAATTTGATGGTGGGATGTTCCTTGTAGAAATCCTCGCTCTTGTAGTTCCTCAAAGCACCAAACATGAATCCGCTCTTCATATTGTGACCGTGGATCAGGACATTGTCATCCGTGCCGTCGACCGAACACCGCTTGTCCAGTATCAGCAGGCCGTTGACATCATATTCCCCCTCAAAGTTGTGGGACAGATAGAAATCATTGTCATCCTGTCTGTGCATAACCGGATAGTCCACCTTAGTGCCTGCTATCGTGAGCCATCCCGCAAAATCCGGATTCTGAAGTACCAGTTTCCTGAATTGCGGCCTTATCTGTTTGCCGTCCCAGCTAAGCACCTGTACGCCGGAGGCCTCTAGCGCCTCCATCTCGTCCACGTCAAAGGATTCCTCCGTGACTGAATTGGCAACTGCCCTGAGCTCCTCCACGTTCTCTCTCGATATGAAATCGCCGTAGAGCTCATGTCCGAGCACTGCGAGAAGTACAGCCATTATGATGCCGAGCATGATCATCGACACCTTCTGCCAGCGCGGTCTCGAAGCAAATTCACCCTCTTTTTTAGGCTTCTTCCCCTTTTTCGCAGGTGCGCCGCTGCCGTAAAATCTGGTCTTATCACCTGCCGCCGGCTTCGATGAACCGCCCGCTCTGGCGGCCAGTGACTTGATATAGTCCCTTCCGACCGCGGTCTCAAATTTGATGTTAGAAGCCCTTATCTGCTTTATGCAGGCCGAAGCATTGTCCTTCTGCGGTCCTGCTGCCTTCTTCACCGCCTGTATCTTGGCCAGATCCCTCTTGGCAGCCTGAAGCTCCTGCGCAGTCTTGAATGTATAATTGCCAAGCTGGTATGCCATCCGTCAGCGAACCTCACATAATGCGTATTCCGACTCGTACTCGTCCCTAACAAGGAAGCTTGCATAGCAGATGCCGTTCTCCTCGGACACCGAGACAGGCAGGGCCGTCAGCGCTCCGGGGCTATCGGGATGCTGTCTGTTATATACGGCATAAGCGGTGATCTTCTCATAAAAAGCCGCCTCCGCAAGCTCATCCGGAACGGTAATGGTCACAGTGACCGGTTCATAGACCGTGAGCGTCTCCCAGTCCCCGGGATTATCGCGCACCTGTATGGACATGGGGTATATGTCGTCTTCGGAGTATCCCTCTTCTTCAAGTTTGGGAGTTATCCGTTCTCCGGTATCATCATTGATCACTATGAACAGATCTGTCGAGAGCTTTTCCTGGGTGGCGCTCGGCCTGCCCACATGAGCCAGTCCCTTTATCCGGTAATCCTCAACCTCGATCTCATATTCAGGGAGAGTTATAGGCTTCCCGGTCTTTTCCTCGCCGTTCCAGGCCTCCACATATCCGTAGGGCACGACCTCTTCATCATTCTCGTCATTCTCCGCCGGATCATCATTAAAAGATTCCGGTGCCGCCTGCAGCCCCATGGAAGTGAGCGTGTTTTCAAAAAGGCGGTAGCCAAGAAACCCCAGCACGGCGACAACGATGACCCCGACGATGATCCGGATCAGCCTTTCCTTTTTCAGTTCCCGGTAGTACTCTTCCTCATCCATGTCTGATACCGGTAGGTCGTATCAAAATAAATCTGTTCGTCGCTCTCCGATTCAAGTTCCCACGAAGGATCCGCGGAGAGATCCGGAAAAAATGCGTCCGCGTCATACTTTCTGTCTATCATGGTGACTATTGCCTCATCGCATCTTGGAAGGAGCAGTCTGTAAATGCTCTCCCCGCCTATCACCCAGGCATCATCGGCGCCCCCGCACTCCTCAAGGGCTCTGTCAAGTTCATCCTCATCATGCACAACTATCGCATTATCACCCTGCACACTGTAAGAAGGATTTCGGGAAAAGATGATGTTCATCCTTCCATCGAGGGGTCTTTTGCCCGGAAAAGTATCCATGGTCTTCCTGCCCAGTATCACGGCGCCGCCCATGGTCAGTTCCTTGAAATTCTTCTGATCCGCCGGGATCCTTATAAGAAGCCTTCCCTCTCGCCCGATCCCCCAGTTTTCATCTACTGCCACTATTGCCTTCAAAACCGTCACCTCTCTGTTTTCTCTGTACTAAAGCCATCAATACATGGCCGCTTCTGCCGTCATATGATGTAGAACCAGTTCTCATCCTGCTTCAGATCGCTCCTGCTCACGCAGAAATTGTCGCCCTTCTTTAACTGCAGCTCCTGATTTTTGATAGAAACTCTGGTACCTGCCGGAATGGAAGAAGTTATGAACGCGTTGGAGCCAATGACGCTACCCTTACCTATCACGGTCATTCCGCCCAGTATTGATGCACCCGCATATATGGTAACATCATCCTCGATCGTGGGGTGACGCTTGATACCTCTCAGGTTCTGCCCGCCTCTCGTCGATAGAGCGCCTATCGTAACTCCCTGGTATACCTTCACGTGATCCCCGATAATCGATGTCTCACCTATGACAACGCCTGTTCCGTGGTCGATCATGAAATACTTTCCGATGGTAGCTCCGGGATGTATGTCTATTCCGGTAGCCGAATGCGCATGCTCGGTCATGATCCTCGGTATGAGCGGAACTCTGAGCAGGAAGAGTTCATGTGCCAGCCTGTTTATCGTTATGGCCATGAGTCCCGGATAAGACAGGATTATGTCCTCCTTTCCGGTGGCAGCCGGATCGCCCTCAAAAGCCGCCTCAAGATCGGTCTCCAGATATGATCTGATCTCAGGGATCTTTTTGATAAAGGAGGTCGTTATCCTGCCGGCCGCCTCGGCTATCTCTTTTTCCCCGGCACTGGCGTATGCCTCATTGAAGCGGAGCGCTATGCTTACCTGCTTGCGCAGATTGTAGATTATGTCCTCTATGAGCACCGTGACGCGATGCTCCTCGTTCAGTGTCCTGTAAACGCGGTCTCTGAAAAAGCCCGGATAACAGATATAAAGGAGCTTATTGGATATTTCTATGACTTCCTGCCTGTCCGGCTGGGCAAAGAAATCCATGCGGTCGATATATCTGCCTGTTTTGTAATCATCAAGCAGCGCCCGTACCGCCTCTTCTTCCAGATCCCTCATCATCTCACTCACCTTCACCCTCACTTTCCGGAACGTACTCTTCTTCAGATCCGCCCTCTTCTCCATCACGTGATTCCTCAGGCTGACTCTCTTCTTCCGTATTCTCCTCCGAAGCTTCCTGCCCGTCTTCGGTGTTTTCTTCCCCGGAGTTTTCTTCCGCAGCTTCGCCTTCTTCGTCTTCCGGCTCCTCCTGCGGTTTTTCCTTCACGATCCATCTGTAGAAAAATGCGTGATTGCCGATCATCGTATATTCGCTTATTCCGTAATAATCAGCCCAATACTGTGTCATAAAGAACAGATAATCTCCGACACGTGCGCCGTCCAGAACCTCCTCGGCAGCGCGGAGACATGTGGAGTTGGGTCCTCTGGAGATTATCAGTTCCACCTTGCCTGACCGGTAGGGGGCAAACTGTATATCCTGTGTGATCACTCCCACAACGTTATTGGGAAAGGCCGAGCTCTTGACCCTGTTCATGATCACACTTCCCACGGCAAGCTTTCCGGTGTAGGACTCACCGTCAGCCTCCGCCTGGATCGTGGCGGCAAGCCACTCAAGTTCGCTTGCGCTGGCTGAATATGAACCGGATGTATCTTCTCGTTGAAGCTCAAGTCTCTCGGCGATCTGCTTTGCAAGTCTCGCCTGCGCAGCAGCCGTCTTCTTCTCAAGCTTCTTCATCTTCTTGTCGAGTTCCGCCAGCTGATTGTCGTAGTCAGCAAGCTTGCTCTTCTCGGAGGAAACGTTGCTCCTGGTCTGGGAGAGCTGACTCTTCACCTCGTCCGTGAGATCGGCCAGTTCGCTGTAATTCTCATCCAGACTTGTCTGATATTCATCAAGCTCGGCCTCCCTCTGCTCAACGATGGCCGTCTTGGCCTTTATATCAGCCTGGAGCGCCTGAAATTCCTCGATCTTCCGGAAATCATACTGCACGATCGCCTCCAGGTAATTTGCCTTGGTCAATACCTCCTGAAGAGATCCCGACTCAAGGAGTATCTGCAGCATCCCGCCGTTCATGCCGCTCTCATAAGTGGCCCTGAGACGTTTCTTTAAGAGCGCATATCTGGCCTCCTCCTCTGCCCTTGCAGCCTGAAGCTGCTGATCCAGATCCACTATCTCGGAGGAAACCTCAGCCAGAGCCTCTTCTGCTTTGGATATCTCGTCGCTTAAGTCCTCAAGCTGATCGGAATAGCCGTTGATCGTACTCTGAAGCACCTGACTCTTGTTCTCAAGCGCATTGACATTGTTCTGCGTCGCTTCCTTCTGATCCCTTAATGCATTTATTGCATTCTGGGTCTCCTGTGTCTGCTTCTCCAGATCGGTGATCTTCTGTTTTGTATTGTCCTCCGCCTGCTGCATGTCACTTATCCTGTCGGCAAGCTCGTCCGCTCTGGCAGAGCCGGTAAAAACCAGGACAAGGATCAGCAGGACCGCTATGGAAGAGAATGCTCTGCGGCGCATCATTCAGTCACCCTCCGCAGTGCGTCTTGCATATTTGGGCATAAGCCTCAGTTTATGCAGGTTTGCCCGGTGCATCCTGTCGATCCGCTCCTTTGTTGCAGCATCCTCACATTCACCCGTCTCTATATAGTGATCCAGCGTCTCATAGGAAAAACCTATCTTGTCTTCGTCAGACATGCCGCTCAGACCATCCGACGGAGTCTTGTGAACATATTGAGCGGGCAGTCCCAGAGCATCACCGATCTGTTTCATCTGTGTCACCGTATAGTCCGCGCAGGGCGAAAAATCACCTGCGGCATCTCCGTACTTTGTAGAATAGCCAATATAATCCTCGGACATATTGCAGGTGTTGACCACCCTCCCCCCTCCTGGAAGTGATTGTGCGATCGCATAGAGCACACTCATCCTTATCCTGGGAGGGATATTGATTAGAGCATCCCTGCCAAGAGGCAGCCCATCGCCGCAGGCCTCCATGATGCCCTCTTTAAGCCCTGCGGTAGCACCCCCTATGTTTACGACATAATACTTAATGCCAAGGAGCTTTGCCACAGACAGGCTGTCGTTCAGATCAGCCTGTACCCCGTCCGGCATCAGGACCCCCGTCACCCTTTCGGCTCCCAGTGCATCGACCAGAAGCTTACCGACTATCGTGGAATCCTTGCCGCCGGACAGTCCTATGACCGCACCGGCTCCCGGCCCATTCTCCTCAAACCACTTTCTTATCCAGTTCTTTATGCCCTCGATCTCGCTCTCGGCATCGAAGGGCACACTCATGGTATTTCCCATATATTCAACCATCACATTCACTTACAAATTTCATGAAAAGTATCATGACATTATACCATGTTTATCCTGTTTATGTTATAATGTTTTGCATGAAAAGGACAAAGACCATCGACCTGCTTCCGGGCATGATTCTGGCGGATGACGTATATACATTTGACCGCTCCGTAATGATCCTGCCGAAGGGTTCGGTGCTTAACGACAAATCCATAACCCGTCTGGCTTTTAACTCCATCATGCACGTCCTGGTGGAGGACGAGAGAGTTGGGCTCGAGCACAAGGTTGAACCCTCCTACTCCGAAAGACTCAGAGCGACGCCGGAATTCCAGCGCTTCCAGAAGGAGATAGAGGAAGAGGCCGACCACTTCAAGGAACACATCAATGACGTCGTCAAAAGAGGCGAACCGCTTGATGTCGACAGCATGATCACCCCCGTCTACAACATGGTCAACGAGAGCTCCGGGCCCTCCAGCGTATTTGACATGCTCCACAGCCTCAGACAGTACGATGACGCAACTTATGTGCACTGCATCAACGTATCACTTATATGCAACTGCCTTGCGAAATGGATGCACCTGTCCGAGGAGGACACGGAAATAGCCACTCAGGCCGGACTTCTCCACGATATAGGGAAGCTTCTCATCCCGGGAGAGATAATAACCAAACCTGCCAAACTGACCGCAGATGAGTATCACATCGTTCAGACGCACTCCAGGCGCGGATACGAGATACTAAAGCCCCTGCCCATAAATGAGCATATCAAGTTTGCCGCTCTCATGCACCATGAGCGCTGCGACGGCAGCGGATATCCTCTTGGACTCACGGGCGACCGCACCGACCAGTTTGCCAAAATCGTCGCCATAGCTGACGTGTACGATGCCACGACCTCGGCAAGAGTCTACCGCGGGCCGCAGTGCCCCTTTGTGGCCATCTCGCTCTTTGAGAATGACGGGCTTCGGAAATATGACACTCACGCGATAATGACTTTCCTGGAAAATGTGGTGAACACATATCTCCTTAACCGCGTAAGACTTAATAACGGCATACAGGGTGAGATAATATACATCAACCATGATCACCTTGCAAAGCCCACGATAAAATCCGACAACAGCTATATAGATCTGGCTCTGAACCCCGATCTGTACATCGAAGCTATTCTCTGACCGCAGATATTTCATGTTCTTCCCCTTCGCGGACAACTCCCGCGAGGGGTTATTTATTTCAGGCGTATCTGATGCGGAATTTCTCGATCTGAGGCTCGTCTTCGGCCTTTTCGATGATGGCTCCGAGCGATCTCAGTTTCATGTAGAAATCCTCGTAACCTCTCTCTATGAAATGAATGTTATCAACTACCGTTATGCCCTCCGCCACAAGTCCGGCCAGGACCAGTGCGGCACCCGCTCTCAAATCCGGCGCGGTGATGTGGGCACCGGTATATTTTTCAACTCCTGAGATGATGGCTGTGCTGCCCTCAACCTTTATATTTGCCCCCATTGAAGTCAGCTCGTCAACATATTTGAACCTGTTCTCAAAGATGGATTCGGTCACTATACTGACGCCTGTTGAAAGTCCCAGCGCAACCGTTATCTGCGGCTGCATATCAGTGGGGAACCCCGGGTAGGGAAGCGTCTTGACATGAGTGCTCCTGACCCTGCCGCTGCAGAACACCCTGACAGCGTCATCATATTCCTGAATAAAGCATCCCATTTCCTTTAGCTTGGCGCTTATGGAGTCGAGATGCTTGGGGATCACGCCCTTCACGGTTATGTCTCCGCGTGTCACTGCACTGGCCATCATCATGGTACCGGCCTCTATCTGGTCGGGTATGATCGCATACTCCGTTCCGTGAAGCTTTTCAACGCCGGTTATACGAATGACATCGGTACCTGCGCCCTTTATCCTTGCGCCCATGCTGTTTAAGAAGTTGGCCAGATCAACCACGTGAGGCTCCTTGGCCGCGTTTTCTATGATGGTCTGACCTGATGCAAGCGTCGCCGCCATCATGATGTTGATGGTCGCTCCCACAGACACCACATCAAAATAGATATGAGCACCATGGAGATCCTTGGCCTCGGCGATGATAAACCCGTGCTCTATGCGGCAGCTCGCTCCCAAAGCGGCAAAGCCTTTCATATGCTGGTCGATGGGCCTTAAACCTATGGCGCAGCCACCGGGCAGAACCACCTTGGCCCGCTTATATTTGCCGAGAAGCGCTCCTATCAGATAATAAGATGCGCGTATCTTCTTGATGCCCTCATTGTCAACCGGGATGTTGCGCTCCTTCGCGGCATTTACCCTGACTGTATGTCTCGAAGCCCTGTGTGTAAAGACACCGAGATCGTTCATGGCACCTATCAGCGCATTGGTATCCGCCTCATCAGGCATATTCTCTATTATAACTGTCTGGTCGGTCATGGTCGAAGCTGCAAGTATCGCAAGCGCCGCGTTCTTTGCGCCCGTGATCTCCACCTCTCCTTTAAGACTCATGCCGCCTCTTATGACATATGATTCCATAACTCGTCTATTATATACTCTGTTTCCGTTAAAATCAACCCGCTGTAAAACCCAGTTAATTCAGGTATTTCATCGGATTCACCTGTACTCCGTTCACCAGGATCTCAAAATGGATATGAGGCCCCGTACTGACGCCCGTATTGCCGGACAGGGCGATCTTCTGCCCCTGTGACACGCTCTGTCCCGATTTGACCAGTATCTTGGAAAGGTGGCCGTATCTGGTGACCTTTCCGTCGGGATGGCTTATATAGACCACATAGCCGTATCCGCTTCCCCAGCCGGCCTTGGTCACAACACCCGATGAACTCGCCACAACCGCGGTTCCGACAGGCGTAGCCCAGTCTATACCCTTGTGGTAGGTGCTTGCCCCTCTTGTGGGCCTTGAGCGCTTTCCGAAGCCCGAGCTCATACGGCCGCCGGAGATAGGCTTGATATAGCTCGGCGGCACTATCGTGCCCCTTTCGACTATCTTGGGAACCGCTTCCCAGGTGACGACCTCCTTGACGATGTCGCGGGCCACCTCCGTGTGGTTCATGAACACGGATTTGGCTATGATCTTTCTGAAACCGGAGGAAGGCTCCTGCAGTGTGACCGATTTATTGGTAAACCATGAATCGTTGGGTATTACCTGTACCTCAGCCTCGTAACTCTCCTCCAGATACTCCTCGGTCTCATACCTGACCGAAAGCTCCGGCTCCGGCACTGTCACTATGATCTCGTCCTCCGGCCTTATAGTGGAGGCCGCATCCTCGAGAGTCTCGTTCATCGCGACCAGATCCGCCAACGTCAGTCCGTATTTCTCGGCTATCACGGAGAGCGTATCCCCCGACTTCACTTCATATACCTGCGGGGTCTCCTTGTCCTTTGTGACCTCATCGATCGCAGTCTGCAGATCGGTAAGCTCCTCGTCGGGCAGATATGCCTCCACCACCTCTATCTTGTCGGCAAATTCCATATCATAGAGCCCCAGGTCAAATTCCGAAAAATCCATTTCCTCCGGAGTTCTTCCGGTCTCCTCCGGTTTCTCCCCCATCGCGCGCCAAAAACCCGCGGCAGGGAAGACCTCCGAAGCGGTATCGTTATTTTCGCCCTCGGTGCGTTTTCTGACTCTTGCTGTGAGGACATTGACCTCCCTGCCGGGATCCAGAATGAGCTCCGCCGTAAATTTCCCTTCATCATCATAAACGTCGATGGCGGTGTTGAGCAGCCTAATCACCTCCGCCGCGTCTTTTAGATTGACGCAGTAATCCCCTATTTTTACGGAGTAATGCTTTTCCAGGGTCGCGTGAATGTTCTGTCTCAGCACTTCCAGCATGGCACGCGTGACATCCTCTTCGCTGTCGATCGCATCCCCTCCGGCATCAGCCGCATTTGTCAGGTTTGTGGCCACAAGCTCGGCATCGGAAAGCGCAATGCTGCCGCGGCTTGAACTCAGCCTCTCTCCCGCGAAGCTCCTTCGTGCCTCCCTAAGGCATTTTAACGCCTCTTCCCTTGATCCCAGAATGCCGACCTCGACTCCGTTTAAGGTCACGCCTACCCTCATGGCGCCAAGGGTATTTTCATCACGAAAATCTGGCATCAGCGCCAGCCATATGAAACAGGCGGAAACCGATGCCAGAAAAGCACACTTTTTTATTCTTTTGGGAAATATGCCACCCTTCAAAGCTGTCAGTGTTGATCAATAGTTGCTGAGAATATATACCACCAGCACCCCGAGATTTACGAGTCCCGTGACAAGCGCAGCAACGGTGAGCGGTGTGGCCGCTCCCTTTCTGTGCAGGAAGCTGTCCTCAAGACCCTCCATCCGCTGATTAAGGTTCGAGATCGCCGTATCTATGGTAGATGTCTGCTTTGCAAAGAAATCATTCATGGAGGCCTGGACGTTGCGGTAAATGCGGACACCGACATCATGCGTATTCTTGTCGGTCTCGGCGGCACGCACATTCATTCTCTCACCGATGGCATTGACGTCCGAGCGCACACTTTCTATGGCATCACCCATACCCGACTGTTCGGACAGAGAATTCACGCCCGCCCTGATGCCGTCCATCTTTCCTGCAAAACCGTTCAGTTCATTGCCGATGTCCTCGATCATCTGCCTGAGTTCATCCTGACGTCTCGCCTCGGACTCACGCCTTGCATTCTCGAGATTGGTCCTCTCATCGAGCTTGCGGTCCTCCTCGGCCCTTCTCTCCTCGCGTTCCCTTCTTTCCTCTTCCCTGAGCTTTCTGTCCTTCTCGGCCCTGTCATCCATGAGAGCCCTGATCCTGTTCACAGACTCCTCGACAGCTGCCTGCGGGTTTCCTGCCTCTCCCGTTCCCGCCTGCTTCATAGCATTTAAGGATCTCTCGGTCTGCTCGAGCATCACGCCTATGCGGTTGTCCTCAATGCTGATCATATTCCTGATCTCGTCGACGCAGGCAGCATTCTTCTCGTACAAAGCCTGCATGTCCTCCAGCTGCATGCTGATCTGCGCCGTCAGCTGCTGGAGCATGCCGGTATCGGCACCGCGTCCCTGCATCATCGGATCCATGCCGCCCTGGCTGTATGGGTCATTGCCTCTTCTCATCGCTCTTGTCGGATCGGCATAGGAGCTGTCCTGTCCGCCCATGCGGCCGAGTCTGTCCATAAAGCCGTCCTGTCCGCCGGAAAAACCCTCGCCGAATCTCATGCCCTGTCCTCTGTTAACTGATCTGTCATACATCGTGATTACCTCCAATGGTCATCTTTTACATAGAGTTCAATGCTCGTTCATAATTTGTTCATATTTTCTGTCTATAATCATATCAGACGCGGATGAGAGAAAACATTCTTCCTCTATGACAACAGTTTTTCATAATCGCCCGGGCATCTTCGGATGTCCGGGCACTCCTCTTTTTATATGTATGTACCTGAAAAGTTCTCCTCGTCTTTTCCCGCACCCAGTTCCTGGATCTCGTCATTGAGCTGCTTCATCTTCGAATCCAGCTCAGATACCATATTCGCGCACTCCATGAGTTCCGTGTTGATGTGAGCCGGTGCGTTACCCTCGAATTTGTACTGTATCTTATGCTCGAGACTTGCCCAGAAATCCATGGCAACGGTCCTGATCTGGATCTCAACCTTGGTATCGACGATCCTGTCAGACAGATACACGGGGATGCTCACCACCATGTGATAGCTTCTGTAGCCGCTGTCCTTGGGAGTCTCAATGTAATCCTTTACCGCGATCACCTTTATATCCTTCTGGTTGCTTATGATCTCGGCAACCCGGTAGATATCGGATATAAATGAACATATGACCCGTATGCCCGCTATATCGTTGACATATTTGACCATGTTTTCGATCGTGGGTTCGTAGTTGTGGCTTTTGAGCTTCTTGACTATACTTTCGGAAGCCTTGATCCTCTTTTTGACGTGTTCGATGGGATTGTATTTATGTACGTGCTGGAACTCGTCATTGATGATCTCAATCTTGGTCGCAATCTGCTTGAGCGCGGACGAATAAAGGAGCTGTACCTCCTTCCATGTCTTTATCTCACTTTCGCTTCCGACTTCCATTCCTTTCTCTTTCATATCCAAAACTGATCTCTCCGTTGTAAGGCATATCTGCCTTTCTCTGTTATTCTACCGTAACGCTCTTTGCCAGGTTTCTGGGCTTATCCACATCGCAGCCCCGGCCCACCGCGATATAATATGCCAGCATCTGCAGAGGTATTATGGCCAGAGAGTCAAAGAAAAGCGGATTGCTCTCAGGCAGTGTGATCACATAATCCGACTCCTTCTCAATCTCTATGTTGCCCATTGTGGTAATGGACAAAACAACCGCGCCTCTTGCTTTTACCTCCTTGATGTTGCTGAGTATCTTCGGATACAGCGAAGGCTGTGTCGATACAGCCGCAACAAGTGTTCCCTCCTCGATGAGGGATATGGTACC
Organism: Lachnospiraceae bacterium; assembly: GCA_024697225.1. Lineage (GTDB taxonomy): Bacteria > Bacillota > Clostridia > Lachnospirales > Lachnospiraceae > Butyrivibrio. Next base: position 17,007 of record JAILGA010000028.1, read on the forward strand.
GTGCTTTAATTCTCCGGCGGCATAAGCCTCCGAGTGTATATAGGATATCTCCTTAAGCTTGAGCGATCCCTCGAGGCAGATGGCGTAATCAATGCCTCTTCCCATAAAGAAGACATATTTTGCGGCGATAAAGCGGCTTGCTATGCGCTGGATCTCCTCCCTGTTATTCAAAAGCAGTTCTATCTGCTCGGGAAGCTTCATGAGGTCGTTCAGCATGGCCTGCTGTTTCCTGCCATGGAGATAGTGCCTCACCTTTGCGAGCTTCATGGCCAGAAGATACAGGGCAGCCATCTGCGCGCTGTATGCCTTGGTAGTCGCTACCGCTATCTCAGGTCCCGCCCAGGTATACATGACAAAATCGGCCTCCCTCGCAATGGTGGATCCGACTACGTTTACTATGGCAAGTATCCTGCATCCTGCCTCTTTAGCCATGCGGAGCGCAGCTATCGTATCAGCGGTCTCCCCGGACTGGCTTATGACTATTACCAGATCGTTTTTCTCAAGGAGCGGATCCCTGTATCTGAACTCCGAGGCAAGATCCACCTCAACCGGCACTCTGGCGAGGTTCTCAAAGATATATTTGGCCGTGACTCCCGTGTGATAAGCACTGCCGCATGCCGCGATGAATATCTTCTTTACGTTTGCCAGCTCGGCATCCGTCATCGCCAGTTCTTCTATTACGATCTCGCCCTTCTTTATCCTGGGACTTAAGGTGTCCCTCACGACCTTGGGCTGCTCCATCATCTCCTTCAGCATGTAGTGCTCGTAGCCGCCCTTTTCAGCCGCACTCACATCCCAGTCTACGGTGACGGTCTCTTTTTCTATCTTATCCTCATCAACGGTGCAGAACTCCATTCCGCCCTCTCTGAGTTCCGCTATCTCCAGATTATTAAGATATACGACCTTGCGTGTGTACTTGAGGATGGCCGTTACGTCGCTTGCCATGAAATACTCGTCTTTGCCGACCCCGATGATCAGCGGACACTCCTTCCTGACTCCGTAAAGGACGTCCGGATGATCCGCAAAAACGATACCAAGCGCATATGATCCCTCTACGTGACCGATCATCTTAATTATGGTCTTCCTGGGATCGCCGTTGTAATAATAATCCAGAAGATGTGCCAGCACCTCTGTATCGGTGTCGGATACAAACTCATATCCCTTGTCGGTAAGCTTCTTTTTCAGAGCGAGATAGTTTTCTATTATCCCGTTCTGAACCACAGCTATTGTGCCGCTCTTATTGACATGCGGATGCGCGTTCACATCATTGGGCATGCCGTGAGTTGCCCATCTGGTATGTCCGATCCCGACAAAGCCCGGCAATGCCTCACCGCCTCTGGTATGATTGTAGAGAACGTTCAGTCTCCCCGTGCTCTTTGCAATCTGCAGCCTGCTGCCGTCGTATACAGCCATTCCGGCGGAGTCATAACCTCTGTACTCAAGGCGCTCAAGCCCGTCAAGTATCACCGGGGCCGCCTGTTTCTTACCTATATATCCAACTATACCACACATAAATACTTAATCCTCCCGATTCCGTCAGCAGTACCATTTCTTCCAGAATTCTCTGTTACCGGTAAACCGGAGGATGAACACTCGCGGCAGATATCTGAAATTTCTGCCTGCCGCAAATCCGGCATACCTGGCGGCACATACAAACAGGAATCCGGGTATCCTGATCGCCTCACCGCTCTCTTTAAGCCTCGACAAGGTGCTCTTTACATATCTTATTCCCTCTCCCTCGGATCTGACATTCCCGAAAACCTCGGGATGCATTGCCTGGGAGACGCCCAGATCGAAATTTCTGTGGAACTGATCCCCTGCGCTGTAATTGTGAGAATGATACACTCTCGCATCCGCCTCGTATCTTATATGATATCCTGCGTGGATCAGTTTGTGTGCAAACACCATATCCTCGTTAAATATGGCAGGAGCCTCAAAGCCTCCCAGTGCTTCAAAAACATCCCGTCTGTACATTGCACACACATTTGACAGGAAAGAGGCCTTTATTCCGAGACGTTTTTCGTCATCTATTGTCTTTGTCACAGACACTTCCGGATAGTTGAACTCCCTGGCACAGCGCTCCCATGGAGACGCATCGTCAGCCGCAAGCTGCCTGGCATATACTGCGCCGCATTTATCGTCCGCGTCAAATCCGGCGATCATCCGTTCCAGCAAATGATCATCCGCAGGGACCGCATCCATCGTCATGAACAGAATATAAGGAGAATCTCCGTGAGCCGCACCCATATTTCTCGTGGCAGCATGGTCAAAAGCATTCTTCTTTATATGCCTCACGACCAGTCCGGGAAAACACGCCGAAAGCTCCTCGCTCCGAGCCCACTGCGTAAAATGCTTCCTTTCCGTGTTGATGAGGATGATCCTGGCGGACGCATTCTTCTGCCCGGCGAGTGCCTTCAGCGCAGCGGAAAGCTTTCCGTCCCTGCCCGGTCTGTAGACCGGGATCACCACATCAACGAAGCATGTTTTTGACATCTGCCGCGATCTTGTCACTGTATCCCTGCACATCCGGCGTGACCTGATATTCCGTATCATTGAACAGATACCCGTGCAGCCATCTGACATTGGAGGCGAGGTCATCCGGTATGACGCTGGAGCCGACCTTGCTTCCCATGTTTCCGGTCCTTCTCATTGATTCCTCCGGGAAGCCCTCATCGCCGGCGACATGGTAATTTGTGATGCCGCCGAGCAGCTCGATGATATCCTTGAGGTCAAGAGATGTATAGGTTTCCTCAAACACCTTTCCCGCTATACTTTCAAGAGTGGAGAGCTTGGCAGTTTTCGCCTTGCTGAGGGTTGCCGTGAGCACTCTCCTCTGTCTCTCGGCTCTTGCAAAGTCATCACCCACATAGCGGATCCTGCAGTAAGCCGTGGCCTGAAGACCGTTTAGCGTCTGCATCCCTGATTTTGTCACGGGGATGTAATCCTTTCCGGCCTCGGCAACGAAATTATCCTCGCCGGCCGCATTCTTTCCGTTCTTTTTACCCACCATACTGATCTGATAGTTGTTCAGATGATTGATGACGGATTCCTCCACATCCACTTCGACTCCGCCCAACTCGTCTATCGCATCCCTGAGTCCCTTGAAGCCCACAGTTACAAAGTCCGTGATATCGAGATCAAGGTTCATGTTCAGCATGGATATGGCCTGCGCCGGACCACCCTTGGCATAGGCGCTGTTGCACTTGTTGTATTTGTCGTTTGAAAGGTTCAGGTATGTGTCTCTGTAAACCGATACCAGCTTGATCTCACCGTTGTCCTGATTGATCGAGCAGATGATTATCGTATCGCTCCTGGTGTTCTTTTTGAGCTGACCGTCCCTTGCATCCACACCGAAGAGAGCTATGTTACGATATCCTTTCATCTCGGCATTGTCGGCGACAGCCTCGTTGACTGCTATCTCATTTTTTGCAAAATCAACCTCGCCGCTGTCTGTCTTGACGACGCTCAGATTGGTCTTGCCTGCGCTGGTGACGCCCATTTTGCCAAAGAGCACATATGCTCCGACAAGCAGGATAAGGAGCACCACTATCTCCGCGGCAAAGATGACTATGGCCTTTTTCCTTCTGCCGCTTGATGCCCCGGATCTCTTCCTTCTTCTCTTTACAGGACGTCTTCTATTCCCGGAGGGTTCGTCATCGTAGCCGTCATATTCATCATAATCGTAGTTGTCACGTCTGTTCCTGTTTCCCATATCGTCTTATTCTCCACAAAAAACGAGTATAATAGCAACTGTTATTTACAAAATCCCAAAAATTATACCACATTCGATATAATATGCAAGGATTTTAATACGCGTTTTTGTTTATGAATCCTTTAAAAACAGTCAGGAACAGTATCTTTATGTCGAACTTCAGGGACCAGTTCTCTATATAATATATATCATAGTCGATCCTCTTTCTTATGGATGTATCTCCCCTGTATCCGTTGATCTGCGCCCAGCCCGTGAGCCCGGGTCTGACCTGCAGTCTGACCATATACCTGGGTATCTGATCCTCTTCGCGGAATTTCTCTACAAAGTTCGGTCTCTCGGGTCTGGGTCCCACAAGGCTCATATGCCCCAGAAGTATATTAATGAACTGCGGCGTCTCATCAAGACTTGTCCGCCGCAGCACCCTTCCGACCTTCGTGACTCTCGGATCACCGGGAGTTGTCCAGCCTCCCTGTTCGGAGGTCTTATCCTGCACTTCCATCGTGCGGAACTTATACATCATGAAGGTCTTGCCATGTTTTCCCACGCGTTCCTGTTTGAAGATGACCGGACCTTTGCTCGTCGTCTTGATAAGAATGGAGATCACTATCATCGGTATGGCAAAGATGATCAGGGCAAAGATCGCTCCGACGACGTCCATGACCCTCTTAAAGGCTCTGTTGAGCGTATTTGTCAAAGCCACATATCTGATGCTTATAACAGGAAGCCCTGCTATATCCTCAGTGTAGGGGTTACTCGGGAAGAGACTGGTATAGTCCGGAATGAACTTGGTATGGACACCGGTCTTCTCACATTTTGCCACCAACTCCTCAAGTCTGTCATAGGAAGTAAGGGGCAGCGTGATCGTGATCTCATCGAAATCGTTGCGGTCAAGATAATCCTGCAGTTCGTCGATCTTTCCCACCACTTTGACGCCATGATATGCCGTTCCGATGGGCACCTGATCGTCCAAAACTCCGACACAGTCATAGCCCCACTGGGGATTGGAGTCTATCCTCATGATATAGCTCTCCGCAGCCCTCGAATAGCCCACCAGCAGAACATGCTTTATGTTGTAGCCGCGCTTTCTGAAATAGCGCAGCACCGCTCTTACCGTCATGCGGGACACCATCAGCTGTACGATGTTCACCCCGAAGAAAATGAAGATCATGGTACGGGAAAAATCGCCCTGCCTGGTTATGTAGAGCACCACAAAGAATCCCAGAAAGCCTGCTATATTGGCTCTTACGATGTTGGTGAAATCCTCCCAGCTGCGCGAGACACGCTGCGAGTTGTAGAGTCCGTTGAAATAGTAGACCAGCAGATACGCAGGTATCAGATAATACAGCGCCCTGAAATAGGTTTCCATGGAAAGAACGCCGACGTTCGGATCTCTCTTCACAAAGAAGGACTCAAAACGCAGCCACCAGGCCAGCATGTACGCCAGGGCCGTCAGTACCGCATCCAGAACAAGATGCATGCGGTTTAAATATTTTTGATTATCCCTGATCACCCGGATACTCTCCTGATCAGATTGATATGCATCTCAAACAAAAGCACCAAAAGCT
>JAILGA010000049.1 GCA_024697225.1 Lachnospiraceae bacterium
TCCCGCAGATCTCGGGGGAGGTGTGGACCGGAAAGAGACTGTCGTTCCCGATGAAGAGATCAAGGAGGATATGTCGGCGATATCTCTTGATGCAAACGGCGGTACAGTAAATCCTGCAGTGGTTGAGAGAATTCCCGGGGAGAAGATGGGAGGCCTTCCGCTGCCCGTGTTCTCCGGGCATTCCTTTGAAGGATGGTTTACGGCAAAGGACGGCGGCGAGAAGGTGACAGCGGATACCGTGGTGAACTCCATGGAGCCCTTTACCCTGTATGCCCGCTGGAAGGACGGGGAGATGGGCGCGGATTCACCCTGGGGCACGGTTCTGCCTGAAGACAGAGCCGGTTATTCGAGCCCCGATGCCCTTCCTGCAGGTCTCTGGGCAGCCGGTATTGAAGAGAAGGGCTACGATTATACGGGCTATGCCATAATGCCCGAGCCCCGCGTGTATATCGGGAATACCAGGCTTTACGAGGACAGCGACTATACGGTCAAGTACAAGAGCAATAAAAAGGTGGGGGATAACAAGGCGTCGGTCACGATAACCGCCAAGGACGCACAGTATGGAAAACTCACGAAGAAGTTTACGATACTGCCGGTGAAGATGGATTCACCCGACGTGACAACGTATGACATGGCGGATCTTTACATCGGATCCCTGCAAAAGCCTGCACCTTATATCTTCTGGAAGGGGAAGGCCCTCAAAAAGAATACGGATTATACAGTATCCTACATCGGCGGATTCACTGAGCCCGGAAACTATACCATAAGGGTGACGGGGAAAGGGAGATTTACCGGAACAAGGGATATATCATATTCCATAGTGACTGAAGGCGGGGCACTGCCCATGAACTGCGTCACCGCCAAGATGAAGAAAAAGCCGTCTACGCCGTGCAATGAAGAGACCGCAAGAAGCAGGCTGACCGTAAGCATTAATGGTGTCACTCTTACAAAGGGCTATGATGTGAAATGGGAGAACATCGGCGGTTCCGGTTCTGCAAGCGCAATACTCATCGGCAACGGTGAGGTGTGTGACGACGGCGTTACGAGATTCACCGGCACCAAGCGCGTCAAGTTCAAGATAAAGTATATGTGGAAGATGTCAAAGTTCATGATGAGCAGTATCGACCCGCAGGAATATACGGGCTTTAGAGTGATGCCCAAGGTGACGGTCGTGAACGGAAACAGTACCGTGAATGCAACCCTGGTTGAGGGCCGTGACTATGTACTTACCTATAAGAAAAACGTAAGTGCCGGCACGGCAACGGCTGTGATAAAAGGAATAAACGGCTATCTGGGAACTGTAAAAATGAAGTTCACTATCAAAGCTGCAGACTGATAACATCTCAAAGCAGGTGACTTGTGCGTGTCCTCTGTGATACAATGGATATACATTTCGCAAGGAGGATACCATATGAAGCTCATATTGGATAAGAATACCACCATTATTTGTGACAGCCTCGACTACGAGGGCGTGCAGATCGTCGCAGAATGGGTGCGGAAAGACTTTTCGCTTGTGTTCGGAGAGCCGGACGATTCTGCGGGCAAAACAACCGCCGTAATCGCGGGCTCTATCCAAAAGAGCGGCATCATTAAGAAACTGGCGGAAGAAGGCAGGATAGATATCGGCGCTCTGCAGACCAAAAACGGAGAGCAGCCATGGGAAGTATACGGCACCTTCCTTGTTGAGGCTTACGCGGATGGGATCGATCAGGCGCTTGTGATCTGCGGCAGTGACAAGAGAGGAACGATCTACGGTCTGCTCTCCGTATCCGAAGCGATCGGCGTTACACCTTTTGTGAACTGGTCCGATGCAAAACCCTTACACAAAGAGCAGATCCCTCTTGATGAGAAGTTTACAGGCATATCAAAAGAACCTTCTGTGCGTTATCGCGGCATTTTCATAAATGATGAGTGGCCGGCCTTCGGCAACTGGGCGACAAAGCGCTTCGGCGGCATCAATGCCGATTGCTATGCCGCGATCTTTGAACTGCTTTTGAGACTCCGCGGCAACTACATGTGGCCCGCCATGTGGAGCAGCAACTTCTCCATGGACGGACCGGGGCTTAAGAGCGCTGAACTCGCGGACAGGCTGGGTATAGTGATGAGCACCTCCCACCATGAGCCGTGTATGCGGACAGGCGAAGAATACCGCCTCCTGCGGGGGCCTGAGTCAATATACGGTGACGCCTGGGACTTCCTGTCAAACAGAGAGGGCATTATCCGCTTCTGGGAGGATGGCCTCAAGCGCAATGCACCCTTCGAAAACGTGATCACCATGGGCATGAGAGGTGAACGCGATACAGCCATAATGGCCGAGGCAACTCTCGAGGAAAACATAGCCCTCCTGAAGGACATAATAAGAACCCAGAACGGGCTGATAAGAAAATATGTGAACCCGGATCTGACAAAGGTTCCCAGGCAGCTCGTACTCTTCACCGAAGTAGAAAAATTCTACTACGGCGACGAAAACACCCCGGGTCTTATCGATGATCCGGAGCTGGACGGCATAACCGTCATTTTCAGCGACAACAACTACGGCTACACGCGCACCCTGCCGGCCGAAGACAGGCGGGGAAGAAACGGCGGCTACGGCCTGTATTATCATGTGGACATGCACGGCGGTGCATATTCCTACGAGTGGATCGGATCCACCTACCTTCCGAGGATAAAGGACCAGCTGAAAACCGCTTACGACTACGGCATTCGCAACATCTGGGTCACAAATGTCGGCGATCTGGTCTCCCAGGAACTGGAAGTCTCCCTCATCATGAAGATGGCCTGGGATGTAGAAAAATACAGCAGAACCGATGAAAATGTATTTGAAACCTTTGTGCGCGGATGGACAAAGGGAATCTTCGGCGGATGGTTTGATGACAAAGATGAGGAAAGAATCCTCGATATCATCAAAGCTTACACCCTCATGAACGAGCGCTGCAAGCATGAGATATTCAAGGAGTTCACCTATCATCCGGTACACTTCGGGGAGGCGGAAAAACTGTTTGAAGCCTGCGGAAGGGTAATTTCCGAGTGTGACGCACTGCTTGAAAATGCTCCGGAGCCGATAAAGACCGCTTTCTTTGAGCTTGTTTACTATCCCGCATACGGCACCGCAAATCTTCAGAGGACCTGGATCGCCTGCGGCAGAAACCGCTTTCTGGCGGATCAGAACCGAAATACAGCCAACGGCTGGAACGATGTGATAGACGATGGGATAAAAAGAGACGCTGATCTTATCGAGCGTTTTCATGCACTCGCGGACGGCAAGTTCTATGGTCACTCTCTTTCCGAGCACTTCGGCTTCAGATTCTGGAACGACTCGAACAATCAGCTTCCGGGCAGGGTATACATCTATCCCGCATACAAAAAGCGTATGCTCGTATCCAAGAAGGACGAGGCGTGGTATTACGACGGCCGGGAATATACCGTGCGTGAAAGAACTGTTGACGACTTCCTGCGGCCGGACTGCGACAGCATAACTCTCGAGATATCCTGTGCCAGCAGACTGACTTCGCATTTCAGGATTGAGTGCAACTCCCCCTGGCTCTCGGCAACGCCCGACCGAGGTGAGACCGATGAAACAGTGGAGATCACGGTAAGAGCGGACAGGTCGCTCATCGATCCGGCTGTTGTCACAACAGGAAGGCTTGTGATAGATGACGGCGAGGACTGCCATGTCACTCTTGACTTCCCTGTATGCGGCACGGAATACTATGCAAACGTGTGCCGCGATACCGACAGATGCGGGATACCAGAGGGAGCGTTCATATTCTCCTGCGGCCATGTGGCCATGGAAGCCGGCGATCATTCGCGTCTGGTGAACAGACCGCATTATTCGCTGAAGCTCCTTGAGCCATACGGCAGAACCGGGCAGGGGCTTAAGCTCTTCCCGAACACCGCATGTCTTAAGGATCTTAAGGAAGATGAGATCCCCTTTGCGGAGTATGTTTTCATCTCGGACTGCGACAGGGACATTGACTGTACCTTTGTATTTGCACCTTCGCTCCCGGTGAATGATTCCAATTCGCAGTGCTTTATATACCGCATAAACGGGGGCGAGCCTGTGACAACGGACACCGTTCTCGATCACTCAAGACCGATATTCAACAGCCCTCAGTGGGTCGGGGACAATCGTCTGAACGCCAAGCTTATTAAAACTGAGATAAAGATCAGAAAAGGTATCAACTCACTTTGTTATGCGCAGACAGATCCCAATCTGATCCTGGAGCGCATCGAAATGTGGGATAAAAATGTCCCCCAAAAAGAATCCTATCTGGGTGCCCCGGCGGGGTTCAGATATTTCAGTTAAGTTAAGACAGATCCAGACAGCACGGGCCTGTTACTCCTTACAGGGCATCAGCTTTGGCGCCGTACCTGCACACACCTTTAAGCACGCATTCGCTGCAGCGGGGTCTTCTGGCAACACATACAGCCCTTCCGTGGACAACAAAACGGTGGCATAGATCGTTCCCCTCTTCGGGCGGAACGATCTTTTTAAGTGCCGTCTCGACCTTGTAAGGATCCTTTTCGTCATCGACGAGGCCGATCAGGTTTGAGAGTCTGATACAATGAGTGTCGGTGACTATCGCGGGCTTCCCGAATACGTCTCCCAGTATGAGATTGGCACTTTTTCGTCCAACACCGGGAAGTGCGAGCAGGGCGTCCATGTCATCCGGAACCCTGTCAGCGTATTCGTAATGTATCACCTTCATGCACTTTGAGATATCTCTTGCCTTGGAAGCGCCCAGGCCGCAGGGTCTGACTATCTCCTCGATCTCTGATACTTCCGCATCGGCGAGAGCCCCGGGATCAGGAAATCTCTCATACAGAAGAGGGGTTATCATGTCAACCCTCGCATCGGTGCACTGAGCTGCCAGCCTCACGCTCACAAGAAGCTGCCAGGCGTGCTCATAATCAAGGGTGCACTTAACATCCGGATATTCCCGCTTAAGAAGTTGTATAACCTCAAGAGCCCGCTGTTTCTTTGTCATGATCCTTCCTCTTTCTGCCTAGATGCGAAGCTGACGTCATATACATGTGTCCGTCATATCCGTTCTTCCCGCAAATATAACACAGCTGACAGAATCTGTATCCTGTCAGCTGTGCAAATGATAATCTCTGATTAAACTCTCCGGAAATTATCAGAACTTACCTGCCTTTGCTGCTTCCTCGATGCTCACAGCCGTGGAAACAGTCATACCGACCATGGGGTTGTTGCCGGCGCCGATGAGACCCATCATCTCAACGTGAGCGGGAACCGATGAGGAACCTGCGAACTGGGCATCTGAGTGCATGCGGCCCATGGTATCGGTCATACCGTAGGAAGCGGGACCCGCAGCCATGTTGTCGGGGTGGAGCGTACGGCCTGTGCCGCCGCCGGACGCGACTGAGAAGTACTTCTTGCCGGCCTCGACGCGTTCCTTCTTGTATGTGCCCGCAACGGGATGCTGGAATCTGGTGGGGTTGGTGGAGTTTCCGGTGATGGATACGTCCACGTTCTCATGCCACATGATGGCAACACCTTCCTGAACATCATTTGCACCGTAGCAGTTGACCTTTGCCCTGGGGCTGTCGGGATTCTTGCTGTAGCACTTGCGGAATACTTCCTTGAGTTCGCCGGTGAAGTAATCATACTCTGTCTCTACATAAGTGAAGCCGTTGATCCTGGAAATGACCTGTGCGGCATCCTTTCCGAGACCGTTGAGGATGACTCTCAGAGGCTTCTGACGGACCTTGTTGGCCTTGTCGGCGATACCGATGGCGCCTTCAGCGGCCGCGAAGGACTCGTGGCCTGCAAGGAACGCAAAGCACTCGGTGTCCTCCTCGAGGAGCATCTTGCCCAGATTTCCGTGGCCGAGTCCGACCTTTCTGCGGTCAGCGACGGAGCCGGGGATACAGAAGGACTGGAGTCCCTCACCGATGGCTGCAGCAGCCTCGGAAGCCTTGCGGCAGTTCTTCTTGATGGCGATGGCCGCACCGACCGTATACGCCCATTTTGCGTTCTCAAAGCAGATCGGCTGGATCTTCTCTATCATGTGATAAACATCGAGACCGGCGTCCTTAGTGATCTTCTCGGCCTCTTCGATCGATCCGATACCGTACTCATTAAGTTTTGCGAGGATCTGCTTTTCTCTTCTCTCGTAGGATTCAAACTGTACCATTTTTCTCTTCCTCCTTAATCATTCTTTTCTCGGATCGATGAACCTGACAGCGTCATCAATGCGTCCATACTGACCGGATGCCTTGTCAAGAGCAGCCTTCACATCTTCGCCTGCCTTGATGAAATCCATCATCTTGCCAAAGTTCACATACTTGTAGCCGATGATCTCATCGTTCTCGTCAAGAGCAAGCTCGGTGATATAGCCCTCAGTGAGTTCCAGATAGCGGGGACCCTTTTCAAGTGTGCCATAAGTGGTACCGACCATGGTCCTCGTTCCCTTTCCGAGATCCTCAAGGCCTGCGCCTATCTGGAGTCCGTCCTCAGAGAATGCACTCTGGGTTCTGCCGTATACGATCTGGAGGAACAGCTCTCTCATGGCTGTATTGATAGCATCGCATACGAGGTCGGTGTTCAGCGCTTCAAGGATCGTAAGACCCGGGAGTATCTCGGCTGCCATAGCTGCGGAATGTGTCATTCCGGAGCATCCGAGAGTTTCGACAAGAGCTTCCTGGATTATGCCGTCCTTGACATTGAGGGAAAGCTTGCAGCAGCCCTGCTGGGGAGCGCACCAGCCTATGCCGTGAGTGTAGCCCGAAATATCCTTGACTTCGCGGGCTTTGACCCATTTTGCTTCTTCGGGTATCGGCGCCGCACCATGCTTGACTCCCTGGTGCACGGGGCACATACCTTTTACTTCCGTTGAGTAAACCATACTACCATCCTCCTTGTTGTATTTATGATCAATATATGTATCGACTGTGATCAACACACCATGATATTATAACACAACTCCGCGTGTTCTGTCCGTTTTTTTTCAAATCACACAGAACCAGTCATACATGAACGGTCCGTCAGCCTCGATGCGGACCGTGTGTCCGTGATCCGGAGAAGCATCCGGTATCACGCTCATATCAACAGGTATATGTATATCCGCCCACAACAGAGGCCACGAGGTTCTGCGCTGTGCTTCCGCCGCCGCGGCTCTGGGCATATGATTTCTTGCCTCGGAAGGGTTCTTTTCATAATCCCTCGTATTGAGCGTGAGACCTCCGACCCGTATATCGTCGACATAGACACTGACAGCGGCGCTTTCGGGTGCACACCCGTGGATCCTGAAAAATCCGGTGTCGCCGGGAATGATGCAATCCGCATAGGTTGCGCTGATATGTCCGTCGGGACGCGGGTCATATACATTCGATCCCGCGGCCATCAGCGCGCTGAAACCGTACAACCCCTCCACGATCATGGTTCCTTTTTCCTCATCATAGTGATCGGCTTTTATACGTTTCGAGAGATCACGCGGAACGGGCGTCGCACCATCGATATGAATTTTTGCCGACACAAAGGGACCGGCACTGGAGGCACCCGCCATGATCACATACTCACCATCCTCTATCACGAGTGACTCGCGTATCACATCGTAAAACGCAAGTTCCCTCACGGGAATTTTAAGCCTGACGATACGGGCTTCTCCGGGAGCGATATCTCTTATCCTCCTGAATCCTGTCAGCTGCTTCAAAGGCTTCTTCACTCTGCCCGCCGGTGCTTTGGCGTATATCTGCACCACTTCGTCAGACGTCATATCTCCTTTGTTTGTCACAGTCACTTCGATGTTCAGTATCCTGTCATCCTTTTTTATCTGATCATATACGCGGCACGGCCGGCCGGAGCTCTTTTTCCGTTCGCCCGTATTTAGCGGGATCCCGCCATGATCCACGGTGACAGAAAGGCCGTCGTACTTAAATTCAGTATATGTGAGTCCGAATCCGAAGGGATAGAGCACTTCTTTCTCAAAATATCTGTATGTCCTGCCACCGCCTATGATATCGTAATCGTCGATATCGGGGAGATCATCATCCGATCTGTACCAGGTCTGCGTGAGCCTCCCTGCGGGATGCACGGCTCCCGTAAGCGCATCAGCGAGCGACTGCCCCATGCACCTGGATCCCGTCGCTGACCATACGACAGCTCTTGCCTTTTCATTTATCTCATTTATCGCATAGGGATAATCACTCATCAGCACGACGATGATATTGCGGTTGACCCTGTATATCTCGTCAAAGAGTTTTTGCTGGTAAGGGATGAAACCGATGGTAGACCTGTCAATCTCTTCCTTCGCATTTACCATCGGATGGTTGCCCAGAGCCAGTATGACCGTTTCGGCCCCGGCGGCGGCGGATACCGCTTCATCGATGCCGGTGCGTATGGTTTCGAGTGTTACGGACAGCGGCGTCAGTCCTTCGGAGATATCCTTTGCGGATACGATATAGCCGTTTTTATCATAACAGAGCCTGTTTCCGAAGCGGTCGCACATGATGATCTCTCCGTCCCGATCCCCGTCCATCCTGAAAACCTCCAGATCAAACCAGCTGAATATCCTCTCCGTATCGGCATATACTCTTCCGGTTATCAGACGGGAGACGCTTTCAGCTTCTTCGGCAGCGGCGATGCCCTCGATCGCATCGCCCTCAAGATGTGTGATCATGTATTTGCCTGTGCGCTCGTTTCTGAATGTATAGGAACCTTCGCCCCAGTCCTCAAGTACAAAGATATCCGCCTTATCGGAGAGGCCGATTCTCCCGTCCGCTCCGGCAGTGAGATATTGCCCGCCGCATTTGAGGCATATCCTGTCGCAGCCGTCTATATATCTGGTCTCATCATTGGAGCCGGCTTTTGCCATATTGCTTCTCAGTCCGTCAAGGAGGGATATCATTTCCGGTGAAGCGCCCCCATACCAGTCCTGATACCATTTGTCACCGACCGGCCCTATTAAAACAAAGCTGTCCGGCCTCATGTTTTCTGCCGGGAGAATGCCGTCGTTTTTCAAAAGGACGATCGAGCTGTCGGTAAGGCGCCTGCATATCTCTGCTGCCTCGCTGCTGCAAAGCTCTCCGTATGACGCGACGTTTGTCCTGCGGTCGAATAGTCCCAGCCTTATCTTTGTCCGGTATACGTTCCTTATGGCCGTGTCAAGATCTTCTTCGGTGAGCAGCCCGAGTTCATATGCCTCGGAAACGCCCTTAAATACATTGTCCGGCCTTCCGCTCAGCGCATCGACACCGGCTTTGATGGATCCGGCTGCGGTTTCGGCATCCATGGCGGTCACATGGGAATAGGATGCTGCAAGTTCCAGTGCACCTCCGTCAGAAACCGCATGCACCAGCCCGAATTCATCCTTGAGGATGGTCCTTACTTCATCATTCAGAAGTCCCTGAACCCCGTTGATGCGGTTATATGCCGTCATTACTCCTTCTGCACCGCCGTCCTCTATGCAGCGGCGAAAAGGTTCAAGATACAGTTCGTACCTGTTCCTGGGACTTATTGATGAATTCTTCCATCCGCGTCCGATCTCTGTATTATTGGCATAGAAATGCTTAAGCGTGGCAGCTGTTACGATATGATCTCTGTCATCCCCCTGCATCCCTCTTATATATGCTGACGCCATTGCGCCTGTCTGCATGGGATCCTCGCCGTATGCCTCCTCATTTCTGCCCCATCTCGGATCCCGGAGAAGATCGACAGTCGGAGCCCAGCGCGATATCCCGCCCCATTTTCTTTTTTCAAACACAATGCGGGCTTCTCTTCCCACGACCCTTCCCGCATCACATATCGCTTCCGTGTCCCAGGAGGAGCTCATGCCGACAGGCTCCGGAAACGATGTGGTATGATCGGGTTCCGCTATCCTGAACTGATCATTTCTGGCTTCCACTCCGTGTGCTGCCTCGCCTCCCAACCGGCATTCCGGTATTCCTAGACGCTCCACACCGCCGGATCCCGCCGCCATAAGATGCAGCTTTTCATCCAATGTAAGCTCATTCAGCAAATAGTCCAGCTTTTTTTCCACATCAAGATCCGGATCCCATAACGGATTATCTGTCATACTCATTTTCTCCCGTCCTTCCAGTCCTTCTGATGCCGTCTTTGGTACTGCTCACACCGGCATCCTCGACATCAGCTCATCCCCGTGTTCCTTCAGCCATTTATCCCATCTGTCATAATCCGGAAAGTATTTTCTGACTTCCTCATAAAAAGCCTTTGAGTGGTTCATATGGCGGATATGGCAGAGTTCATGCACGATCACGCCATCCAGAACTTCGCTTGGGGCAAGCATCAGAAGAACATTGAAATTGAGGTTCTTTTTTGAACTGCAGCTGCCCCATCTCGTAGACTGGTTACGTATCGTGATATTACCGAAATCTATTCCCATGAGAGCCGCGTAGTGTGCCACCCGCATCGGAATATAATCAGCCGCAGCTTTTCCAAGTTCTGTCAGTTCGCTGCGGCTTAAGGGTTGTAGGTTATGCTGTTTTCTGTGTTGCTCTCTCTGCCGCGCTTCCTGAAGCTTTTTTGATGCCCATTCCCGGTGCTTTTTCACAAACGCGAGGATATCGGCATCGGACGCCTTCATCGGGGCGCGTATCGTCAGCTTGCCGTCACGTGATATTTCAAGGGAGAGAGTTTTTCTTCCCGATCGTATTATCTTAAGATCATCCATAGGTATTCGCTCTGATATCAGTCGATCATGTTTACATTATACAGACAGGATATTTGGTTGCAAGTACCCGCGGAAAGCATCAGACTGTTTTGTGAAAAAAGCGGATAGTGTGTTATAATTCGAGCGATCTGAGTTATCGGACATGATGATCACAGAATTAAGGTAGCCGATTATGCCAATACTTGTATCCAATCAGTTAAAAAAGGACTTTCAGGTGGGAGAGAGCGTCACAAAGGTATTGAAGGGCGTGGATCTTTCAATAAACGAGGGTGAGTTTGTGGTCATCCTGGGGCCTTCCGGTTCCGGAAAAAGTACAATGCTCAATATCATCGGTGGGATCGAGACCATAACCTCGGGAGAACTTTTCTATCGTGACGAGAAGATACATGAGATGAAGGCAGCGGACCTGATCGAATACCGGAGAAAGCATATAGGTTTCGTATTTCAGTTCTACAATCTTCTGCCTAATCTTTCAGCTCTGGAAAATGTGACGGTGGCCGCGGAACTGTCGGAACACCCGCTGGACGCCAGGGAAATGCTGGTGCGCGTAGGTCTTGAGGATCGGATGGATCATTATCCGTCCGGCATGTCGGGCGGCCAGCAGCAGCGGGTGGCAATAGCACGCGCTCTGTGCAAGAATCCGGATCTGCTTCTGTGCGATGAACCGACAGGCGCGCTTGACATCAGGACAGGCGAGGAGGTTCTGACGCTGTTGTCCGAGTATAACAGGGAGCATCACACAACGATCATCATGGTGACACATAATGTGCTGATCGCGCAGATAGCGGATCGCGTGATACGTTTCAGGGACGGAGTGATCGACCGCGTTGAGGTGAATGAGAAGCCCATGCGCCCGGATGAGGTGGAGTGGTAATGCACCAATACTCAAAAAACGTTCTGCGCGGGATCAGGAAGAACTGGATACAGTATACCGGGGCGGTTCTTATCATAGCGCTTGCCGTTACAGTCTTTATCGGGCTTTATGATTACGCTCAGAATCTCGGAGAGAACGCGTTTCCGTATTTCAGGGAATATGATTTTGCTGATATATTTGCAGTGACGGAAGATGTAACGGAACAGGAGCTGGCAGAGCTGGAGAAGATCCCGGGTGTCCAGAGCGTATTCGGAAGGCAGTCCGCCAATGTCAGACTGGAAACCGGGGAGGATCAGTTTATCACGCTGCATCTTCTGGCTTATGCGCCGGATGATCCGTTAAACCGGATCGGGATATCCTCCGAGGACGGAGTCATCGGAAGTAACGAAATATACTGCAGCAAGGCGATGCAGAACAAGCGTCAGTTTGAGAACGGAGAGGTTCTGGCGGTGTTTTGCCACGGTTCAAGGACGGAACTCACATATGCGGGCACCGCGATCTGCCCGCAGTATATCTACTATGTTCCGGGAGGCGACATACAGGCACCGGTGGATGATCTGTATGCCTTCGCAGCCGTGGACAGGGAACGCCTCAAACAGATAACCGGAAAAAACGATGAAGTGAACGAGATCGGGATCCGGCTGGAACCCGGAGCAGATCCGGGTTACGTAAAGATGCAGGTGCAGAACAGACTTGCAGCGATGGGTGAGGTTGAGGATGTCTGCGAGCAGAAGGATCAGGATGCATATGACACATTGTCCGGAGAGATCGACACATATGAGATGATAAGCTATATCATTCCGATATTGTTTCTGGCCGGCGCCGCATTTATGGTATATATCATCCTGAAAAAGGCGATTGATAGTGACAGGACGATCATCGGCACGCTGAAAGCCATGGGAGCGGCAGATCTAGAGATCCTTAAGATATATCTCACGTTTTCGGCGGTATTGGGACTCGCCGGCAGTGTGATCGCCATGTTCGCTGCATATCCGATAGGGAACTACCTGCTTGTGGATTCCGCAACATATTATTCACTTCCGGTCGTGACTTATCATTTTTTTCCTGCGCCGCGTATCATCGGTCTGATCTTCGGAGGGGGAACCGGCATGCTCTCCGCCTGGCTGGGAGTGCGTGATGTGGTCTCGATACAGCCGTCGGAGAGCATGCGGGCGGCAGCACCCAAAACAGGGAAAACCGTGAACCTGCCTGACTGGATGAACAAACGCCTCAACAGCCGCCAGAGGATCGCGCTGAAAGCGATCTTCCGCAATCCCTTCCGCTCGGTCGTTATCGCGTTTTCTGTAAGCTTTCCCATCGCCCTTATCTCGTGCTCCTTTTCACTGATGACCTACATGAATGACAGCTCGGACAAGATGCTGCAGCTGCAGGAGTCCGGGGATTACAAGCTGGTGCTTTCGGATGTTCAGCCCTTTGAGATGCTGCGCAGAGAGATACTCGCCCTTGATCACGTTGTTGATGCGGAGCCTGCGGTCAGTATTGACGCACGGCTGGTATACGGAAATCACAGCGTCGCCTGCGGGCTGACGGCCTATGAGCCGCGAGGCGGTCTGTTAAATGCGATAGATAACAGGAACAGGATTCTTATGCCGAGCTCGGATGCGCTCTTTCTGGATTCACTGACCGCGGCAAAGCTTGGGGTAAGGGAAGGCGATATTGTGACAGTGCGGGACACAAGGTTTTCGGAAAATGACATACGCATTCCCGTCGGTTCGGTCTATGATACATATAACGAGACTCACGGCTGGCTGACGATGGACACATTCTGCCGGGTCTTTGACCAGGATCCTGTGGCTAACGTGGCCTTCTGCAGCGTGGAGCAGGATCACGGGACGGATTTTCTCGCGATGCTGAAGGGAGCGGCCAATATCGATTATATTGTGGACAACGAGCGCACGCTGAAGGAATACCGTGTTATGAACGCACCTGTCATTGTGATCGCGTATCTGGTCGCCGCATTTGCTGTTTTGTCCGGCGGCGTTATGATCTACAGCATTGTCAGCATGAACCTGCGGGAGAGAAAGACGGAGTTCGGTACAATGATGGTGCTTGGAATGCGCCGCGGGGAAATAATGGAGCTGATCCTGCTGGAGCAGATGTTTGCGCTGATCGCCGGCGTTTTGATGACCGCCGGGCTGATCCCGCTTGTCAAAACTGTATTCGAAGCGGCAATGTCGGATGATGGTTTCCTGTGCGATATTGTCATAAAGGCGTCGGATTATCTCATGGCGCTGACGGCCTGTGCATTTATGGCTTTATTATCCATTATGTCAGGATATCGTGACGTGATCCGGACAAATCTTGCGGATGTGCTAAAGGAGAGAAGTTGAGATGACAAAAAGAAAGAAGCTTATCGGAAGAATTGTGATCATTGCGGTGCTTGCGGCGGCTGTGACAGCATCTGTCCTTGTGATGACTGCGCCGGATGAAGTGGAGGCAGGCCGCGCGGAGATCGGCGCATATACGGATACCGCCATGGAGACCGGCATCGTCAGGCGTTATGCGGAACGGGAGATAACGTCCGAGGTGTCCGGAGAGATAACTCAATTGCTGGTGCAGCGAAATGACACCGTGAAGAAGGGGCAGGTGCTGGCCAGGGTATCGGCACCTGATTATGAGACCAAAAGGAAACAGGCGCTTAGCGCGATCGATGATCTGAAGGCACAGAAGGAGCAGGTGAGCGCGGATGCAAAAATGACAAGAAAGGAGCTTCAGGGACAGATAAATGAGCTCGAGGCACAGATCGCGAAGCTCCGTGCAGATACCGAACTTGATCGTCTTAACGGGATAAAGGAAATCACCCCGGGAAATTACCTGGATCTGCTGCGGGCACAGTACAATGCTGCCGGCGCGGAGGCGGTGCTTGCCGAGAGCGAATATGACCAGGCGAAGCGGGACAGAGAGGCAGGCGAGATCAATGAGTACGACTTTCGTGAAGTGGAACAGCTTTATTATGACAAACAGGCGGCATGGGCAGAGGCAAAGGAAAAAGCTGAAAGTGCAGGGGATCAGGCCTGGGATTATATAGGAACAGGCGAGAATCCCCAGGCTAAAGATATTGACCGGGAATACAGGCAGTATACGATGGAAAGCGCACAGCGCGAGATGGATACGCTTTCGGTGCAGGTCGGGAGTCTGAAAAGCAGAATGGGAGATGAGGCGGAAACGGCAGCTCTTTCTTCTCTGGATGCACAGATATCATCAGCTGAGGAGGAGCTTTCACAGATCGACCGCAAGATCGAAGCATGTGAGATCAAGGCGCCTTGCGACGGTATACTGTCCGAACTTCCGATGAGATCGCTTGACAGAGTGTCGGAAGGAGACACGCTTGCGGTCATAAAATCCGGACAGAGCAGGTGCATGGTGGAATGCAATGTCAGGACGGATCTTGAGTATTGCCTCAGGGAGGGGGATCCTGTCGAGGTTATCTGGAACACAAGGCTTGGCGAAGTGAACATCGAAGGGGAGATCGATGAGATATATGATTATGCGCAGGAGACCACATCATCGCTTGGGCTGAAGGAATACCGCACGACGGTGATGATCTCCTGTGAACCCGGCGAGGAGTATAAGGACGGATATCAGGTATCCGTGCGGTTTAAGCTGCACGAAACCGGGGCTGCGCTCCTTATACCGGTGACCGCGCTTTATAAGGAGGCGGGCAGTTATTATGTTCTTAAGATCGAGAACGGCAGGACTGTAAGCTGCCCGGTCACTCTCGGATATAAAGGAGCAGAGATGGCGGAGATCGAGGAGGGACTTTCAGAGGGTGACAGTTATGTGCTGAATGTCAATGTGAATGAGATAAGCGCCGGGATGCGGGTAGCCCCTGATTACAGGGAATGAAGGGGCAAAAACCATGAAGTGTGATGTGTGTTTCAGGGAGTGCGAGATCAGGGAAGGAGCCTCAGGCTTCTGCGGGGCGAGAACGTGTACGGACGGCAGGATCGCAGCGGGAAACTACGGCATGATCACTTCGCTGGCGCTCGATCCCATTGAGAAGAAGCCACTTGCGAGATTCATGCCGGGCAGCATGATACTTTCCGCGGGAAGCTACGGCTGCAACCTCAGATGTCCGTTCTGCCAGAACCATGAGATCTCATACGGTCCCGGGGTGAAAGAGATGAAGGAGGAGGCCGTATACCTGGACCCGGAGGAGCTTGCGGGGAGAGCCGCATCCCTTGTTCCGCGCGGCAATATCGGCCTGGCCTTTACCTATAACGAGCCGCTCATCGGCTGGGAATATGTGCGTGATGCAGCTGCGTGCTCAAAAAAGCTCGGAATGAAAAACGCGGTCGTCACGAACGGCACCGCGTCACTGCGTGTCCTTGGGGAGATCGCGCCCTTTATCGATGCCATGAACATCGATCTCAAAAGCTTTTCGGATGAGTGCTACAAATCAGTTCTTGGCGGCAGCAGGCGAATGGTAATGGATTTTATACAGGAAGCCTTCTCGGCGGGAATTCATGTGGAGGTCACAACCCTGGTTGTCACGGGCATGAATGACAACGAGACCGAGATCAGAGAGCTTGCATCCTGGCTTGCCTCGCTGGACGGCGGCAGGGGACGGGACATACCGCTTCACTTATCAAGATTCTTTCCGAGATTTCATATGACGGACAGGGAGGCGACTGATGTGCGCCTTATCTATCGCCTCGCAGATGTGGCGCGCGGCATCCTGAGATATGTCTACACGGGGAACTGCTGAAACACAGGTTACTATTCACAGTCGTCCAACAAGCAGATGGAGCTGTGAATAGTAATAAAACCCAGCGCCCGTCGAAATTGATTACAGCGATCCATATATGCTATAATTAACTGTTATGTATGAGAAAACACAGAAACTATATGACGAAAATGCGTATCTGACGGCTTTTGAGGGGAAAGTCCTCTCATGTGAGGCCATCCCTGAAGGCTATGCCGTTATACTGGATGGGACGGCGTTCTTTCCGGAGTCAGGCGGACAGACCTCCGACACCGGAACGCTGGGAGGTGTGCGTGTGACAGATGTCCGGATCGATGAGAAGACTGATGTCATAACGCATGTGCTTGACGGGCCGGTGGAAACAGGAAGCACGGTTCACGGTGAGATCGACTGGAACAAACGGTTCGATAAGATGCAGCAGCACACCGGGGAACACATCTTTTCGGGTGTTGTCTGCAGCCGCTTTTCCTGCGACAACGTGGGCTTTCATCTCTCCGGTGAGATCATGACGATGGACTACAACAGGCCCTTTACCCAGGATGAGATAAATAATGCGGAAGCCCTGGCAAACGATGCCGTCTGGCGGGATCTCGAAGTGGATGCCCGCTATCCGTCAGCACAGGAGCTCGCAGGGATAAACTACAGGAGTAAAAAGGAGATCGAAGGCGCCATAAGACTCGTCACGATCCCGGGCATTGATGTGTGCGCCTGTTGTGCGCCGCATGTGCGAAGGACCGGCGAGGTGGGGCTTATCAAGGTGATGTCCTTTGAGAACCACAAAGGCGGTATCCGAGTGTATGCGGCCTGCGGAAAACGAGCACTCTACGCGCTCACCCGTGAACACGATCTCATCACCGGCCTGGCAAGAAGCCTTTCTACAGGTGTGCCGGAAGTCCCCGGTGCATTTGAACGCATGAAAAATGACCTCTCCGAGGCAAAGAGACAGGCCGCGGAGCTGTGCGAGAAGATGGTGTCCGCCGGTCTCTCGTCGGAGGAATTCGTCTTTTCGGGAGATATACAGATGAACCCCGCAAGAAGGGCACTTGATGTCTGGATGAATGAAGGAACGGGACTTCGGGGCGTATTTGCGGGAGAAGATGACGCCGGATATTCCTTTGTGATAGGCCGCGGCAGAAAGGGCGCAGACTTAAAAGGCTGCGACGCAGGAAAGGCTGTGGCGGCGCTTCGCGAAAAACTCGGAGCCAAAGGGGGCGGAAGCCCGGAGATGGCGCAGGGGAGCGTTAAGGCCGCAAAGGAGGATATTCTTTCGGTGCTTCAGAGTGTTATATGAGAAATGGAGAAAAAATGCGCATTGGAACGGGATATGACGTACATAAACTGGTCGAAAGCAGAAAACTGATCCTCGGCGGCGCGGAGATACCATATGAAAAGGGGCTTCTTGGCCATTCGGACGCGGATGTCCTGGCGCATGCCGTGATGGATGCGATCCTGGGTGCGGCGGCTCTCGGAGACATCGGAAAGCATTTTCCCGATACCGATGAAGCCTACAGAGGGGCGTCAAGTCTTGTGCTCATGGAAAGAGTCAGGGATATCCTCGCGGAGGCGGGCTACCGCGTGGAAAACATAGATTCCACAGTCATAGCCCAGAGACCGAAGCTTGCGGCATATATCGAAACGATGAGAGAAAACATGGCGCGGGCGCTGGGACTTGATGCGGATCAGGTGAGCGTCAAGGCCACGACCGAAGAAGGACTCGGCTTTACGGGCAGCGGAGAGGGTATCGCGGCCCAGGCCATAGCACTGATAAGCAGGATATGAGGCACGGCTCTGTTTAACAACTGACGTTTTTGCCTGCGCAGACTGCGGCCGCAGTGACAAAGACAGAACAGGCGGACAATGTCCGTGACAGATAAAAGGAGATCAGCATGAAGATATTAAATACACTCACAAAACAAAAAGAAGAATTTGTACCTCTTGAACCCGGAAAGGTCAGCATGTATGTGTGCGGACCCACCGTGTATGGCCTGATACACATAGGAAATGCGAGACCCATGGTGTTTTTTGATACGGTCAGGAGATATTTTCTGTACAAGGGTTATGATGTGAATTTTGTATCGAACTTCACCGACGTGGATGACAAGATCATCAAAAAAGCGAACGAGGAAGGCGTTGACTCATCTGTGATCTCTGAGAGATACATCGAAGAATGCAGAAAAGACATGAAATCGATGAATGTGATGGAGGCGACGACCCATCCCAAGGCCACCGAAGAGATAGGCGGCATGATAGAAATGATACAGACTCTCATTGACAAAGGCTTTGCCTATAAAGCAGAGGACGGCACGGTATATTACAGGACGCGGAAATTTCCTTACTATGGGAAACTCTCCCACAAGAATCTGGACGATCTTCGGAGCGGCAACCGTTCCATCCTGGTCACAGGTGAGGATCAGAAGGAGGATCCGCTGGATTTTGTGCTGTGGAAGCCGAAGAAGGAGGGCGAGCCCTCCTGGTCTTCGCCCTGGTGCGACGGGCGTCCCGGCTGGCACATTGAGTGCTCTGTCATGAGCAAAAAGTATCTGGGAGAGCAGATAGATATACATGGCGGCGGAGAGGATCTTATCTTCCCCCACCACGAAAATGAGATAGCGCAGTCTGAGGGAGTCAGCGGAAAGGAATTCTCCAGATACTGGATGCACAATGCTTTCCTCAATATCGACGGCCGCAAGATGGCCAAGTCCGACGGAAATTTCTTCACTGTGCGCGATATCCTTGAGAAGTACGAGGGCCGGGTACTGCGGCTCTTCCTCCTTTCCGCTCATTACAGGAGCCCGCTCAACTATAACAGCGAGCTGATGGATGCCGCAAAGAACAGCATGGAGAGGCTCATAAACTGCGAAAGCAATCTCGAAT
The DNA here is from genome assembly GCA_024697225.1 of Lachnospiraceae bacterium. Taxonomy (GTDB): domain Bacteria; phylum Bacillota; class Clostridia; order Lachnospirales; family Lachnospiraceae; genus Butyrivibrio. The sequence continues at coordinate 19,127 of JAILGA010000049.1, forward strand.
ATCTCCTTAAGAATGCGCATGACGGCGCAGATGACGGCGATCAGACGCTGATCGCTGAGGCAAAAAAGAGCAGGGAACAGTTTGAAAAAGCAATGGATGACGATCTGAACACAGCTGATGCTCTTGCGGCTGTTTACGAGCTTGTGCGCCACATCAACAGCAGCGTATCGGAAAAGTCGTCAAAAACGCTGGTCTGGGCATTGAAAAAGGAACTGGATGATCTCACTGGGCTTCTGGGACTCGATCTGTCCGCCAGAACCGCGGCAGAGGGAGACATCACCGACGAAGAGATCGAGGCGCTTATAGCGAAAAGGCAGGAAGCAAAGAAGGCAAAGGATTATGCCGGTGCGGATGCTGTAAGGGATGAGCTCAAGGCAAGAGGTATCGTTCTTGAGGACACCAGAGAGGGCGTGAAGTGGAAGAGGGTCTGAAGCTTGATCCCGGATCACTTTCCCCCCTGACACTGGCTTTTGTGGGGGACGGGGTATTTGATCTCATCATCCGAACAAAGGTGGTGATGGCGGGGGCAAACCGGCCGGTAAAAAGGATCCACAGGGATAAGGCGGACAGGGTCAATGCCCATGCCCAGGCCGAAATGGCAAAGGTGATCGCACCGCTTCTCACAGAGGAAGAGGCGGCGATACTGAAAAGGGGCAGAAACACTCACACTGCCACGGTGGCCAAGCATCAGAGCATAGCGGATTACAGACTGGCCACAGGGCTTGAGGCGCTGTGCGGCTATCTCTACATGAAAGGTGAGATGGCGAGGCTGATGGAGCTAATCGAGGCCGGGATGAAGGACCGCGGAGAGAACGATGAAGTAAGATCGGAGCCGATAGAGGAGATATTTAATGCCGGGGCAAAGACAGATGAAGGACAGAAATAGCGGATACAGTGCGGATACGGCTCTCTATATAGAAGGCAGAAACGCACTCAGGGAAGCTCTTTCGGCCGGAACTCCGATAGAGAGGGCCTGGATACTCAGGGGCGATGAAAAAGCCCCGATGGCGGATATAAAGAAAAGGCTTTCCGACAGGGGCATACCCTATAAGGAAGTTGACAGGACGGCGCTGGATCGCATCTCAAAGACCGGACATCACCAGGGGATCGTGGCCAGAGCCTCCGCGGCAAAGTATTCGGATCTGGATGCCGCTTTTGAACTTGCGGAAAAAAGGGGGACAGATCCCTTTCTGTTCATGCTGGACGGGATCGAGGACCCCCACAATTTCGGCGCGATGATAAGAACCGCAGAGGCCATGGGGGCTCACGGAGTTATCGTGGGCAAGGACAGATCTGCGCCGCTTTCTGAGACTGTCGCGAGAACCAGCGCAGGCGCCGTGTGGCATCTGCCGGTAATAAGGGTCACCAATCTCTCAAGGACCATTGAGGAGCTTAAAAAGAGATCGCTCTGGATAGTTTGCGGCGACATGGACGGAGCACCCCTTTACGAAATTGATCTCCGGGGGCCCATTTGCCTTGTGATAGGAAACGAAGGGCATGGCGTCTCGAGGCTCGTAAAGGAGAAATGTGACCTTACGGCATCCATACCCATGGCCGGAGAGATATCATCACTGAATGCATCGGTGGCTGCCGGCATGATAGCATATGAGATCACAAGGCAGAGGGCGGGGAGGAAATAGAGTTGGACTACAGTTCTGAGACGGACGACGCCCTCATTATGAGGATCAGGGACGGCGAGGAAAAGATCAATGACGTCATAATGGACAGGTATAAGAATCTTGTCAGGAAAAAGGCCGGTACCATGTATCTCCTTGGCGCCGACAGAGAGGATCTTATCCAGGAGGGCATGATAGGCCTTTTTAAAGCCATAAGAGACTACGACATAGGAAGGGACGCGAGTTTTTCCACCTTTGCCGAATTATGTGTCTCAAGACAGATGTATTCGGCTGTTGAGGCTTCGGGCAGAAAAAAGCACATGCCGCTCAATACGTATATTTCCCTCTACTCCGGCGATGATGCCGCGGAAACGCAATATATAGAAGAACTGGCTGCGCCCTCCGAGGATGATCCCGAGGCCAGGTTCATAGACAGGGAGAGCGAGAAGGAACTGTCGGAGCTCATAGATCAGGAACTGAGTCCTTTGGAAAAACAGGTTCTTGATCTTGCGATCATAGGAATGAGCAGTGCCGAGGCCGCAAAGGTTCTTAACAGAAGCGAAAAGACCACCGATAATGCCCTTCAGAGAGCAAGGGGAAAAATGAAAAAACTTGTAGAAAAAAAGCGCGGGGAATGATCTTTGAGCGAAGCGAACAGGGAAACACATTACAATGCCTTTATAAGCTACAGACATCATGAGCTTGATAAGGCTGTTGCCATAGAACTCCACAGAAAGATAGAGAGATTCAGACTCCCTGTCAATATGCGGAAGGACTTCCCCAGAGAGCGCTGGGGCATACAGCGGGTGTTCAGGGATCAGGATGAGCTTCCTCTGGCATCCAATCTATCCGATCCCATAGAGGAGGCGCTCAGAAACTCCGAGTGGCTCGTTGTCATCTGCACTCCGAGACTTCCCGAATCAAAATGGTGTCAGAAGGAAATCGAGACCTTCAAGGCTTTGCACGGCCAGGATCACATCCTTGCTATTCTTGCCGAGGGTGAGCCGGACGAGTCTTTTCCGGAGGGGATAAGATTCCGGGATGTCACGCGCACCAATGAAAACGGCGATGTCGTAACTGTGCGCGAGGAGGTTGAGCCTCTTGCGGCCGATGTGCGGGAGTCTGATCCGCGCAAGCGGAGCAGGCTTATCGATGACGCGGTGCTGCGACTTGCCGCTCCCATGTACGGCCTTGGTTATGATGATCTGAAGCAGCGCCACCGCGAGCAGCGGATAAGAAGGATCGCGTCCGTGAGCGCTGTCTGTGCGCTGGTATTTTTGATCTTTGGTATCTGCATGACGGCACTCTCGATAAAGATAAGCGACCAGAAGAAGACCATAGAGAGCCAGCATGAAGAACTGCAGGAACAATATCTGCAGTCCAGAAAAAAGTATGAGGAATCCATGGCGCTGGTCTCAGGGGAACTGCTTGGCCTCGGGCGCAGGCAGGATGCGCTGTATGCGATAAGGACAGCGATGCCGTCCTCCCGTGATGAAGAACCGGAGCTGTATTCGTCAGCAGCCCAATATGCGCTGACAAATGCACTGGGGGATTACAATGTCGACATGCTTGTGCCGGACGGAGTGATGGAGCTTCCGCCCGACGATTTCTGGGGTGATGCGGGGGAGTACTTTTATCTGGAAAACTATCTCGGCGGGACCCAGATAATATGTGCCGAAGAGTTCGACGAGAGTCATGTGCTCATCGTGACCTCGGATTTTACTCTTTATCTGTACAGCCCCGATGACAACACTCTCCTTGATTATACAGCCACATGGCTTCCCGAAAAACCGGATGAATACGTATTCGGCGCGGCGTTCAGGGATGATGTCCTGTATATACAGTTTGCAGATGCCGGCAATGCGGTGCGCTACCGCTTTAACCGGCGCGATAATTATGAGTCGGCGGGGAATATCGAATACAGCGATTATTCCGTGTCGAGAGGCCCTGTGCTTTCAGACGGCGAGGAGGCGTGGTCCGGTGACGGAAGATTTATGTTCGTGCAAAAGGGAGACCACACGATAGAGTTTTTCGAAAACGGTTCGGATACGCCGGCGCGTACGCTGTACGATATCCACGGCACTTTTACGGGACTTGGGAAGCTGTATGATACGGGACTCTATGTGCTTATCGGGGTAAACACAAGCTATCTGCTAAACGGCGATCTCGAGGTGATCGCGTCCGTTCCCGGATTTTATGATTATTCCCCGGATAAGAAAGCTCTTATTCTGTTCAGAAACGACAGCTTCTGTGATCATGACAATCTGATCTATGTTCCCTTAAGGGAATATGATGATCTGATAAAGGAGGCCGACTCGAAGCTTGCGGGTTACGCGCCTTCAGAGGAGATGAGAGAACGATACAGAATGCTCGATGATTGAGGTGTAGAAAAATGCAGCTGAAAGACCTTGACGGATATGAAAAGATAACCCTGCAATGCCACGATAACCCGGATCCGGATGCGATAGCTTCCGCCTTTGGGTTATACAGGTATTTCGGGTCAAAGGGCAGGCAGGTTCGTATCATATACAGCGGAAGGTTCAGGATAACAAAGTCCAATCTGCTTCTGATGATAAGCGAACTGGATATACCGATACAGTATCTCGCCGCTTCGGAAGAGAAGCTGGAGGGGCTTCTGATAACCGTGGACTGCCAGTACGGCCAGGGGAACGTGACGAAATTTGATGCAGACGAGGTAGCGGTGATAGACCATCACAACGGAGACCCGGGACTGGAGCTTCAGCAGATAAAGCCGGAGCTTGGAGGCTGCGCGACCCTGGTCTGGCAGATGCTTGAGGATGCCGGATACGATATCGGAAGTGACAGGGATCTTACAACCGCACTGTACTACGGTCTGATGACGGATACGGGCGGCTTCACGGATGTCTATCATCCGCTCGACAAGGATATGAGAGACGTTCTGCCGCATAATGAAGCGCAGATACGGCTGTTCTCCAACAGCAATATATCCATCGAGGAGATGAGGATAACAGGGGAGGCACTGGCCCATTATACATGCATAGACGAGCACGAGTGCGGGATCCTTCAGGCCGATGAGTGTGATCCCAACATCCTCGGGATCATAAGCGACACGGCGCTCCAGGTTGCCGAGTTCAAGCTGGTAATTGCGTTCGGACATGTTTCCGGAGGATATAAGCTGTCGGTGCGAAGCTGTGTCAAAGAGGTGATGGCAGATGAATTTATCAGGCATATCACTGCCGGAGTCGGATCGGGAGGCGGCCACAGCTATAAGGCCGGCGGCTTTATAAGTGAGAGCGCGCTCAGCGAGAAGCATCCCGGCATGTCGATACGCGAGCATCTCTATTCTGCAGTAAATGATTATTTTTCTTCCTTTGAGATTGTTTATGCCTCGGATTACAGGCCGGATATGAGACGGTTTCTCCTGTACAGAAAGAAGGAACTGACGCTGGGATACTGTGATCCTCTGTCGTTTGTGGAAAAGGGCACCCCTGTCAAAGTGAGAACCCTTGAGGGTGATATGGATCTTGTGGCCGACGGAAGCTTTGTCCTCATGGTGGGGATCCTCGGTGAGGTGTATCCCATAAAGACCGGGAAATTCACTGCGAGCTATATTCCTTTGGGAGATACATTCCTTCCGGAAACCGAGTATATGCCGAAGATCTATTCAGGTATTGACGGAAGGGTCTACGAGCTGAAGGATCACATCAGAGCCTGCAAAACCACAGGCACCTCGATGATCCGCGCCGCAAGACTGGACAGCAATATGAAGCTTTTTACCGAGTGGGACGAGGAAAAATACATGAGCGGTTCCGAGGGGGATTTCATTGCCTGCAGAGCAGATGATGAGCATGATTTCTACATCGTAAGAGGTGATATCTTTGACCTGACCTACGAGCTTTCCGAAGCGTGACAACAGCCTGTGTGCTTAAAAGAATGCCCGTTCGTGTGTCACAAGACCGCAAAAATGTGGTATAATGATACATGTTGAGCGCGCGTATGGCGCGCTGTCCGTATTGAATCGCAGGTGATGATATATGCTGAATAAGGGTGACCACACAGTTTATGGGATCCACGGTCTCTGCCGTGTAGAAGACATATTGGTTCCTTCCTTCATCGAGAGAGGTAAGGAGAGGGATTTTTACATGATGGTGGCGGAGGACGATGCCAGAGGCGTGCTTTATGTGCCTGTGGACTCGGAGAGCGAGAGACTTCGTGAGGTTACAGAAAAGAGTGAAGCCAAAAGACTGTTGGAGCACGCTGGCGATATGGCCGAACTCGACATCTGCGGCGGTAAGAAATCCGAACCTGTCGTCAGCGAGATAATAAAGAGAAATCAGGCCGGGGAGATGATGGCGCTTGTTAAGACGCTTTATATCCTGCGCCGCAGGCGTGAAAGTGAAGGAAAAAAATTCGCCGCCGTAGATGAAAAGCATCTTGCGACGGCGGAAAAACTCCTGTTTTCCGAACTGGCCTATTCCCTTGGCTGTGAGTTCGAGGATATAAAGGGCAGCGTGGAAAAGGTCACATCGGCACAGGCACTGTGATCATACAGCTGTTCATTTTTCTCCTGTGAGGACATTGCAGGCCTCACTGTATTTTTCCCAGGTTTTTTTGATGATCTCGTCAGGAAGAGTGTTGTCGCAGTCGGGGTTCGCCTTGAGATAATCGCGCACGAACTGCTTGTCATATGACGGCTGGCTCTTCCCTGCCTCATATCCCTCTGCCGGCCAGAATCTGCTGGAATCCGGTGTCAGTACCTCATCGGCGAGGGTGACATTTCCGTTCTCGTCGAGACCGAATTCAAACTTGGTATCCGCAATGATGATACCGCGTTCAATGGCGTAGGCGGCGCATTTCTTATAAATCGCGAGGGTGGTATCGCGTATCTTTTCCGCTATCTCTTTCCCTCTGCCGGGGAAGCGCTTCTCGAGAACCTCCACACTTCTTTCGTAGGATATGTTTTCGTCGTGAAGCCCGGCCTCAGCCTTTGTGCTGGGGGTGTACAGGGGCTCGGGCAGTTTCTCGCATTCCTTTAAGCCTTCGGGCAGTTTTATACCGCAGACTTCGCCCGTCTTAATATAACTCTGATATCCGCTTCCCGTGATATAACCGCGGACAATGCATTCTATGGGTATCATCTCCAGCTTTTTGCACAGCATGGAGCGTCCCTCAAAATCCGCGTTCCTGAAAAATTCAGGCATGTCCGCGGTATCCGTGGAAATCATGTGGTTCGGTACTATATCGGAAGTGAATCCGAACCAGAACCTGGACATGCGGGTGAGGAGCTTTCCACGGTCAGGTATCGCACTCTTCAATATGACGTCGAAGGCGGAGAGCCTGTCAGTTGCGACCAGCACCAGCGTGTCGCCGCAATCGTAGATCTCTCTTACCTTTCCTTCTGCTATAAGCCTGGGAGCATTGTTGTCAGACATTTTTATCCTCCTCGTTTTTATGAGATGATCGTTGTTTACTTCGAGTGATTAGTATAATCACTTTCTCTGCATTTTGCAACGAACCCGATCGTTGTCCGCGTCAAAATTTGAACATCTATCTGTCAAAAATCAATATGCGTTAAGACATCATCTTTGTTATATTATCATTGTTACTGTTGTCACCAAGCGGGGTGAAAGCATTCCTGAGAAAGGCAGTGTGAGCTTATGAGCCATTATGAAAATTTCAAAACCGTAGTATATATCCCGGCGCAGGTTGCCGCATCGTTCACTAACGATACGCTGCAGCGCGACTATGATTTTCTTGAGAAATATGTCGGACTGGATAAGGTATATCTCGAGACCCATCGCGGGAGCTGCGATGTCGCCCCTGAACAGATCCTGATGATCAAGACCTTTCTGGAAGACAACGGTGTCGAGGTTTCCGGCGGTATTACGACCACATTTAACGATTTTGACGGCGCCCAAAAGGGCAAGAGGCGTCTTTTTGAAACTATATGCTACACTGATCCTGCGATGAGAAAACGCATCAAAGAGGTCTCCGAGTACACGGCGTCCATCTTTGAGGAGGTGATACTCGACGATTTCTTCTTTACCGGCTGCACCTGCGAGAGCTGTATAAAAGAAAAAGGAGACCGCGACTGGGTGACCTTCAGGCGTGAGCTCATGAAGGATGTGTCCGAGAATCTGATCGTCGGTCCCGCAAAGGCTGTGAATCCGCACGTCAAAATGGTCATAAAATATCCGAACTGGCGCGAGTCCTATCACTTCACCGGTTATGTTCCCGAGGTGCAGCGTGATATTTTTGATGCGACATATACAGGAACCGAGACCAGAAGTCCCGCGTACACCGACCAGCATCTGCCGGAGTATCTGAGTTACTCGCTGGTTCGCTGGATGGACAATGCGTGGCCTGAGAGAAACGGCGGCGGATGGTTTGATGTCTACCAGTGCTGGTCAGTGGATCGCTATCTTGAGCAGGCATATCTCACCTGCTTTTCCGGAGCTAAAGAGATAATGATGTTCCAGTGGGGCGATCTGATAAACAATCCCTTCGCGGCGCCCCTGAAGCTGCAGTTTGGCAGGATCGACAGTATGATTAAGACTGCGGGTTCGCCTGAGGGCATTCCGGTCTATATTCCCTTCGCGTCATCGGGCGAGAACCATCTCGAGATGCGGCTCGGCATGCTGGGACTTCCCATGGAACCTACACCGTTCTTCCCGGAAAATGGCGGGAAGCTGCTGCTTACTAAGAGCGCACTTGCGGATCCCGATATCATAAGGAAGCTTGCGGCATTTGTCGAAAACGGCGGAGATGCCGTTATCACCTCGGGCTTTTTTGCCGGAGCACAGGAGGCGCTCCGAGGTGCCGGCCTGACGGAGGCGGTGTTCACCGGCAGAAAATATATGGTGACCCGTTATCATGTGACCTCGGATGAGGGCGGGTATATTGATGATCAGAAGCCTGTAATGTTCCCGGAGATCGTTCACGCTAACAACGCCTCCTGGTCACTCTTAAACGGCGGAGACGGAGATCTGCACGCATCGCTGTTCTTAAGGGGTACCTACGGAAAGGGACGGCTCTACATCCTTGCCGTTCCGGACAACGATGCGGATCTTTACAGGGTGCCCGCAGAGGCCGCGGATGTTATGAGACGGGCACTCTCCGATGATGTGTATGTATCAGGCAGCGGGGTTTCAGTGTTCACATATGATGACGGGAGCATCATTCTGTACAGATATGTCAAAGATGATCTGCACACCGTTCGCGTGACGCTTCATTCAAAAAAGGAGACGAAGACGCTTGTGAACGTTGAAACAGACGACAGGATCGAAGTGAAGAAGGTCACGGTATTCGAGGATTTCGAGTCATATGATGAGTGGCAGGCGGATGTGCTTCTGACTCCCGGACAATTCATCAGACTGCGCAGGGAATGATCATCATTGACGTCGCCTGAATACAACAGAAAGGGGACATCATGTTAGAACTTGATATGAAAAACAGAGTGGTGCTCATCACCGGAGCAAGCGGGGAGCTTGGCAGAGTGATGGCAAGGAAGTTCGCCGACTGTAACGCCGATGTGATAATCCATTACAACAGCAATGAGGCGAAGGCGCAGAACCTTGCAGACGAGATCCGCGGTATGGGGCGGAAGGCGTATGCGGTAAAGGCGGATGTGACCGACCGGGATAGCGTTTTTCGCATGAGGGACGATGTCCGCGAAAACTTTGTTCTTCCCGACATCATCGTGGACAACGCAGTGATACAGTATGACTGGAAGCCGCTTCTCGAACAGGACCCGGCAGATTATTACAGTCAGTTTGAAAGCTGTGTGATGCAGACTGTGTATATGGCCAAGGCATTTGCACCGGATATGAAGGAGAAGCACTGGGGGCGGATAATCTGCACAAATACGGAGTGTGCCGCTCTCGCCGAGGAAAACTGCAGCGCCTATACGTCTGCAAAGAGAGGACTTGACGGGATCGTCCGCGTGCTTGCAAAGGAACTGGGAGAATACGGCATCACGGTCAATCAGGTCGCTCCGGGCTGGACGGTCAGCGAAAAAGACCGAAGGGAGCACTCCGAAGTGAATGAGGAATAT
>JAILGA010000059.1 GCA_024697225.1 Lachnospiraceae bacterium
TTTTTAAGCGGAGCGGAAGGGATTCGAACCCTTGTGGCCGTTAAGCCAAACGGTTTTCAAGACCGCCTCGTTATGACCGCTTCGATACCGCTCCATAACGCTGTCTTGCTATCGGTTCCGCGCAGCGTGAAAAATATAATAACACCCTGCATTCATGTTGTCAAGTACAACCTGACACTATATTAATATTCCCGCGCAGGTACCGTCATCAGACATGCCGGGGCAGCTTATTCACACAGCTTTTCCCTTAAGTATAGATTCCGCGACAGGAATATCCTCGGGGACGGTGACTTTTATATTGGACCAGGAACCCTCCACCATCTTTGCATGAACATTCATATAGATCTCGGCAACCTGGGCATCATCGGTTATCATGACATCTCCCCGGATCTTTCCGTCAGCATCTTTGGCAAGAAGCTCATATGCCTTCCTTATGAGCCTGCCCTCAAAAACCTGCGGAGTCTGGGCAGCCCAGACCCTGCGTCTGTCAGGTGTACTTACGCCCACATCGTTCTCATCCGTGATCCTGACTGTGTCCTTGACCGGCATTCCGACCACGACAGCCCCGCATTCCCCGGCCGCCTTCATCGCCCTTTCTATCATTTCCACCGTGACAAAGGGTCTCGCCGTGTCATGAATGAGTATCAGATCCGCTTCACCAGCCGCCGTCACACCGTTCCTCACAGAATCATAGCGCTCCGCCCCGCCATCAACAATTGCTCTGACGCGGTCTATTCCGTATTTTTCCACTATATCGTGCCTGACCAGGTCCGCATCGCCGGGCGATACGACTATTATAAGGTCATCTACGCCGCTCTTTGAAAATGTATCCAGAGCGTAGTACATAAGCGGCCTTCCGCACAGATCAAGATACTGCTTCTTATTCCCGGAGCCCATTCGTCTGCCGCTGCCGGCGGCGAGCAATACTGCCGCACTTCTCACTGCGCACCCTCTCTGGTCTTTCCCATATTGCCGTGGAATCTGCGTTCCCTGTCACCGAGCGGAAGGTTCGGCTCTGCATTCAGATCCAGGCCGCTCCTTGCGCCGGCAATAAACCTGTAATAACCTGCCGCTCCTATCATCGCGGCATTGTCGGTACAAAGCCTGAGTGATGGATGCACATACTTAAGTCCTCTTTCCGAGCAGGCTTTTCCCATACACTCCCTGAGTCTGGTATTTGCAGCGACACCGCCCGCGATGGATACGATCTTTGCCCCGGTCTCATCGGCGGCGCGCACCGTATGCTCCACCAGCACATCGACCACAGCCTTCTCAAAGGAAGCCGCTATATTCGCGACCCTAAGTTCCTCGCCGGACATTTTTGCATGATTTATGAGATTAAGCACTGCCGACTTGAGGCCGCTGAAGCTGAAGTCATATGAGGCATCGGGTATCTTTGCCCTTGGGAACTCATAGGCATCCGGATCCCCTTCCCTTGCTGCCCTGTCAACCGCCGGTCCCCCGGGATAGCCGAGGCCGAGAGCCCTCGAAACCTTGTCAAAAGCCTCTCCTGCGGCATCATCTCTGGTCTGCCCCAAAATATCATACACTCCGTAATCTCTTACATATACCAGATTGGAATGCCCGCCGGACGCCACCAGACACACAAACGGAGGCTTTAGTGTCTCATCTTCTATGTAATTAGCGCTGATGTGCCCATCTATGTGATGAACCCCGACAAGCGGAAGATCAGCCGCAAAGGCGAGAGATTTTGCAAAGCCCACCCCGACCAGCAGTGCACCGACAAGCCCCGGACCATATGTCACAGCAACGCCGTCGAGATCCTTCAGTGTGACTCCCGCCTCCTTCAATGCGCCGTCCACGCAGCCGGTTATCGCCTCAATATGCTTTCTCGAAGCTATCTCCGGCACTACTCCGCCGTATTTTACATGAACAGGTACCTGCGAAGATATGATATCCGACATCACATGACGGCCGTTTCTTACGACCGCAGCCGCCGTCTCATCACACGAGCTCTCAATTGCCAGGATCGTTATATCCTTCTTCTCACTCATCGTCATCCGAAGTCACCGTCCACCCGTAGATCTTCCAGCGGCCGGTCTCCTCCTCAAGTCTTAAGACAAACAGATAATTGTTGGCATACAGCTTTGAACCTTTTCGCATGGTGACCATACACTCCACGTAAGTGACCTGCCTGCCCTCAACGCGCTTGGTTATCGTTTCGCTGGCGCTCTGTACATGATAGGTTGAAACAGTGTAGCCGTCAGTCTTCTTTCTGTTGACCTCCTGCAGCAGACTGTTGTCATAGTCAAACTGAAAATCCGCCAGATCCTTGTCATAGAGTTCCAGAAGCTTGGCACCCATCTGAAGTATCTGTTCATCGGTGGCGTTTTCACCATAGAGCGCCTTATATATCCTGAAGAAGTTGTTCACCGTCTCTCTCGCGGTAGGCGGATAATGCTTCTCATAATCGAGCATCAGAATCTCCTCGACTTCTCCGACAGTTATCTCCTCCTCGGAGGACGAGGAATTCCTGTTGATGTAGCCGAAATAGACGGCTACCGCTATAGCTGCCGCCATCAGGATCAATATGAGTGTTTTCTGCAGTGCAGAATTCTTCATTTCAGATCCGAAACCTCTTCATCATCAAACAAAATATCGATCGAACGCCCGTCCTTTGCGGCAACGGTGTTCGGGAAGATCTCCTTTGCCCTGTGCAGGTACTCCTGCGGTCTGTTGAGAGACGGGCTGTAATGCGTAAGCCACATCTCCTTAACCTGCGCTTCTCTTGCGAGCTTTGCCGCCTCGACAAACGTCATATGCTTCTTTTCCCTCGCCTGGGCATCCTTGTCGGGCTCACCATACATACCCTCGCATATGAACAGATCCGCTCCCGCGGCATTTTCGACAATGCTCTTTGTGGGTCTCGTATCTGTCGTATATGTGAGTCTGATGCCCTTTCTCGCGGGGCCCAGCACCATATCCGGAGTCAGCAACCTGCCCGATTCATCGGTCAGGGTCTCCCCGTGCTGCAGTCTGTTCCAGTACTTTTTTTCTATGCCCAGTTCCCCGGCTGCCTTTATGTCAAATCTGCCGATTCTGGAGAGATCGAACCTGTAGCCGAAGCAAAGGACATTGTGGTTCACTCTGAAAGCATGGACGCCCAGAGCCGGCTGTCCGGGGATCTTCACATCCTCCTCATTCCCCGAAAACTCGTGAAACTCTATCGGAAAAGGTATCTCCGGTGCGATCACTCTCAGAGCCGTCACCACACGCTCAAGCCCCTTTGGTCCGGCCATCAGAAGCGGTGTCTGCTTCTCGGCATTTCCCATTGAGAGAAGCATGCCGGGAAGTCCCGATATATGATCCGCATGATAATGGGTAAACAGCATCACATCTATCGGTTTCGGACTCCAGCCCTTCTTTCTCATGGCTATCTGCGTCGCCTCGCCGCAGTCGACGAGTATGCTGATGCCGTTGTAGCGGATCATCAGCGAGGTCAGAAACCTGTATGGCAGCGGCATCATGCCGCCCGTTCCGAGAAGGCAGGCCTCAAGCATCGCGATGCCTCCGAAGCCACATTATCCTTGCGTCATCCGACGGATCCGCATAAAAGCCGGGTCTCACGCCCTCTTCCTCAAATCCGCATTTTCTGTATAGCATAAAAGCCGCCTCATTTTTGTATCTCACTTCCAGAGTCACGTCTCCTTCGCAGAGTCCTTCCCCCGGATTTATGAGCCTTGATACAAGTTCTCTTCCTATGCCCCTTCTTCTGAAATCGGGATGCACGCACACATTCCCCAGTTCGCCAATCCCGCACACATCTCTGATGCCGGCGTGAGCCACGTGTCTGCCGCCGGATTCCGCCATTATATACATGCTGTCACTTCTGTCCGCGGCTTCCTTCAGCTGCGCCTCAGACCAGGCCTCTCTGCCAAGTGTATCTCTCTCAAGCGCAGCTGCCGGTGCGGCGTCCTTTGCCGTCATCCTGCGGTAGGTTACATTCCCTGCTTCTCCGGCTTCTCTCTCAGCCTGGGACGCTCTCAGATAAACCGGCGCAAATGTGTCTGCCGTCTCCGAAACGCCCTTCATATACTTCCTTTCTCCGAGATAAGCCAACGCGGCAGCACTCTGCCTGTTCCGCCACGGCGGTGCGCATCTGTACGGAACCTCCGTTTTCCCGGCGATAAGCTGCGCAAACACCGGTATTCCGTCACCGATGAAGATCGTCCTCTCGCCGAGTGCATTTATCCGTTCGATCACATCGCCCATATCAGCAGCCCGCGGAGATAACTCCTCGATCATAACGGAATCGGCTCCGTCCGTGCTCTTCCACACCGGCTGCATCCTGTAGAGCGCAGTATATGCCTGTCCCCTTCTGGCATCCATCACGGGACAGACAATTCCCTCATTATCACACAACTGCCATGCCAGCGCCTCCAGCGTTGACACGGGAACTATCGGTATGTCACCGTCATAGGCCAGTCCTTTGGCCGTTGACGCGCCTATTCTCAAACCCGTAAAAGATCCCGGCCCCGCTGCGACTGCGATCAGATCCAGCGATCCGGGGTCGCACTCACTCATCCTCATGATCTCGGAGATCATGGGGAGCAGGGTCTGCGAATGTGTTTTTTTATGATCTATCCGGTAGTCGGCGGTCAGTCTGCCGTCATCAACCAGAGCCGCCGCAGCCACAAGGCCGGATGAATCAATGCCAAGAACCCTCATATCTCCCGGCACCTCCGGATCCTTATGCGCCGCACGTTATCATCATTTCCTCTGTCGATCAAAACCCTTATCATACTTCCGCCCTGCGGCAGTATGTCCTCTATCCTTGAAGCCCACTCCACCAGACTCACGCCGCTGCCGTAGAGATACTCGTCAAAGCCGGCATCCAGAGCCTCCGAAGAATCCGCAAGTCTGTACATGTCAAAATGGTACAGAGGCAGTCTGCCTCCCTCATATATCTGCATTAATGTATACGTAGGGCTCACCACCCTCGTGTTATCCGGTACTCCCAATCCCCGGGCAAAGCCTCTGGCAAATACAGTCTTCCCGGCGCCGAGATCTCCCTCCAGCGCATATACATCACCCGGTTTTGCATCCCCCGCTATACGCGCCGCTATATCCTCGGTATCTTCTTCCGAAAGGGATACGAACTCCGTGTCCGTCACTTCGTTATTCAAGCCTTCTTCCCCTTGTTCCCGCCGCTCTGAAAGCCGGATTTGAGCACGGGACTCAGCTTTTTATAAACAAGCAGAGTGATGAGAGAGACCAGTAAACCTTTCAGCAGATTCAGGGGAGCAACAGCAAGCGCCACAAAAGTGGTCACATCGGATATCGCGGGATTGATCTTGTGTCCCATATCAATGATCGCCTCAAGAGGCATGCCGTATAAACTGGAAAAGGCAGGAAGCAGATATACCGCATTGAAGACGGAACCGAACACAGCCATGATCACTGTTGCGACCACGCATGACACTATTGCCGTCTTCCTCGTCTTGTGCCTGAGATAGATCATCGCGGCCGGAAGCACAAAGCTCACGCCGACCATGAAATTAGCAAGCTCTCCTACAAAAGCGGTTGAAGTTCCTTTTATAACCAGCTTCAGAAGTATCTTGATGAGCTCTATCATCACGCCCGCCACAGGTCCGTATGCAAACGCCGCTATTATGGCAGGGAGTTCCGAAAAATCCAGTTTATAAAACGCCGGGGCGAACATGACAGGAAAATCGAGCATGAACAATATGGTGGCTATTGCGGAAAAAATGCCTATAACCACTATCTTTCTGGTGGAGAGTATCCTCTCCGTGCTGCCGCTCTTCTTTCTCATGGCGCGCTCATATACAACAGAAAGCACCATAAACAGAGCGACCACCGTCATACATATTATGACAAATGACAGATTGTCAGCAACTGATTCAGACAGTTTCATCGTACCTTACCTCCGGGCATAGAAATGCATAATCAGCATATTATACCATGAAAGCAAGAACTCTGATAAATAACTTAAGATATATTATTGACCCTGAAAAGATTAAGTCTGAGCGCATTCAGACAGACAGTGAGGCTCGACAGACTCATCGCAGCCGCCCCAACCATGGGATTCATCTTATACGCAAATAACCCCGCGGCAAGCGGAATGCATACCGCATTATAGAAAAACGCCCAAAACAGGTTCTCCTTTATGCTCGTCATGGTGGCACGGCTGAGTCTGATCGCTTTGACCACATCGGCAAGGGAACTCTTCATGAGGACAATGTCCGCGCTGTCTATGGCCACATCGGTACCGGCACCTATGGCTATCCCTACATCAGCACTGACAAGAGCGGGGGCATCGTTTATGCCGTCGCCTACCATTGCCGTCCGGCCGCGTTCTTTGAGTTTTCTTATCTCCTTTTCCTTTTCATCGGGTAGTATTCCGGCACGGAAGCTGTCAATTCCGGCTCTTTTCGCTATCTCAGCCGCAGTCACTTCATTATCGCCGGTAAGCATCACCACTTCCAGCCCCATATCCTTCAAAGCCCCGATCGCACTCCCTGAGTCTTCCCTGACCGGATCCGCCACTGCGATCATACCGATCAGTCTGCCGTCTCTCTCGAAATATGTGGGCGTCTTGCCCGCATTGCACAGATCCACATACTCAGCCGACAACGAAGATATATCCGCAAAACGTCCGATAAACTCCCTGCTGCCCCCGTGTATCAGCGAGCCGTCAAGCCTCGCCTCCAATCCGTTTCCGGGAACCGCATTAAAACCCGTGACCGCGTATGCTGCCGTCCCTGACTCCTTTGCCTTTTCAACGATCGCGGCTGCGATCGGATGCTCGCTGTGCTCCTCCACACCGAATGCGATCGACATGAGTTCTTCTTCCTTTACGCCGTCCGCAGGGATGATGTCTGTCACCGCAGGGTTGCCCTGTGTGACCGTCCCTGTTTTATCAAGGGCAATTATCTTTACAGAACCCGCTGTTTCCAATGCTTCTCCAGTCTTGAACAGGATCCCGTTCCTCGCTCCGACTCCGTTTCCTACCATTACGGCAACGGGCGTTGCAAGCCCGAGCGCACACGGGCATGAGATCACGAGGACGGAGATTCCCCTCGCCAGGGCAAAGACAAAGGTCTGCCCCGCGATCAGCCATCCTATGGTCACTACAGCCGCTATCAGTATCACAGCCGGCACAAAGACCCCCGAGACCCTGTCGGCGAGCCTTGCTATGGGTGCCTTGGTGGCCGCGGCATCCGAAACCGTCTTTATTATCTGTGAGAGAAGCGTCTCATTTCCGACCCTTGTTGCGCGGCAAATGATGCTGCCGGAGGTATTCACCGTTGCAGCGCTCACTTCGTCGCCCTCATGCTTTTCAACAGGCATCGACTCCCCGGTGAGAGCCGACTCATCCACGGCACTCGCTCCGGATACGACTGTTCCGTCTGCCGGCACCGCCATACCGGGCTTAACCTCAAACAGATCGCCCACTCTCAGTTCCTGTGCTGAGATCTCTTTTCTTTCGTCTCCGGTCACCAGGACAGCGGTCGACGGCGTGAGCTTTATAAGCGACTTCAGCGCATCCGTGGTCCTTCCCTTGGATATTGATTCAAGAAGCTTTCCCACGGATATGAGGGCCGGGATCATGGCTGCCGTCTCAAAATAGAGCTGGTTATGATAGAGATCCATGACAGTCTCATCCGGAGCATTGCCCGCTGTCAGGATGAACAGACGGCCGAGGACCACGGTACTCCATATAAATGAAATGGAGGACCCCATGGCCACAAGCGTGTCCATGTTCGGTCCTCCGCGAAAAAGCGCCGGTATCCCCGACACAAAAAATTTCCTGTTGACATACATCACCGCCGCTGCAAGGATCATCTGAACAGTCCCTGTCAGCGCATGGTTCTTCGTAAGAAAAGAGGGCAGCGGCAATCCCAGCATGTTATGCCCCATGGTTATATACATGAGGACAACAAGGATCGCCGCGGATACTATCAGTTTTTTTTTGCGTTCTCCGAGGCTTCGTCTTTTGCGGACTCATCCGCCGCGGGAGCACTATCAGCAACACTTGCGCCGTAGCCCGCCTCTGTCACGGCGGCTATAACCTCATCCGGACTGACATTTCCGGTCACGCACATTGAGTTTGTCAAAAGAGATACTGCCGCCTCTTCGACGCCGGGAAGCGCCGAAACCGCCTTCTCCACCCTCGCCTGGCACGCTGCGCAGCCCATGCCCGTGACATTGTACTGTACTTTTCTGCTGTCCATTTTTGCCTCCTGTCCTGATCGTAAACCGATCCGCATCTGTCAGCTGTCACTGACTTCCGTCTCTGATTTCCTGTCATTATCGCCGCCTTTTTCTCCGGCGGACGCATCATTTTCCTGCTGCTTAGCTGCCTCATCATCACGGTCAGCTTCTCCGGCCCCGGCGCGCTTTCTCCTTCGCCCCGCCGCTGTCAACGCGACTGCTGCCGCCAGCAGAACAAACACGCCTGCGCATATGATCTGCACCATATATTTTTCAAAGAAACTCTTTTTCTTTACGACCCTGATATCCGCACTGCTTCCGTTAATCTCAAAGGTGATATACTTTCCCATGGTTCCGGCGGGAAGCGGTTTGACCGCCGGGCCGTCAGTGTCGTCATATATTTCGACTCTGCCCATATCCTCACGGGGAAGGAATCTCAGTTTCTGTCCCTCGCTGTTCTCTGATCCCACAATCTTTATTTCAAAGCGCTCCTCTTTGCCGTCTTTTTCATTGCTGTACCTTTCGACGGTAAGGGCCCCGTCCCCGGAGAAAACTCCCTCCGCGTAGAAAACAGGTATCCCGCCCTCACGGACCATGTCGCTTTCAAGCATTGTCAACGCCCTGCTATACACGGCCTCCACGCGCTGCTCGCCGGTAATGTCAGTGAAGGCGTCCGGCATCCACTTTCCGCAAAAGCCCTCCTTTGCCGGCACCTCGGGTATGTCATATTCCCCGATATCTTCGCCATAGCCGCAATAAAGGGTTGCCAGCTCATGTCCGTCAGCGACAAAGGTCACTCTGAATGCATCAAAGAATCCGTCCGAATTCCCGCTTATTATATCATATTTCGTGGCCTGTGCCATACCCCTGTGATCAACTCCGCCGACCGCTCTTATATTTCCCCCGCAGTAAAGGTTTCCGGTGAGTTTTTCGGGCGATATCTCATCCACGGCTCCTGCGATCGATCCCACGGCCCCGGGGCCTGCATCCACGTTGACCATGGCGCGGTTTCCTGCAAGGATGCTGCCCATTCCTGCAATACCTCCGGCATAATCTACGGCATGCATCACACAGCGCGCATAACACTCCTTTATTATCGCACCCGAATAACCCGCGATGCCGCCGGCATAATCCCCGCCGGAATCGATCCTGCCGAGGTTTCTGCAGGCGTACAGTATGCCCAGCCTCATTCTGCCTGCGATACCTCCCGCATAGCCGTTTTTCACATCGATAAAGCCCTCGTTGGTGCAATTGTCCACTATGGCTCTCTCCGCAAGTGTTGCGTTTGTCGTTCTGTTTGATACGACCGATATGTCACGTCCCGGATCGAGATCCATATCCACACCTATAAGGCCGGCGATACCGCCCGTGTCCCCGTCTCCCGTCACGGCGCCGGCATTCCTGCACTCTGTTATCCTGCCGCTCTTTGCATCTTCAAGATCATCCTCGGAAACATCCCTTGTATAATCTGCCGGATCCATGCTCTTGTTGAGCTGTTCCCGGACCGCCTCTTCCACAAGATCTCCCAGCTTCCCCATCTGATCGTTTATGTCCTTAAGATTTCCCACCGTTCCCGAAGCCGCATCCCTAAGGCTCACATTCAGTGCGTCCGACTGGGTTATCATACTTCCTATGGTGCTGTAGAGATCATTGCCTGCGTTTCTTGCGGTCTCGCTTACTCCGGTTACCGACGTGTCTATGCTTGCCACGGCGTACAGCGCGCCCGAAAGATCCTCGCTTATATCCGGCGAGTGATTTAACAGTCTCGCAAGCTTTTCCGCGGCCTCGTCAAGGGGGCTAATGTCTGCGGAATCAACCTGCTTTGCGTATCTTAACAGTATATCCGATACGGTCCCCGCATCCTCAGACAGTTTGGAAGTCGCGTCGACTATGGCTTTTATGGGCACTATGATCTGATTGTTCACATAATCGGCACCGTTATCCGACCATTCCGAAGCGGTTTCCTGTGCAAGGAGCACAAGCTGCAGGTCTATGGTCTCCGCCGCGGCGCTTATCCCGTCGATCTTTTCCTGAGCCGCAGCTTTATCCGCATCACTTAAGCCCGCCTTGTCCAGATCCCTCTGAAGCCTGCTCGAGAGCCCTTCTCCTCCGTCATCAGGCGTTTTGACCGTATAGGCCGACAACTGCTCTTCAATATCAGCAAGCCTGCCCACAAGAAGCGTGACCGGCTGTGAAGACGGAGAATCCAGAAACTCTTTATATTCATCACTCGCTTCATCAAGAAGTTTAAGATCGTCCTCCGCGCCGGCATCATGGGTTATCGCCGCTCTTACGGGTGAAAGGAGTTTATCGATCGCTCCGATATCTCCCTTGAGGTCCCCTGTCTGAGGCACTGCGGCATCGTCATATTTTGCCAGGATGACCTCTATATCGTTTAGCTCCTCAAGCATGTCCTTATACTGCGAGGCTATGGTTTTTATCCTCTGTTTCACATCCTCCGCGGCATCGCCGTCAAGGCTGATCCCGGATTCAAGAGCTTCTTTAAGTCTATCGGCATTTTCCCTCAGGATGCCGGCCTGTTCGTTCATCTCAGTCAGCTTCGCGAGCAGCGTCTTTCTGTCCTCATCGGGCATTTCTGTCTGCCCGATGTATTTTTTCAGTTCCTTCTCGAACTTCTCGGTGGCTGCCTGAACATCGTTCACATAATCGATCATGGCGACCGCGATATCCGTGAGATCCGTCAGGGATTTCTTCAGCGTATCAAGAGCCTGTCCGGATCTTGCAGCCGCCGCATCGGCTCTTGCCGTGGCATCATCTGTCAGCGTCCGGACATCTCCCCTTGCATTTCCTATGAGCCTTGATATATCGAGCAGTCTGGCGCTGGTATCATTGGTATAGCCCTCTGTGGCTGTGAGGGCCCGGTCCACCAGTCCCTGAAGATCGTCAAGGGAGTCCGATATCTCGGTCAGTTTGCCCTCCGTGAAATTCACGGCAAGATCAGGCTGCTGCTGCCCCGCGATACCGCCCACATCCCGTCTTCCGGTGATGCTTCCGGAATTGGTGCAGGAATCGATAAGTCCAGTCGATCTTCCGGCGATGCCTCCCACCGCAAAGCCTACATGCTCATAGCCGACATCACCTTCGCTTACGCAATAACTGATGCTGCCGGTATTGTCGCCCGCTATACCTCCGATGTTGGTCTTCTGGCTGACATTCTCAGGAGTCGTCACCCTGCCGGTCTGCAGGATTTTGTCAACCGTCAGCGACAGCGCGTCCATGGAAAAAGGCACATCGGTGTAGACAGTGTCGATCATGGCCCTGTTGGTACATCTTGCTATGGTACCGGCGTTTTGTCCCGCGATACCGCCTACGGCGCTGTCTCCCACAGCCATGCCCTCGGAAACGCAGCCCGATATCACTCCTGTCTCCTCATTGATTCCGGCTATGCATCCCGCATTCGCATGGGCATTAATGCTCCCCTTGAAAGTACAGCCCTCTATCCGCCCCCTGTTCACTGCAGTAATCCCGCCTGCTTCAGATGTCTGTCCGCCGGGGAGAACGGCGCCTATCACCTTCAGATCCTTCACCAGACCGTCCGTATCAACGAGTCGGAACAGTCCCGAGCCCGACACCTGCGTCCGCAGCGTCACGCCGTTTACCGCATGTCCCTCGCCGTCAAACTCCCCGTCAAAATACGGAACAAAAACCGTTTCGCCCGCCGGCAGACTTATATCGGCGTCCAGAACGACGCGCCTGTTTTTTGACCACTCATCATCCGAAGAGAGTCCGGCAAACCTTTCCCAGTCGTCTGCGTTTCTTATCACAAACTCTGTCTTTGTCTCCTCACCTTCCGCAGCCGCAGAAGTTTCCTCCGCGTGTGACGTAAAGCCCGCAGGCACCGACGCGGCGGTGAGCGAAAGGATCACAAACAGCACAGTCACCCTGTCAGTCAGCCGCTTCATCATCACCGTCTTCTTTCTTCTTGTACTCAAACATCTTTTCATCTATCGCCTGGGCGGGCTTCAATATCTCATGAGAGGCATTTTCCATGCTTCCCGAGACCACAACCGCTTTGACCTCGCCTCTTACTATCGCATTCATTGTGCCTATGACGGTTCCGTTCACCGTACCCCTGATGGCTCCGTTGACCACAACAGTGCCGTACTCCTCCCTTGTTCTCACAGGAGTGGAGATGTCGAACGCCGTCTTGGCAATTATCCTGTCGCCGATGAGAAGGATCTGCGGCAGCACGAACATTACCAGGAATACGGAAATAGTAGTTCCTCTGCCCAGGCACTCCCCGATACCCGCTATACACGGATCGGAGGTCATCCGGCCGATGAACACACCTGCCAGTATCATCATGGAACCTGAAGTGATGATGGTCGGGAAGGCGAAATTGAGTGATTCTATTATGGCCTCCTTCCTCTCCATGGTTTTCCGAAGATCCGTATATCTGCTGGAGATGACTATTGCGTAATCGATATTTGCACCCATCTGAATGGAGCTCACGATCAGATAGCCCATAAAGAACAGGTTCTCATGCATTATCGTAGGGAATGAGAAATTGATGAAGATGGCGCCCTCGATGACCGCGATCAGAAGCACCGGCATACCGGCCGACTTGAAGGTAAACAGCAGTATCACCAGAACGAACAGCACGGACACGACGGATACTATGATGTTATCGGTCTCGAAGCTTGACCTGAGATCCTTCTGGCTCGTGGATTCGCCCACCACGTAGACCTCACTGTCTTCGTCCTCATATGCCGATGCCGCGATCCGGTGCATCTCATCTATGAATTCAAAGGTCTCATCGCTCTCCTGGGGCAGGTTCAGATAAACCAGTATCCTGTCAAAGTTCTCACCTTCAAGCTGTTTTCTGCCGTCGCTTATCTTCTTATAGGCATCCTTGAGCGTGGAATAGACATCCTCATCGAGATTGACATAACCCTCGTCCACTTTTTCCACTATGAACATGAGCATGTCCATGAGAGGCACCCTGTATGAGGAGATACCGCCGATTATCCTGCCGTAGGCCCCCTGCTCCGCCGCATAGGCGCTGAACAGAAGCTCTATCACTTCATAATCCATGCTCACAATCTCTGAGAATTGACGCGGGTTAAGCGCATCTGTCAGCATATAACCGCCCATGGCCTCGGAATTGGCAAGTCCCTGGCAGTGGTGCACCTCCTCTCTCGACTCCAGCGTCTCGATGAGCCTTGCCTCCTTTGCATAGTCCTTTCCGGGTATTACCAGAGCCACGAAGTTCTCCCTGCCGAAATTACCGGTTATCATATTATCCGCGATCTGCGTCTCGTTCAGTACGGGCGTGGAGAGCGTCGAATAACCGTATACATAAGGGCAGTCCTGCGAATAATAGAACGCCCCGCAGAATATGAGTACGAAAATGATCGGAACAACGATGCGCGTGGCATAATCGATTTTTCCCACTATGCTTATCTTAGGCACAAAGCTCTTGTGCTTCGTCTTCTCCATGACTCCGGAGAACAGCACAATGAGACCCGGCATCAGCGTAAACACCGAGAGAAGGCTCAGCAATATGGCCTTTATCAGTATGATGCCCATATCCGCGCCTATCTTAAACTGCATGAACACAAGCGCGAACAGGCCGGATATCGTTGTGAGCGAGCTTGAAAGTATCTCAGGTATGGATTTGGACAGCGCAACGATCACGGCGTCGCGCACAGACAGGCCGCCGGAGTACTCCTCTTTGTATCTGTTGCAGAAAATGATCGCATAATCCACAGACAGTGCGAGCTGGAGGATCGACGAGACCGAATTTGACACAAACGAGATGGTGCCGAAGAGGAAATTCGTGCCGTTGTTTAACAGCATCGACACCACAAAAGTGAGTACCATAACCGGGATCTCGCCGTAGGATTCACTTGTTAACAGCAAGACCACAAAGACGACAACCGCCACTAACAGTATGATCCTCGACATCTCATTCTCGATTATCTCCGCCTGCTGTGAGCCAAGCGATGTCGAAACATAGATATCCCTGGGCGAGAGCATCTCCTCAAGATCATTCAGGGCCTGCAGCGCCCTCTCATCATCCTCGGAATAGGAAAATGTGACCGAATACATGGCGCTGCCGTTGTTGTAGTGTTTGACAAATTCGCTCTCCTCTTCATCCTCGGTGGTAAACCCCACATCGGACACACCCGGCGCCTTACGTATCTGATCCTCAAGGGCTTCCGCCTCGTCCCAGGTTATGTTTGCGACCATAATCTTGGCGGAGCCGAAGGTTACGAACTCGTCAGCCATGAGATCAAGACCCTGCCTCGTTTCTGTTTTTTTGGACAGATATTCGGCCAGGTTATTCTCGACCTTTACCCACTTTGTTGAAAATGCGGAAAATATGAGTGCGATGATATAAATTAAGAAAAAGAGCATCCTTTTATCTACGATAAAGGACGCGATCCTGATCATGAACGATGATGATGCTTTTTCTTCCGTATGCTGTTCCATGGGTCGATAATGCTTTCTGCCTGTACCTGATGCATACGCTGTTCCTGATGCGTTTTTCCTGCTTTGTGGTAAAATATCTTTGATCCGAAACACTATACACCTTAAAAAAAATAAATAAAGTCAAATATGCCTGTTTTTAGAAAAATTTTATATCTTGCATCTCTCATGACCGTGTGTTCAATACTGCTTGGTGGCTGTGCTCTGACCAACCCGGAGCCTGTTACCCGCACGTCCTTTTACTTCGATACCATAATCGAGATCACCATATACGACAGCGCAAACGACCGATCCGCCGCGGACCATATTCTCGATGAATGCATGAAGATCGCAGCGGCTTATGACAGTTCGCTCAAGCCCGGTCTGCCGCTGTCAGAAGCGGACAGCGAGACCGCGAAGC
Organism: Lachnospiraceae bacterium; assembly: GCA_024697225.1. Classification (GTDB taxonomy): domain Bacteria; phylum Bacillota; class Clostridia; order Lachnospirales; family Lachnospiraceae; genus Butyrivibrio. The sequence continues at coordinate 15,050 of JAILGA010000059.1, forward strand.
TGCTTGATACTGCGCTTTTGTGGCAGGACCGGACAGGAGGCGCCTTCAATCCGATGCTCGGTACTCTTACCTCTCTCTGGAACTTTAACGGTGATCCGCCAGGACCGGTGCCCGCCATGAATCAGATAAACGAAGCTCTGAAGCATACATCCGTATCGGATCCGGAATCTCTCATTGACCTGGGCGGCATAGCCAAGGGCTATATAGCGGACAGACTGAAAGAAAAGCTCATAAGCGAAGGGGTGCAAAGCGCTCTGATAAATCTCGGAGGCAATGTGCTTCTCGTCGGCGGCAAGCCTGACGGCTCACCCTTCAGGATAGGCATACGTGATCCCAATGACCCTTCCGGAAATAAAGTGATACAGACCGTGAATGTCTCAGATGTCAGCGTTGTTACTTCGGGAGTATACGAGAGATGCTTCGAAGAAAACGGCGTGCGCTACCATCATATACTTGATCCCGCCACCGGCTATCCCGCTGATACGGACGTCGACTCGGTGACGATCATATCAGATGACTCCGCTTCCGGGGATGCGCTCTCAACCGCATGTCTTGCCATGGGACATGAAAAGGGGCAGGCTCTCATCGAAAGCCTGCCCGGTATTGAAGCAATGTTTGTTCTGAATTCCGGCGCTTTTATCAGGACGTCCGGATTTCCCGATTAGATACTGGCACCCCACATCGAATTGAAATCGTAACTGCTTCTGCCGTTTGCTCCGTAGGTGCTGGTATTGGATGCCGCGGAGGCCGCGCCGCTCTCAATCAGGCTCGCATAGCTGTCAACCTTGTCGCCGTATGAGTTATTGCCCGCAAAGAGCGACTTTACGGTATCGGCATTTGCCGTGGCCAGCTTATCCTTGTCCACGGAGAGCCTGCCGTTTTCCTGGATGTTCAGGCCCACGGACGCCAGTTTCTTTCCGTAACTGATGGACAGACTGGTGAGGCTTGTCGCTCTGGAATTGACGATGCCGCTCGAAGACGCGCCCGCCGAATCGATAAGCGCGTTGTAGCTGTCCGCAAACGCCTTGACCGCCGACTCGATCTGTGAATGATCCGTCTTTGCGGCCTCATATACATCGGTCTTCGCATCCTCCGAGAGCGCGCCGGCCGCCTTCTTCAGTGACTGCGCATTCGAGGAGATCTTAGTGTAGTCCTTTGCGGATGCCGTCTTCGAGGATACCTTGTCGGAATCCCAGATATCTTCGGCATTCACCTTGCCCGAAGATGACGAAGGCTTTGTGTCATCGCCCATCTTCTTGTAGTACGCCTTAACCAGCTTGTTGTAGGAACCGTTCTTGATGGTGTTGTAGTCGGAAACAAGACCCGCCAGATTGGATACTCCCATAACCTGACCGCTGTTCCGGCTTGTGCCGAGACTGTTAAACAGCATAGAATAGTCGTTTTTCATGCTCACATTCATACCCATCGCTCCTTTGATCTGCAGGCCACATCCCTGTGGTCATGTGAGACACACCTATAATTACACACTTATTAAATCACTTTATAAGTCAAAAGTCAAGACTATTGCTGCATTTTTCGTCACCGGTCAGCCATTCTCAGACCAAGCGCTTCGGCAATCCCCCTCGCATCGGCATCGGCAAGACTCTGGAGCGAGTCACTGTATTTAAGATAGGCTCTGTAATCCTGCTCGTTGGATATATACGCGTGTTCAACGATCACAACGGGGATCCCCGCTTCCACGCCGATTCGTATCAGTCCGTAATAATCCGCGTAGGAGCCGTCGGGATAGCGCACATCCTTTTTCGCCATGCCCTCCTTGCGGTTATATGGCCTCCGCAGCAGGCCGCCCGTCTTATTAACGTCAAATTCCCTCGACAGGGGAATGCCCATATCCTGAAACTGTTTTATTATGCTCTCGCCCAGTGCGGTTCCCACCTCATAGATATCGGTCTCACACCACGAAGGCCGGTATCTGCTCACGGGCGTCAGTATCATGCAGCCTCCTATATCCGTCTCCTCCTCATTGAACGGCTTATTGTTATGCAGGGAGATCAGCACATCCGCGTCTGCGGCCGCCGCGATATTCACTCTTTCCTTTATGCTCACCTCCCTGTCTCCGGATCTTGTCAGTACCGTTTCAACATTTTCATATTGTGCAAGTGCCCTGCACAGCTTCTTTGCAATGTTGAAATTCAGGTACTTCTCCCTGACTTCGATACCGTTATACTCCGCCACCGCCCCGTATTCCAAGCCGCCGTGTCCCGGATCGATGCATATAACGGTCTTCGCCGCATCCGGCGCCAGTGCGCACGCATTTAACGGCATCACGCCGGCTGCAAGCAGTATTGCCGCCGCCTGCAGGATACACAACATGACAAGAACAGCGCCCGGGCGCACCCGAGGCCGCGGTGCAGTCCTTCTTGCCCGTATTCCGATATACCTCTCAGTGATCTTCATGGCCTCGATGATACTTTATTCCGGCCGCGCTTTCAAGTCGGTCAAAACTCTTTTCGCACATTGACAGCGGGGCACAAAACGTCTATCATTTCTATTGCGTATTTTCAAAATTATATTAGGAAAGGAACTGTCATGCCTATAACAGATCTGCTTGAACACAACTGTAAACTGTACGGAAACGAGGTCGCACTGGTGGAGCTGAATCCTGCCATGCAGGATAAGCGCCGTATGACCTGGAAGGAATACGACCTCATGCAGCCCGAGGGAAACAGACCCTACAGGCGCGAGATCACCTGGTACATCTTCAATGAAAAAGCCAACAGATTTGCCAATCTGCTACTCTCAAGAGGCATAAAGAAGGGCGACAAGGTGGCCATCCTGCTGATGAACTGCCTTGAATGGCTGCCGATCTATTTTGGCATATTAAAGACCGGCGCTCTCGCTGTACCTTTAAATTTCAGATATGCCTCGGATGAGATCGAGTATTGCGTGAACAAAGCCGAAGCCGATGTACTGGTATTCGGTCCCGAATTCATCGGACGTGTGGAGGAGATCTGCGACCGGATAGGAGAGCACCGCCTCATGTTCTATGTCGGCGCAAACTGCCCCTCCTTTGCGGAGGATTACACAGAACTCACCGCAGACTGTTCCAGCAGAGATCCGCTGATAGAGCTCACCGATGACGATGATGCTGCGATCTATTTCTCATCGGGAACCACCGGTTTTCCCAAGGCGATCCTTCACAAGCACCGAGCCCTTTCCCACTCGGCGCGCTGCGAGCAGAAGCATCACGGGCAGACACACGACGATGTATTCCTGTGCATACCGCCGTTATACCACACAGGTGCAAAGATGCACTGGTTCGGAAGCCTTATAAGCGGCAGCAAAGCGGTGCTTCTGAAAGGCACCACGCCTGAGACGGTGCTTTCTGCCGTTTCCGACGAAAAATGCTCCATTGTGTGGCTGCTTGTGCCGTGGGCTGAGGACATACTGGAAGCCCTCGATACAGGAAGGATAAACAAAGACGATTATGATCTCTCCCACTGGAGGCTCATGCACATAGGCGCCCAGCCTGTGCCCCAGAGTCTGGTAAAGCGCTGGAAGGAGTATTTCCCGAGCCATCAGTACGATACCAACTATGGTCTCTCGGAATCCATCGGTCCCGGCTGCGTGCATCTGGGTGTCGAGAATACTGATCACGTGGGAGCCATCGGCGTGCCCGGCTACGGCTGGGAATGCCGCATTGTGGACGAGAACAGGGCGGATGTTGCAAAAGGCGAGGTCGGTGAGCTCGCTGTCAAAGGTCCCGGCGTGATGATATGCTACTACAACGACAAACAGGCCACGGACGAGGTGATGGATGACAACGGCTGGCTCTACACAGGTGATATGGCAATGCAGGATCCTGACGGTTTCTACTGGCTTGTTGACAGGAAGAAAGACGTCATCATCTCGGGCGGCGAGAATCTTTATCCGGTTCAGATTGAGGATTTCCTCCACGAAATGACCGGCATTAAGGACGTGGCCGTAATAGGGCTTCCCGACAGGAGACTTGGTGAGATAGCCGCAGCCATAATAGCGCCGATGGAAGGTGCAACCCTTACCGAGGATGATGTAAATGCATTCTGCCAGACGCTTCCGAAATACAAGAGGCCCCGCAGGATCATTTTTGCCGATGTACCAAGAAATGCCACCGGCAAGATAGAAAAGCCGAAGCTGAGGGAGATCTACGGCGCAAGCAACCTTGTGGACGCCGAGAACAGGAGCTGAAAAAATGGCATCGATCATTTCCACGGATTCCATGTATGACAACGAGGTCTCCTTCTGCCGGGTTTACGGGACGGAGAATAAAAAGAACCTTGAGAAGCTATTTCTCAAGGAACGTATTTCATACTATATAGTATGGCAGAACGAACACTGGTGGCAAAAGTTCCTCTCGGGCCAGAAACGCGAGATCTGCACTTTTAAGATAAACAAGGCGGACGTTCCGAGAGCAAGGGATCTTGTCGCCGAGATGCAGGGTGTGAGAATAAGAAATGACAGGCGCTGAGGCCTGTCATTTTCTTTTTGATCAATCTGCTTTGTCCGCGTATTTTATCTTATATATCCTCGTCAATGATTCGTTGATCCTGGATTCAGGTATCACTCCGCTGTTTACCGCATCCAACACTCCATCCAGCGCAGCCTCAAGATCCTCCGGCTCGTAGATCATATCGGCTCCCGCCTTGATCGCATTTACTGCCGCCTGATCTGCCGTCAGGTAATCAGTTATCGCAGATTCGCTGAGTGAATCCGTCATTACAACCACATCATATCCGAGGTTGGATCTGAGCTGTTCATTTATGATCACGGACGACATGCTGCTGGAAGTGTTGTCACCTGTGATCTGGGGCGCCGCGAGGTTTCCTACCATGATGACTTTCGTGCCTGCCTCCACGGCAGTTTTGAACATCGCATACTCGCCTTCTTCCAAATCGCTGACAGTGGCGTTCGTGACCGGTATATTTCCGCTTCTGTCATCGGCCGTGGTAGGGAAGAATCCGACCGCGGTCTTTATCCCGTTCTCCTCAAGTCCCTGTATCTCACCGGCCATGATCACCTGTGCGCTTGCGGGATCGCTGCCGAAGCTCGCGCGCCTCTCTTCATCCGTCATGGCATCGGCTGTGAGATTGGCCCTCGGCGACAAAGCCATGTTAAATCCGGCATCCACAAGCTTTTTGGCGATCGTTTCCCCTGCATCATATGCTTTGGCCGCATCTCCGGACTCGGCCAATTCCGCTGCTGACGGAACCTCCTCAAGAGAGAGCGACTTTACCGGATCGCCGCCCTCACCCGCATCGGTGAGTCCCAGGAACAGGGGATATTTACTCATTTCGACGGTTTTTTCAAGCATTGAACAGATCTGATCGTGATTCTTGATGTTCTTGGCGGAATAAATGATGCCGCCCACGGCCGTGGCTTCGAGGGACTCTCTGGTACCGTCCCCGGCCTTGATGGCTGTGTCAACATTGGTAAGTCTCTCGGGAGACACCACAAACAATCCCGCAACCCTGTCCTTCAGCGGCATATCCTCGATCAGGCCTGAGACCATCTCGTTCAGGAGCTCTTCATCGCTTACTTCCTCGCTCGCAGACATCTCCTCCTCGACCTGCGCCGGAGTCTCAACTGTCACTTCTTCTGCCGGTTCCTCAGCAGCTTCTGCCTCTTCAGCCATCTCCGCCTCGGCATTCTTTACCGCTTCATCTTCATATGCCTCTGCTTCAGCTGCCACCTTGGCCGTCTGGCGGCGGACCGAAATGACCGCCAGCAGTTTCATACTCCCGATGTACAAAAATGCGCCCATTCCGACAGTGAATGCAGCCACAACGGCATATGCGGCGATCTGATTACGCACGCGCCTCTTGTGTCTTACGCGCGCGCGCTCATCCTTTCTTGCCTGTTCTTCATTGGCGGTTCTCTCCGCCAGTACCTGCGTTCGTTCCATTGCATCTCCCTGACATGTTCGGATCGCCCTTATGATTCCGGTTAGAATCGGGCAAATTCACCCATATATAGTGGCAAAAATGTACAATATGAACCCACAGATACAAATTCTATCACAGAAAAAATACGATATCAAGTATTATGTAACAAATGTTTTTTTTAGGGTCAGCACCCAACTGAAACATCCCAGGCTACTCGGAAGGCTTGCATTCCGGAACAGCCTGGGATGTTTAAGTTGGGCGGGCAAGGCGCGTAGCGCCTCTGCCTGCCCAAAATGAGGAATGCGAAGCATTCCGAATGTGGGTGATGACCATCATAAACCTTGTACGATGAAAGACGGGAGATGCGACCTCTTCGCAGCTCCCGTCTTTATCTTTCAACCGACGCATCTTGCGTCGGACCGCTAACCGTGTCCATTGGACCCTACCTCCTTTTCCCAACTGCCTTCACGCCATTCACTTTCGCATCTGATGCTGCAACGGCAGGACTCTTAACCGCTTATTCGGATGGTCTCTCGCTCTCGTTGCCTGTCATGGAACCGAAGGGGTTGTAATAGTCTTCACTTCAAATACGTCTTCCGGTGGTTTGTACCTCCTTTTCGTCAGATTTTTTGAGGTATTTCTTCTACGTGTCCATCGGACTATCCTCCATCATGCTGATCTTCCGGTTCTGCTCACCTGTCCATTGGACTATACCTCCTCTCCCGATAACTGTCAGGTTTCTCTATGTGAACTTAACCTTTTGTTCGACTTCTGTGTTGCTGATGATTGAATTGTATATCATGCTTATATATTTGTCAATACAATTTTCAAAATTTTTTGAAAAAATATGACAATATCACAAAGCCCGCAAAAAAAGCCGCAATGCGGCTTTTTTTGATTGTGCTGCTTTTCTGTTGTATCAGAACTTTCAGATGAGCGGATATTTCGCGGTGAGTTCGGCGATCATCCCGCGCGCCTTATCGCTTTCTTCGCCCTTGCTCTTGATCACCGTTGCAATGGCCTCAGCTATCGTATCCATGTCCGCTGTGTTCATGCCGCGCGTGGTGACCGCGGGAGTGCCCAGTCTGATGCCGCTGGTGACGAACGGGGAGAGTTTCTCATTGGGGATCGTGTTCTTGTTGGCGGTTATATGCGCGTCATCAAGCCACTTCTCGGCATCCTTGCCGGTGAGACCCAGGTTCGTGAGATCAACAAGCATCAGATGATTGTCCGTGCCGCCCGATACTATATCGATGCCGCGGCTCATCAGGCCTTTGCACAAAGCCTGCGCGTTATCGACGATGTTTTTGGCATATACCCTGAAATCATCAGAGAGCGCTTCCTTGAAGCACACGGCCTTCGCGGCGATCACATGCTCGAGCGGGCCGCCCTGGATGCCGGGGAAGACAGCTTTATTAAAGTTCCATTTATCCTGCGCGCTCTGATTCCAGAGGATCAGTCCGCCGCGCGGTCCGCGCAGGGTCTTGTGTGTTGTGGTCGTGACCACATCGGCATAGGGGAACGGGCTGGGATGAACGCCGCCCGCAACCAGTCCGGCTATGTGAGCCATATCGACCATCAGTACAGCACCGCACTCATCGGCAGCTTTGCGGAATCTCTCAAAATCTATCACGCGGCAATACGCGGAAGCACCCGCTATGATAAGCTTGGGCTTATGCTCTTTTGCGAGACGCTCCATTTCTTCATAATCAAGCAGTCCGTTCTCGTCAACACCGTAGGGGATGACATTAAAATATGCCCCCGATATGTTGGCAGGGCTTCCGTGTGAAAGATGGCCGCCCTGGCTCAGGTTCATGCCCATGACCGTGTCGCCGGGCTTAAGGACGGCAAACTGAACGGCAAGATTGGCCTGCGCGCCGGAGTGCGGCTGGACATTGGCATAGTCACAGTGATACAGTTCCTTTGCACGCTCTCTGGCAAGCTCCTCAACCTCATCTACCACATAGCAGCCGCCGTAGTACCTCTTACCCGGAAGTCCTTCGGCATACTTGTTTGTAAGCGGGCTTCCCATAGCAGCCATGACCGCTTTACTGGTCCAGTTTTCGGACGCTATAAGCTCTATATGATCGTTTTGCCGCTCAAGTTCTTTCTCAATGAGCGCCGCAATCTCGGGATCCGTTTTCCTGACTTCTTCCAATGAATACATAAACACCTCCATATATGCACGCGGCGGCCGCGCGATGCCGTCGACCGTTCCGCGAAAGCGCAACATTCGCATTATATGATATAAGCATCAAAAGTGCAATTGCTTTTCATTCTTGTTTTAAATAAGTATAATATAGGCATCATTTACAGCATCCGGAAGGAGACAAGCCATGGACATGACATGCATAGTCAATCCGTCATCACGTTCGGGAAGAGGCGAGCGCCTGTGGGGTGAACTCGAATCACGCCTCAAAGAAGCCGGACTTTCATATGAGGTCATCCGCACCGGCGGGCCGGGTGATGCGCTGCGTGCGGCCGCGGAGTTTTCAAAAAAGAATTCCGCGGGTACCGGATCCGGCAAGGCAAAGCTGGTAGTCCTCGGGGGCGACGGCACCCTGAATGAGACGATCTCAGGCCTTGAATCCTTTGACGGAGTCCTCCTCGGATATATACCCACCGGTTCAAGCAATGATTTTGCCAGGGGAGCCTCTCTTCCAAAGGACGGCAGGATGCTCTTTGACAGGATCGTCGAAGGGCGCGCCGCAAGAAAGGTCGACATAGGCAGGCTCACCTACAACAATATGACCAAAATGCTCTCCAGACTTCATGATGACAGCATAAGCCCTGTACGTCACTTCATAGTGAGTGCCGGCATAGGCTTTGACGCGGCTGTATGCGAGGAAGCACTGGCCTCCGGGACAAAGAATTTCTTCAACAGGATAGGTCTGGGAAAGCTTACCTACGGAGCTATTGCCCTCAGGCAGCTTTTGAAAGCGGACAAGATCGCAGTCGACATCGAAATGGACGGTGACCGCCATATAAAGCTCGATCATTTTCTTTTTGTCGCGGCAATGCAGGAGCCATACGAGGGCGGAGGTTTCAGATTTGCACCTGATGCGGTCGAAAATGACGGCCTTCTTAACATCTGTCTAATAGGCGACATGTCAAAGCCCCGCATGCTGTCCGCGCTTCCCATGGCATATATCGGAAAGCACTACGGCATAAACGGCGTTTATCACTACACCGCCAAAAGCATGAAAGTCAGGACCAGGATCCCGATGTGGGTTCATACAGACGGCGAAGTGGCGATGAAATCCGATGATATAACCATAGAGTGCCTTCCCGGAGCGCTTGAACTGATGGTCTGATCCGCCTGACTCCGGTTTTAAAAAGTCTTAATAAATACAGACTTGCATTATGCTCTTCTATGTCGTATCATGTCTTGATCGCAGAAAGAAGAATATTTAGTATGCAGACACCGCGAAAGGCCCATATTTATGAAGAAGATATACAACACAATGAAAGCGGGGAGAAATAAAGGATATATTGCCATCTATGAGCGGCTGATCCCGGCTGTTATCTATCTGGCGCTGTACATGCGCTGGTTTACGCTACTCGAGACCCATGAACAAAGAGACTTTGTAATAATGCACTCGCGTCTCGATGACGTGATCCCGTTCATACCGGTTTTCGTGATCCCCTATTTTGCTTGGTTTTTCTATGTGATAATCACCATAGCATTCCTGATGCTGCTGCCGGGAGCCGAGGATTATTACAAGGCGCTGATATTCATGTGCACAGGCATGACTCTGTACCTGCTGTTCTCCACTTTTGTTCCGACGATGCAGCCCTTAAGACCCTCTGTTATCCCGGGAGACAGCGTGTTTACTCACATGATAGCGTCCCTGTATGGAACCGACACGCCGACCAACGTGTTTCCCAGTATTCACGTATACAACTCCATCGCATGCGCCATAGCGCTGTATAAGACCAAAGCCCTCGACAGGCACCGCGGCATAAGGGCAGCCGGCACCGTATTGTCCGTTTTGATCGTGCTGTCGACCATGTTCATCAAGCAGCACTCAATCATAGACGTGGCAGGTGCTTTCATCATGTCATATGTGATGTACCGCATCGTGTACCAGTCCGATCTCGTGGTAAACATGCTCCGGCTGAGGGAGAGAGAATACGCGATAAGACCCTGGCGCACCGGCGCAAACGGTTAAGGAACGGAATATACTGTCCTGTTTGTCAATTGAAGTGGAAGAACCTGTTGACCAGTCTGTAACTCTCTATTGAGAGTCGACGTCCGCCTTTCCCCGGCAGATGGGACAGGTTTCCGATTATGCCGAATCTCATCCTCAGGTAAACCGGCAGGCTCTTTTTCCTGATGTAGTTCCACAGTTCATCTTTTTCCTGAAGTTTTTCTCTGGTATCCGACAATATGAGCAGAATTGATGAGATGGCTGTGATTATCTCAAGATAGTTGAACATGTAGTTATATCTCTGCTTGATAGTCGATATCATACCGATGTTCTCGGTGAAATAGTCGACCATAAGCCTGTTTACCAGAAGCTGCTGCTCAACACGCGATACCATGACAGTCTCGTTTACCGACTGATCCTCCCTGCCGATGCTGTAATAATAGAAATTGACGTCAAGATAATACATATTCTTCACAAAAGGCAGCGGCTCGAATACATAGAGGTTATCCACGTAAAAGGTGTGCTCCGGCAGCTTCATCCCGCAATCGCGAAGCAGTTTGGTCCTGTAGATCACGGAATGCATCAGGATATACTGACCTTTTCTGAAGTGTCCCACATCCTTCCAGGTAAACATCTTCTCCACCGGAAGAGCATTCGCGTAACGCATGACCTTATGCCTTTTTTCGCCGGCCTTATGATAGACGAAATTGGAGATCAGCATATCCAGTCTCTCATCGCCTCCGGTAAGGTCCGCCAGCGTCTGCAGGATCTTCCTGTACGGGATCTCCCTTACAAAATCATCGCTGTCAACAACCTTGAAAAACAACCCCGTCGCCGATCTGAGTGCTGTCATCAAGGCGGCGCCGTGTCCTCCGTTCTGCTGATGCACTACCCTCACTATATCGGGATAGGACGCCTGAAACTCGTCCGCGATCTCACCGGTGCGATCCGACGAACCGTCATCAACGATTATTATCTCCACATCGCTCCCGCCCACAACAAGAGAGTTGATGCACTTTTCCATGTAATCCGCCGAATTGTAGCAGGGGACACCTATTGTAAGTAATTTCATCTCTAAATCCTTTCAATCTGCCTGATCATCTAAGCCTGCTCGTCTCAAACCGTTCCACAGTCCTCAGACATTCCCTCAGTTCCGCGAACCGGTCCCACGGCTCTCCCTCGTCAATATCAAACCCGGCAGCCATGGCCATAATATCTATCATGTCATTGGTTGCCATACCTCTTAAGGAATCAAGTATCCTTAGCCGTTCAGAGGCCTGATCCGCATCCAGAAACGCCACAACCCTCGGATCCATGCCAAGTTCCGCCGCCTCTTCCTCGATGGTCTTGGACATGACACTGCTTGGGGAAATCCGGTCGGAAGCTGTCTGCGGTTTTATCGCGGCATTCAGTTCTTCCGCGACATTTGACTCTTTCGATGTATCAGGTCCTTCCGGGATGTTCCCGTCAACCGGTGTAAATCTGTACTCCCCCGAATCATCTTCGCCGATCTCTGACATAAACATGGACAACGGCCGGCAAAAAACTCTGTAATCTCCGTACAGCGCCTGATACACAACCATTTCCTCATCTGTTTCGGTGTGGGTCGCGATCGTGATCACCTGATACAGGCCGCCCTTAAAGTGTCTGTATTTTTGCCAGGGCACGGGTCTTCCTCTCACTTTGATACCTCCTCTTATAAACCGCCTGCGCACGATGCTATAAGCAATTCGATAGCGGCGTTTTTGTCGGTGCGGCCCTTTTTTATCGCCGCATCCGTCTCAAGACACATCCTGAGTATGCTCACCAGTCTTTCGCTGCGGTATCTCTTTCCCCAGTTTATGTACTTAAAGACGATCTTAGGGTTTAGTCCCACTGCCGACGCAATATCCATGGATGACCTGTGAGCGGCATTCATTTCGGCCGTCTGCAGTATCATATTGAACTGTCTTGTGATCAGCGCCAGCAGCATTACAGGCTCCAGCTTCAGCGCCAGCATATCCTGATACAGGGCACTCGCTCCGCGCATATCCTTATCGGCTATAAACTCCACCATTTTGTATACGCTGTCCATCAGCACGTCGGAGCTTATTTTTTCCACATCCTCCGAGGTTATCCTGCCCCTTTCCATGCAGAAGCACATGAGCTTCTCGGTCTCGTTTGCCAGCATGTTCATATCGATGCGCGGTTCGTTTGCCGCGCCTCCCACGACATGCTCCATAAGAGAATTCACGGCTTCCGCGGATATCTCCATTCCTCCGTCTTTCACACGCTTTACGACCCATCTGGCCAGATCACTTTCTGCAGGCGGGTCGCAGGATAATGTGAATCCGTATTTATCCAGCGCCTTGTAGAGAGCTGTTGTTCTGTTCACGTCTCTCTCTACGAATATCACACGGGTATCGGGGGAAGGCGCCTTTACATATTCCGCGAATTTCCTGCCCTCCGAACTGCCGCCGGACGGCTCGTCATCACCGCCTTCCTTCTTCCCTGCCTTTTTCGAAACAGACATCCAGCCGCTGTCAGAAATGACGATCACCCTGACAGGCGCCAGAAACGGCGGCGTCATGGCCATTTCAATGACCTCACCGGCCGAAAGCCCCGGTCCCTCGTAACTGCTGAAATTCATATCATCCCCGCTCACGCCGAGCCTTTGCTTTATCAGCTTCAGATCAGCCGATCGCAGGAAATCCTCCTCGCCGAATATCAGACAGCAGGGCGGAAATGTCCCGTCTTCAAGACTCTGTACGAGCGCTTTTTTCTTAGATGCATAATCCGAGACTTTCTTTGCAGCCATAGAACCTGTTATCTGTACAGTGTTTCTGCCATATAGGCGATCTCATCAGCAGCTGCGTGGAGCTCCTCTATCGTGGCATTGATCGTACCCATCTCCTCATTCTCAACAGCTATACTGTCACTGATCTGCCGGATCCTGGTCAGAATATCCTTAACGGATTCATTGACGTTATTGAGCTTCTCTGAAATATGTCCTGTAGTTTCCTTGGTCGAATTTGACAGTGTCTGAACTTCCGTGGCGACGACAGCGAATCCGCGACCTGCATCACCGGCTCTGGCCGCCTCGATCGAAGCATT
>JAILGA010000112.1 GCA_024697225.1 Lachnospiraceae bacterium
CTGTTCGTCAGGCTACGATTTCGCTATCCCTTCTTCTCGCCTACACCTCGCGATGTAAACCTTGGGAGTCGCTATGGGGTTCGTTGGCAACTACGCCCCTCGTGGACTTTCACCACAGACTGACGGCATGCCCGTCATACACAAAAAAAGGCCCATACTCTGTATGGTCCTTTTGTCCGCGATGGATCAGGCGGGAGTCGAACCCGCGTCCAAGCCTGCTCTCGGCATCCTTCTACGCGCTTATTCAGTCTTCATACTCACCGGGAGACCTGACTGACAGAGTCCTCCCCGGCAGGCTTAAGAGGTTGCTTAGCGCCTGCTCTCTACAGCTTACTTACAGACGAGCGGCCGCTTTCTTTGAACCCCGGAAGCTATAGCGGCGTTACTTCCGTGAGCTTAAACCGGGCATTTCAGCCCGGGTGTCGCTAAAGTTTACTAACCCTTAAGGATTAAGCAGCCATAGCAACAGGTGCCTCATAGTCGGCATCTATTAGGTTGGTGTCGGATTTAGGAGACCACCACCGTGCTCCGCGCGCTTCTCTGCTCTGACCAAACCTGTCGAAACCTTTACTGACCCGTATTCTGATGTAAATGTACTCTGATATGTAAGACGTATATTAACATACATTAGGTTCAAAAATCAATCAACTTAATCTTCTTTGTCAGCCTTGACTTAAGAACATGTTTTGGCTATTCTTCTTATAAAAAAAAGGTTTTCAGTTTCCGGGAGGATCATCGCAAGTGAAGATAAATAACGCCAAAAAGATCGTATCAGCCTTCGCAGTGATCTCGGTTATTTCTGTGTTAACCGCTGGCTGCGGAGGGAAAAAGCTGCCGGCACTGTCCGGTTCCGAGGCCAGGGAAGCATTTGCAAATGCTTCAGTTTTAACCTTTTCCGCAGATTATGACGACATCAACGCAAACGCGGATATCATAGCGGACGGATACAAAGTGGGTAAGATGAAGGAAGCGGGAATGTTCGATCCCAGTATCAGATACATCGTCGATGGCGAGGATATCGCCTATGTGAAATTCATCACGGACGGCCGTGCCGACAAAGAGGGAGTTGCCTGCTCATCAACCTACGGTTGCTATGATATGGACGACAACTGTCTGGGATACATGCAGGACAGGGATCTTGAGCCCGAGATACAGGGCAGCGGGTATACAACAATCTTCATGGATCCGGATCTGAATCTCACAAACTGCTATATAAAGCTGAACAGCGATAACATCTACGGTGAATGGGCAAGGACAGGCGTATCCATATACGGCAGAAGAGGCGATAAGCTGGGTTATATCGAGTTTCAGGTCGACAGCATGGCATTTCATACCTATACAGTCACCATAGATCTGGGGGCTCTGGGCGGATCGCTGACAGAGATCCAGAAGGTCGCTCTCTGCTGGCGCTGTATAAACGAAATGGCCAAGGTTTTCGACGGCATTTCATGACAAAAGCCGCAGGATATTACCCCTGCGGCCTGACCTGTGCGATTTTTCCGGTATCCTCTTTTACTCTTTTGTGGCAATCTCGACTGTCACCGTCTTCATCATCTGCGGCGTGAGCGGACGGTCGTTCCAGTCGGTCTGTGTTTCAGCTATGGCATCGACAATGTCCTGACCCTCTATCACCTTGCCGAATGCCGCATAGGAGCCGTCCAGATGTGGTGAATCCTCATGCATGATAAAGAACTGGGAACCGGCCGAGTCCGGATCAGCGCTTCTTGCCATTGAGAGCACACCCTTTGTATGCTTCAGATCATTCTGAAAGCCGTTCATCGAAAACTCCCCGGGGATGGTATATCCCGGGCCGCCCATACCGGTGCCTTCGGGATCTCCGCCCTGGATCATGAAACCTTTGATGACTCTGTGGAAAATAAGACCATCGTAGAAATGCTTTTCTACAAGATCAAGAAAGTTTTCTACCGTTTTCGGCGCGATATCAGGATATAACTCCGCGCGGAAACTGTCACCGTTTTCCATCGTAAATACTATTATCGGATTTGCACTCATTTTTATCCTCCCCTGAATACTTCCAAATCTTATTTCATATCAGCAAAGAACTGCCGCAGAGCCTCCGAGAGCTCCTCAAGATGACCCACAAAGCAGTGATCCGCGCCCTGCACCGGCACAAGTTTTGCGTTTTTATAGAGTTTCTGTGCCTTCTCTGCAAGTGAAAACGGCACAACATCATCTTCCACGCCATGTACTATCAGGACCGGGCCGTTAAAGCGCGCGATCTCGTCCTCAACGTGGATAGTCTGGGCAACCCTCACATAATCGGCATCCAGCTGAAGGTCCCAGCCGTTTAAGGTCTCGGGTATGTCGACCGGATCAAATTCCATGCCGAGAAGCCGCCCTTCCCTTGCGCCATCGGGTATCATCCATGCCGGAGAAAGCGGAAGGATCGCCCTGAAATAAGGAGCACACATGCCGCCCACGAGCATGGTCAGAAGTCCGCCCTGCGAATGCCCTGACAGATAGAGATCCGTCACAAAATCAAGCCCCCTGGCATATCTGACCACCTCAAGCGCACAGGTCACCCACTTATAAAGAGTATGCTTCCTGAATTCACCGTCACTTCCGCCGTGTCCGTACATTTCAGCGCGCAGCACGGCAACACCCGCATCGTTCATGGCCTTCTGTGCAGCAATGATATGATCCTCCTCCATATGCCCGGTGAAACCGTGGATCAGGATGCACAGCGGGCACTTCTCCACTCCCTCCGGCCGATCCAGCTTGGCATGCAGCTTTATACCATCGCAGTCAATATAGAATTCTTCCATTTTTCTTCCAACCTTTCTTAACGGACTATCAGTGCCGACATAAGAAGTATACTTTTCACCTGAGATATTTGCAAGCAGTGCTGAAAACCTGACTGCAACCTGACAAAAAATGAAGAGGTTTCAGGTCAAAATTCGATTAGCAGGCCATAACGAAAAGACTAATATGTATGCTAACCAAAGATAGAATAATAAGGAGCACACTAAAATGCAGACTAAGACAGCAAAAGAAGTTCAAAAAAGAGAGATAGATTTCACAAGAGGCGATCCGCTTAGGCTTATTATGGCTTTTTACTGGCCGCTTCTGATGACCAGTGCCCTTCAGCAGTTCTATAATTTCGCGGACACCTGGATAGTCGGAAAAGGTCTCGGGGACAACGCCCTGGCGGCTGTCGGAAACATGAGTTCATTGTTTTTCCTCATAGTGGGCTTCTCCTTTGGTCTCGCGAACGGTTTTGGCGTGCTTGTGGCCCAGAGCTACGGTGCCAAGAACATACCCGAACTTAAGCACAGACTGGCAGCCATCATAGAACTGGGAATAGTCCTTTCCATTCTTCTGTCGGCATTCAGCATGGCTTTCCTTCCCCATGCCCTTCGCCTTCTTCAGACTGATGAGCTCATAATGGCCGGCAGCCTCAGATACGGCTATATCATCTTCGGCGGACTTTCCACCGGTATCTGCTATAATATCGCCGCCGCGATACTGAGGTCACTAGGTGACAGCAGAACACCCCTGAAGGCCATCATAGCCTCATCCCTGATAAACATCTCGCTCAACTGGGTATTTATCATGGTATTTCACATGGGCGTAGAGGGCGCGGCCATAGCGACCGTGATCGCGCAGATCATATCCGCCATCATCTGCGTCAGACGTCTGATGCAGATCCCAATGATAAAGCTTTCACGCGAGGATTTCAGAAATGTGACCGGTATATTCGCAGTTCTGTTGAAGAACGGGTTGCCCATGGCGCTTATGAATTCCATCACTGCTGTAGGCTGCATGGTCGTACAGTATTTCGTGAACGGCTACGGCGTGGTCTTCACTGCCGCCTATACCGCCTGCAGCAAGTATCTCAATCTCTTTATGACACCGGCCGCAACCGCCGGCAACGCGATGAGCGCATATACAAGCCAGAACTACGGAGCGGGCGAATATGACAGGATAAGAAGAGGTCTTCATGTAAGCCTCGGTATTTCAGCCGTATCCTACCTCATATTTGGTTCCCTGATGATCTTTGCCCCGGCATATCTTGCGGGATTTCTGCTGTCCGGTGCGGATCAGATCGCATTGGTGGTAAAGTTCCTGCCACGCTGCGGAGTTATGCTTATCTGTGTAGACTGTCTCTTTGTGGTAAGAAGTGCCGTTCAGGGTATGGGAAAACCTATGCTTCCCATGATCTCGGGCATCCTCGAGATGTTCTTAAGAATTGCTGTGATATCCATCTTTATCGGCAGGATAGGCTTTACCGCAACCGCTTACGCGGAGATCGCAGCATGGATCGGAGCTCTTCTCGTAAATGCATATGCTCTGCACAAAGAACTTGCGCCGCGTCTGCGTGAAAACAATCCCACGATACATAAAGCATCCTCAAAAGCAAAGCTTATTCTTTCGAGAATCTGATACCTGTAAAAAATCCCGGGTGACCCCCGGGATTTCTTTTTCAAATTCAGATGCTGTAATCTCTCTCCCCAAAGATCCCTGTCCCCACTCGTACCATTGTGGCGCCCTCTTCGATTGCGACCTCAAAGTCGCCCGTCATACCCATCGACAGAATGTCAAGCTTATCTGTCTCTCTGCGGCTTAAATTGATCTGCTCCATCAGATCCTTTAGGCCCTTGAAATACGGGCGGTTCGTCTCCGGATCATCCGTGTACGGTGCTATAGTCATCAATCCCCTGACTCTAAGATGCGGATGATCCGAGATGTATTTAACGAATTCCGGAACCTCTTCGGGCACAAGTCCGAACTTGGTATCCTCGCCCGCCATGTTGACTTCGCAGAGGACATCCATAACCATATCATGCTTTGCGGCCTGTTTTTCTATCTCAAGTGCAAGCTTCTCATTGTCCACGGAATGGATGAGTTCGACCATTCCCGGGAGATACTTCACCTTGTTCACCTGCAGATGACCGATCATATGCCAGTGCAGAGGTTCCGTTATCTCTGCCGTCTTATCCCGAAGCTCCTGAACCTTGTTCTCCCCGAAAGTATCGCAGCCGCAGCTCATGGCCTCCCGGATGTCACTCACAGGCTTGGTCTTACTGACCGCGATAAGTGTCACTTCGCTCCTGTCGCGTCCGGAGCGCGCACAGGCAGCATCGATCCTGGATCTGACACTTTCCAGATTGTCACCTATTGAACTCATGATCATTCTCCTTGTATATGTCAGTTCGCGCTCTTTACGCGCTTCCAGGCTTCGTTGTATAGACGGTCAGCCTCCTCGCCGAGAGAGATGAATGTATCGCATCTCTCAAGAGTCTCATTATCAGGGAAAGCCACACTGGAGTTTCTGATATCATCGTCCTCGATCAACTCCTGCGCTGCGATATTGGGCGTTGAATAGGTGATGTACTCAAAGTTTTTGAGAGCGATCTCGGGTCTGCACATGAAGTCGATCCACGCAAGGGCATTATCGACATTGACGGCGTCGCGCGAGATCACCCAGCCGTCTATCCATACATTGGAGCCCTCGTCGGGAACGACATATTCAAGATCCGGGTTCTCACGCTTGGTATAGATGGCCTCGCCGGAGTAGATAACGCCCAGGGCTGCCTCATTGCCGATCATCTTATCCCTGACCTGATCTATAACATATGCCTGCACGAGAGGTGCCTGTTCTATCAGATCCTCTGCAGCCGAATTTATCTCGCCGGGATCCGTGGAGTTCATGGAGTATCCGCGCCTCATGAGCGCCACCATAAACGCATCCCTTATGGAATCCTGCATCAGGATCTCCCCGCTGTATCTGTCATCCCACAGGATATCCCAGCTTGTCACCGGCTCCTGCACCATTTTCTTATTATACAGGATTCCCACAGTTCCCCAGCAATAAGGCACTGCATACTCGTTTTCCGGGTCAAAGGCCTTCGCAGAATTGTAATACTGTCCGCCTATATATTCCACGGCGTTGGGAAGTGCAGATTTATCCAGCTTCATCAGCATGTCCTGGGATATCATCTTGGCGATCATATAATCAGAGGGACACATGACATCATAAGCCGCGCCGTCGGATGCTATCTTGGCATACATTATCTCGTTGGACTCAAATTCATCATAAACCACTTCAATCCCGGTTTCCTCCTCAAACATGGTTATCACATCGGGATCGATATACTCACCGAAATTGTATACAAAAACCTGGGTGCTCTTTTTTGAAAAGACACCGCCGTAGACTAACGCCATCACAACGATCAGCGCCGAAAATGCCACAACACCCGCAGCTAAAGCGATGTTCTTTATCCTCTCTCCCCTGGCGCTCAGAGACTTCTTTACGCGCTTGCCGGCACCCGCCTTTATCCTGTTGGACACAAGGAGGAGGATCAGAACCACGACGAAGATGATGGCCGAAAGCGCATATATCTCAGGTCTTATACCTCTCTTGACCTCGCTGTAGATCTTGGTCGAGAGTGTATCAAAGCCGGAACCTTTCGTGAAATAAGTGATAATGAAATCATCTATCGACATGGTAAAGGCCATGAGCGCACCGGATATGACAGAAGGCATGAGATCCGGTAGTATGGTCTTTCTGAACGCAAAAAGCGGCTTTGCCCCCAGATCGAGAGCCGCCTCATAGACCGAGGGGCTGATGGTCTTCATGCGTGGCAGAACAGAGAGCATCACATATGGTATATCAAAGGTGATATGAGCGATGAGAACCGTCACAAAGCCCGCTTCGAAATGAAGCACCTTAAACAGCAGCATGAGCGATATGCCCGTCACTATATCGGCATTTATCATCGGGATATTGGTCACGCCCATTACCAGAGATCTGGTCCTTCGCTTCATCCCCATGAGCGCGACACTTGCGGCAGTTCCGATGATCGTTGAAACTACGGTAGCTATGAGCGCGATTATAAGAGTATTGGCAAGAGCGTTAAGAACTTCAGAATCCCTGACGAGGCTCAGATACCACTGGAAGGTAAAGCCGCCCCATTTGGCTCTGGATTTGCTCTTGTTGAAGGACAGGACTATAAGCGTCACTATGGGCGCATACATGAAGAGGAAGATGATCCCCATGTATATTTTTTCAAAAGTCCTCGTCTTAGAGTTCATCGTTCTTCTCCGACAGGGCCTGCACTATCATGTTGATCACAATGAATATCATGAGTACGACAGACAGTCCGCTTCCCAGATGCCAGTCATATGTGAGCGTGAATTCCTGCTCTATGACATTTCCTATGAGGAGGATCTTGGATCCGCCGAGCATGGTCGATATCGCAAAGGTTGTAAGCGCGGGGATAAACACCATGGTCACACCAGAGATGATACCGGGAACCGTGAGCGGAAGCGTCACCCGAAGGAAGGTCTGAACCGCGTTGGCACCCAGGTCCCTTGCGGCATTGATGACATTGTTGTCGATCTTTGCAAGCGAATTGTAGATCGGCATTATCATGAAGGGAAGGAAGTTATAAACCATGCCTATCACGATCGCAGAAGGTGTATTGATGACGTGCACCGTCGGCAGATGGAACTTTTCAAGGAAACCATTGATCACGCCGTGATTTTCAAGAAGCGTCATCCAGGAAAAAGTGCGCAGCAGGAAATTCATCCACATGGGCAGAATGAATATCGTTGTGATGATGCCCTGTGAACTCATTTTGTTTTTTGCAAGTATCATTCCGAGAGGATATGCAAGAAGGAAGCATATGACCGTGCTTATCACTGCAAGCTCGATAGCAAGCAACAGTGCTTTTAAGTGCTCGGGCTGAGCAATTGCGGCCGCATTCCTTATGGTCACAGCCCCGGCATCGTCCGTAAAGCCATACCACAGTATCATGCCGAGCGGCACAAGTATGAAGATAAGCGCCCATACGAAATAGGGGGACGCGAGAGCGTGTGCTCTCTTCGGATCCTTAAACATCGTCCACCACGCCGAGGGCCTGTTCGTCCTCGGATGCAGGTCTGTTCATGACCTGGATGTCAAAGGGATCGACATCGATATCGACCTCGGTGCCCGCAGGTGATTCCTTGGTGGAATGTACAAGCCATTCGAAACCGCCGGCCTGAACCTCCATCTCGTAGTGGACACCTTTGAAAATGATATGGCTGACAACGCCGGGGATCTTTCCCTCGCCTCTTTTGACGAGTTTTACGTCCTCAGGTCTTATCACCACGTCAACGGGTTTTTCCACGCCAAAGCCCTTATCGACGCAGGGGAACTCGGTACCCAGGATCCTTACGAGTTCATCTTTGACCATGGTGGCGCTGATGATATTGGAATCGCCTATGAAATCGGCGACAAAGGCATTTTCAGGTTCGTTGTAGATGGCCTCGGGCGTGCCCTCCTGCTGGATGTAGCCCTGGTTCATGACCACTATGTGATCGGACATTGTGAGGGCTTCCTCCTGATCGTGGGTCACATATATAAAGGTGATTCCCAGCTCTCTCTTGAGGCGGATGAGCTCGTACTGCATGTCCTGTCTGAGCTTAAGATCCAGCGCACCCAGGGGCTCATCCAGAAGCAGGACCTTGGGTTCGTTCACTATAGCGCGGGCAATGGCTATCCTCTGCTGCTGTCCGCCGGATAGCGAATCGGGCATTCTGTGCTCGTAGCCGTCCAGGTTGACGAGCTTTAACGCATAGCTGATCTTGTCCTTTATATACTGATCGGACTTGTTCTTGATGCGCAGGCCGAAGGCGATATTGTCGGCTATGTCCATATGGGTGAACAGGGCATATTTCTGGAACACGGTATTGAGCTGTCTCTTGTTCGGAGCCAGCGCCGTGATGTCCTGTCCGTCAAAGATGACACGGCCCTTATCGGGTGTTTCAAAGCCGCCTATTATGCGAAGCGTGGTTGTCTTGCCGCAGCCCGAAGGTCCAAGGAGCGTAACAAACTCATTCTCGTGGATCACAAGACTGAGATCGTCGAGGATGAGCTGTCCGTCGTAGGATTTGTATATATGATCGAGATTTATAAGTTCTTTTTCCATAACTTGCTAATACTAGCATATTCGCACGAACACGTCAATGAATTATTTCACAAAAACAGAGCCGGTCGACACTGACCGGCTCTGAAAATGTCTGTATGATATCTGTGGGCTTTATCACCCTTTCACGGCACCCGCGATGAAGCTCTCCTGTATCCTCCTGCTCAGGCTGATATAGAAGATCAGTGTGGGGAAGGTCGCGATGACCAGTGCCGCGCCGATAGGGCCCCAGTCCGTCGTATATGATCCGGACAGCTGCTGGATACCTATAGGAAGCGTTCTGTGTGCCGAATCACTGATGAAGACGTTGGCAAACATGAACTCATTCCAGCACTGAAGGTAGGAATATATACCGACAGTCGCATAAGCAGGTTTCATAAGAGGCAGGATGATCTGATAGAAGGTTCTCCACAGACCGCAGCCGTCGATACGCGCTGCCTCATCCAGATCATAGGGGATCTCCACCATGAAGCCAGTGCAGATCAGGATGGCCATTGCCAATGCAAATGCGGAATACGGGATGATCAGTGTGCTGTACTTGTTCAGCCAGTGCAGTTCCTTGAGAACGAAGAAAACCGGCACGATCGAAGCCTGCAGCGGTATCGTAAGTCCAAGCATAAAGAAGGCATTGGCCAGCTTGCTGGCTCTCCACTTGATACGTGTGATCGCATATGTAGCCATAAGTGCCGCGATCAGAGATATCAGGATAGCCGCACCGGTCACGAGGATACTGTTGAGGAAATACAGTCCCATGTTGCCCGTGCCCAGGGCTCTGGTGTAGTTGGACCAGATCCAGTTTCTCGGCAGACCGGCTATATTGTTGCCGAAGATCTCATCATTGGACTTCAGCGAAAACGTAAAGATAAAGTAGATGGGAAAGATATTGATAACGGTCCATAAGATCAGAATGATGGTGACGATGACCTTTCCCACCGGATTCGATGACTTTGGCGCGTATTCTGTGTCAAAATCAACCATTTTTGCTTTCTTCATGTCTTTCATCTCAATTATCCTTTTCCCTGAATGCAGCAGTTATCAGCAGCGCACATGCAAAGCACAGTACGATCAGCATTACCGAGATCGCGCTGCCCATGCCGTATTTATTTGCAAGGAACAACTGCTCCTGCAGCAGCGTACTGGGAACTTCCGTTCTCTTCTGAGGGCCGCCGCCTGTCAGGATATAGACCAGGTCATAAGCCTTCAGTGATCCGGTGACCGCAAAGATGACCGAGACACGGATAATAGGCTTGATGATCGGGATGACAACATAGCGGTCAACCTGGGACGGTGTGGCACCGTCAAGCATTGCTGCCTCACGCAGATCGGGAGATACTCCCTTGACGCCTGCATACATAAGAAGCATATGATAGCCGACATACTGCCAGATCGTGGGTACTACGATACTTCCCAGAGCTGTTTTGGGATCAGAGACCCAGATATGTGTCCACGTTTCAAGTTTGATCAGTTTCAGGAATGAGTTGAGCAGACCGTAATCCGGATTATAGATCTTCAGCCACATCTGACCTATAACAACCGTAGAGATCAGAACCGGCATGAAAAATACCGTCAGGAAGAATCTCTCCCCCTTGGGCTTTCTGCCAAGTATCAATGCAAGTCCAAGAGCCATCGGCAGCTGTACGAATACGGAAAACAGCGCGAGGATCAGGGAATTCTTGAGAGCCACCTTGAAGTTCAGGGTGACACTGTTGGAAAAGAGCTTCTGGTAGTTCTTTAAGCCGATGAAAGTCATATCCTTGGTCATACCGTTCCAGTCATGAAAACTCCAGAACACGTTCATGACAATTGGGGCGATCAGGATACTAACAAACAAAAAAAGAGCAGGGAGAAGAAAAAGAAAGATATTAAACCCGAGGATAATGTTCTTTTTTCTCCGCTGCTTAGAAGAATTTATATCTTTAACTTGTCCAGCCATTGATCGATCCTTCCCAAAAGCCTCCTGCCTCCGATGAAGGAGGCAGGAGGAATTTTATCTTCAGACTATGAATTAGCGGATATCGCTTGCAAGTCCTTCGATGAACTGTGTGCCATCAACTGCGCAGCCATACACCTGATCAACATAGCTCAGATATGTGGTAGCATCGTCAGCGGACATAGCTGTATCACCGAACAGAACATAGGAATCAGCATTTGCACAGATCTCGGAAACAGCCTGTGTAAGAGGGTTGATTCCGCTTGTATCGCCGTAAGGGATCCATGCAGGAAGTCCGCAGCCGTCAAGATAGCCGTAGTGGCAGATCAGCTTGCCGAGTTCAAAGGTGTAGTCGGCAGCAACAGCAGCGTTAGGAGAAGAAGCAGCAACAGCGAGTGTATCGGAAGGTCCGCCGATAAGCTGGCCGAGCTTTGCCTTGTCAGCATTGATAACAGGGAACTCACTGACCTTAACCTTGTCCTTGAAGTTCTCATCTGCTGCGAAGTCAGCGCAGTTCCATGTGCCGTTCATGTAGAATGCATACTTGCCGGCCATGAAGTTAGCCTTTACTTCGTCGTTGGTCAGACCTGCGCCTGAAGGATCAAAGTAGCCGTTGTTTACAAGGCTCTGGAAGGTATCAACCGCAGCGCCTACATCAGGATTGTTCCATGTTGCTCTTCCAAGGAAGATGTCATTGAGGGCATCGGCACCGACGCTCTTCTCGATAACGGACTCAAGATACTCGGTAACACACCATGTCTCCTTGCCGGCGCAGCCGAAAGGAATGATGCCGGCGGCCTTGAGGGCATCGCAGCAGGCGATGAACTCATCATATGTGCCGGGGATCTCATCATAGCCAACCTGCTTGAGCAGTTCCATGTTTGCAAACAGACCGACGATGTTCATGGTAAGCGGAACACCATAGTGCTTTCCGCCGTAGGTGGAGTTGCCCATCATAACCTCAGGCAGCTCGCTTGCATACTTGCCGTACGCATCATCAAGGCAGTATACCTTGCCGGCATCGACAAAGTCGCCGAGGAATGCGCAAGACCATGTGAAGAAGATGTCAGGCATCTCGTCAGCGGAGACAGCCGCCTTGATCTTGGTCTTGTAGGACTGGTTCTCAAATGCTTCCCAGTTCAGGGTGATGTTGGGATAGTTTGCAGCCATATCAGCGATAGCGGCTTCATAGGAATGGCGGTTGGAATCGCTCTCAGTTGCGATACACCACATATCCAGTGTGATAGCCTCATCAGCGGGGGCTGCTTCCTCAGCAGCGGGCTCCTCTGCTGCAGGCTCTTCTGCTGCAGGCTCTTCTGCTGCAGGTGCAGGCTCTGCTGCGGGTGCAGGAGCGGGCTCCTCTGCTGCAGGTGCGTCAGCGGGTGCTGCGGGAGCTGCTTCGCCGCCGCAAGCTGCAAGAGACAGGGCCATAACGCCCGCCAACAGCGTTGAGATTAAGCGTTTCTTCATGATCTACCTCCTTAGATAATGAGTCTGGCAGTTGATCTGCCGTTTTTTTTATAATAAGCGGTTTCCCGCCTATTTACCTTTTTTCGGTCCCGGTCTCGACTACCGCGGCATCCTTCTTTGTAAGAGGGACAAGAGTCCAGGGGTAATCGATTGTGAGTTCATTTCCGTTAAGATGATAATAAAGGATTGCATCCTGCAGCGGTTCACTGTACATGAGCTTTATCGTTGAAGCCGCTTCATCTACGCTGTAGTTTCCGTAGAAGATATCATCCTCGGCGAACTGTCCGTCCTCGCTGAACCTGAACGTCCAGTTATTGCTCTGGGTCCACTCCCCCACTATTCCTTCGGGACTGCCCTCACCCGAATACCGGTATGTGGAACTTTCATAGAGCGTAAGTTCTTTGTCATCCTGTATATACCGGAGAGACATCACGTTGCCTTCGCTGTCCGTGAGGTTCAGGAAACCGTCGGCTTTGGTATAATCATAATCCTTGCCCTTGTAAACGGCTTTGCCCCTGTTGTCAAGTGAAAGGATCTCTTTATCGGTCTCATGATTGTAGGCCCATCTCTCTGTCCGGGCACCGCACCCCGAGATCACCAGTATGCATGCGGCTGTAATAGCCGCGATCCCAATCCTCTTCATCATTTAGTCCCGATCACATTTAAAATTTTCACACAAGTGTAACATACAATAAAGTATCGCCTATGTGAATGTAAATCTTTTACTTCATGCAAGCACATTTTTTACTTTTTAGTAAAACGTTTTTCTGTTCAGAGCCGAATATCCGCTGATACCACCCAATCACCGTTCCGGCACCGCTGTCGCATTATGCTGCACTGTTGCACCGGGGTAGAAAAAGTGTTACAATTCTTTATCGTTATGAGCATTTTCAGCAGGAAAAAATCACTTTCGGTGCGGCTTCGCAGTGTCATCCTGGGGATAATCGTCATCATCCTCACCTCTTTTGTGGTCTCGGTATATCTGGTCACCGACCGTGAGCGAAGAAGCTACGTCGTGAGTGAATCGGAAAATGTGCTATCCTCTCTTTCAAACAGCATATACACACGCATCCGCAATTATATGGAACTCTCAAGACTCATCATGATGGATGAAAGACTCGTAAAGTTTCTGCGGGCAGATGCGGAGATCGTTGATATCGGCATGATCAACGATGCAAGGTACGGTGTAATGGACATTCTCAATGTCACGCAGGGTGTCGATACCGTCATCGTATTCAGGGAGGACCTGATCATGATGGCCACAAACCGCTTTACCTACAAGGTTGATACGGCCCGCCTCCAGAGCGACGAGTGGAACAGAGATATATATGCAAAGAAAGGCCGCGCCGTGGTATCTCTCAATACTAATCAGATCGCGGTCAAACAGGATCACAAGCCCATGGTGACGATCGGAAGAGCCATCTATGATCTGCTCTCCCAGAAACGCACCGGCATTCTTTTTATGAACATCAATCCCTCTGTCTTTGAACGCATGCTTAATGAGATCAAAGATGATAACATATGCATCATTGGCTCCGATGGGACATTTCTGGCCGGAAACAGAGATTTTATGCAGTATTATGAACACATGCTGCAATACTATAAACCCGCATCGGATTCCGGCATCATTCACAATATCATAAATTCAGAAGGTGAAAAATACCTCCTTTCCGGCTGCAGGGTGCAGGACACACCGATAATACTGCTGCGGCGCACTCCCTTCGGTACCAAGGGTATTCCTTACAGGATCCTGTATGTGCTCCTGTTTCTTCTGATCCTGTTCCTGATAGGTGCTTTCTATGTGGGAGCCTTTGTATCGGGAAATATCACTCATCCCGTCTTTGCGCTTTCCGCTTCAATGGAAAAGAACAAGAGATCGGGGGAACTCAAGAGGATCGATGTGTCCATGCCGGACAATGAACTCGGCATGCTCAAGGACGACTATAACGATCTGATCGATCATGTAAACGAACTCATTGCCACGAACCAGAAGAAGGAGGAAATACTGCGCCGCGCCGAGATGCGGGTACTCCAGGAGCAGATCAAGCCGCACTTTCTGTATAATTCCATTGAGACGATCGGTTTTCTTGCGCTGGATGCAGGCGCCGATAATGTTCACAGTGCCCTCGAGACCATGGGCAGCTTTTACAGAAATTTCCTAAGCAAGGGTGACAAAGAGATCCCTCTGGCTCGTGAGGTACAGATAGTACGGGATTACCTGTCACTGCAGAAGCTCCGCTATGGTGACATAATCGAAGACAGCTACGATATCGCACCGGACACGGACGATTTCATAGTACCCAAGCTGATCCTTCAGCCTATTGTGGAAAACAGCATTTACCACGGGATCCGCCTTAAAGGCGAAAAGGGCGAGATAAAGATCACCTCCCGCATGGAGAGCGGTATCCTTCACCTCACAGTAAGGGATACCGGAGTCGGGATGTCCGAAGAAATGATAGAACATGTGCTGTCATCCGAAAGGCCGGAACGCAGCGATCTTTCAGAGGAAAGCTTCGGCCTGTGGGGCACGGTAGAACGTGTGCGCATCTTCTGCGGCAGGGACGATGTTGTAAGGATCTCCAGTGAACAGGGAGAATACACCGAGATCGAATTTCTCATATCAAAACCCGGGCCTGCCGGTTCGGATCAATAGTACAAGGAGACATTATGGACAGAATTCTCAGAGTAATGATAATAGATGACGAAGAGTCAGCAAGAAAGCTCCTGCGAGTCTCGATAAACTGGGAATCGCTCGGCATGGAAGTCATCGGCGAGGCTGCAAGCGGCATCGAGGCGATCAATGTGATAGATGACCTGAAACCGGACATAGCATTTGTCGACATCTCCATGCCCTTCATGGACGGGATCGAATTTACCCAGACCGCCACGGACCGCTATCCAAAACTGATAATCATAATAATGACGGCCATTGATCAGTTTGAATATGCAAGAAAATGCGTGTCGCTTCCCGTCTTTGAATATATGCTCAAGCCCATGGTACGGGCGGAGATCACCAGGGTTCTGGAACGTGTGAGGAACAAACTCGCAGATGAACCGGACTACTGGGAGGAGCAGCGCATCGAGGGCGACAGTGAGCCCGAAGGCGAAGAAGTGAGCGGAACAGAGGCCATAAAAAAATATCTTGAGGAGAATTTCACCGACTCCAAACTGAATCTTGCATTTGCAGCTCAGCATTTCGGCTTCAGTCCGAGCTATCTCTCACGGAAATTCAAGCAGGACACCGGCGTGAATTTTGTGGAATACTTAACCGATCTGCGCATGAAAAAAGCAATGCAGCTTGCGGAATCTGGCAAAAAGATGTTTGTTACGGCCTCAGAGGTCGGCATACCTGATCCCAATTACTTCGGGCGCTGCTTTAAGAAACACACGGGTATGAGTTACTCGGAGTATACGGCAAAATAAAACTCATGCACCGACAGTCACCGCATCGGTCGCCATGTCCTCATATTGCCTGGTATACAGTTCATAATACC
>JAILGA010000147.1 GCA_024697225.1 Lachnospiraceae bacterium
CATAATCTCCCTTGCGAAAGAACTCGGGTTTGTCTGTCTTGCCGAAGGAGCCGAAAGCCGCATACAGATCGACAGACTGCGTGACCTTGGCTGCGAGATCATTCAGGGTTACTATTACAGTAAGCCGATCCCCATCGGTGAATATGAGGGAAAGTACCTTTAATACCCTGACAGATACCTGCCGGGTAACATTATTAGCGTTTCTTGTCATTTTGAGGTATACTATCTGAGAGAAGATCAACAGGCTCAAGAGAGATGATGTTGGAGTCCTGGTCAGATCTGCTGCATCCCGAGGATAAAGCCGCTGTTTTAAAGGAGTTCAACGATACCATTTCCGATTATTCCGGTCAGAAAAACTATGACGTGGAATACCGCCTTAAGACCAAAAGCGGGGAGTGGAGATGGTTCCATGCCATAGGAAGACTTCTTCGCCAGGAAAACGGTGTTCCTCTTTCCTACGTCGGAATGTTTGTCGACATAACCGACAGGAAGAGCAATCAGATACCGGCACTGGGATAGCAGAGCAGTATCCGGTATTTGTTTCAGATCATTATTTCGCCCCGAAATAATTTTTCAAAAACATCTTGACAAAATATATTTCGCGCAATATAATTTAGAAAAATATAAAAAACAGTGTTTCCGAAAGGGGGATATAACAATGGGATTCTATGATCAGAGCGTTACAACTGCAAAGGGCGAGACAGTGTCCATGAAGGAATTCGAGGGTAAGGTGGTGCTGGTCGTCAACACTGCTACCGGATGCGGATTTACACCTCACTACAAGGACATCGAGGACATGTATGAGAAATATCACGACAGAGGCTTTGAGGTCGTCGATGTGCCCTGCAACCAGTTTGCGGGACAGACGCCCGGAACGGATGATGAGATCCACGAATTCTGCACACTGAAGTACAACACACAGTTCCCGCAGATGAAGAAGTCGGATGTGAACGGGGAGAACGCACTTCCGCTCTTTACGTGGCTGAAGGAGCAGAAGGGTTTCGAGGGTTTCGGCAAAGGCCCCAAGGCGCTGGCAATGGGTGCGATGCTCGCCAAGATCGACAAGGACTACAAGAACAATCCCGATATCAAATGGAACTTCACGAAATTTGTCGTGGACAGGAACGGCAATGTTGTCGCGAGATTTGAGCCCACAGCCAAGATGGAAGAAGTTGCCAAATGTGTGGCAGATCTTTTATAAGACTCACGATCAGATGTTCTGCTGTTGTCATCTCTTCCTGACAGCAGCAGAGCGATCTATGACTTTTGCTTCCAGTCATCATCCTGCGTATCCGGCTGATAAGCTTAATGGCCGTATTGTCTCCCTCCCGTGTGGATGACGGATTCGTCATCCACACGGGAGGTTTTTTTTGCTTCCCGGCATACAATGACTTCATATTTAGTGGCGCAACAGTTTGTAATCTGATATAATTACGCGTGGAGGTTCGTGGAATGCTCAGATTAAGGCCTTTTAAGAATTCCGATGCGGCAAAGGTGTTGTCCTGGATCACATCAGAAGAAGTATTTAATGAGTGGTCGTCGGGTGAAATGGGCAATTATCCCCCCGATGAGGGTTCGTTCCGCGCGTTTTCAGCCGCCAGGGCCGATGATGAGTCATTCCTTCAGATGGTCGCAGCAGATGACGGCGCAGTTGTCGGATACATAACGCTAAGCACAGCGGATGACGATTTAAAGACTGTCTATCTGAAGTCATTTCTGCTGGATCCTGCCGCAAATGAGCGCGGACATGGATATACCATGCTGACGCTTTCTCTTATCTATTCGTTTGAGATCCTTAAGGCCGAAAAAGTAAAAATCGCCGTGTTCCCGGAAAACGAGACAACTCACAGATCGTATAAGAGCATGGGCTTTTCGGACACCGGTAAGGTGTGGGAGATCAATGTCGGAAATGAGAGAGTTAACGCACTCGAGATGGTGATCTATCCTGACAGAATGAGACCTTACATGCCCGATGAGAACACAGTTCCCGAGGACGAACTGATACGCGATATAATCGCGGACAACAGTTTCATTTACGCGCTCCAGCCTATAGTTGATGCAAGAAGCGGGGAGATATTCGGTTACGAAGCGCTGATGAGGACGGAATTCGGCGTGAATGTTTCGCCTGTGACAATACTTGATTACGCGACGCGCACGAACCAGCTGTACGAGATCGAGAAGCTGACGCTGTTCAATGTCATGGAGCTTTATGAGACCAGACGGGAAGCTCTCGGAGACAGAAAGCTTTTCATCAACAGTCTGCCGGGATCCCAGCTCGGAGCAGAGGACTTCGCAAAGCTCGAAGAGAGGTTCGGCAGCTATTTTGACAAAATGGTCATGGAGATAACCGAGTATACGGAGTTTAAGGATCAGGAGCTGTCGTCGCTGATCGAAAGAAGCGAAAGAGGCGGTTTTGAACTTGCCATAGACGACTATGGTACCGGATACTCCAACACGTCGAGCCTTTTGCGTTACCTGCCGCACTATCTCAAGATCGATCGTCTCCTGATATCCAATATCCATGAGGAACCCAAGAAGCAGCATTTCGTCAAGAGCATCATCGAGTTTGCCAGGGCAAACGGCGTGAAGATACTTGCAGAGGGCGTTGAGACTCTGGCGGAGCTGCGTGCCGTCATAGAGCTTGATGTGGATTACATACAGGGATTCTATACTGCCAAGCCTTCCTTCGATATCATTGATGAGATAGACGAGAGCATAAAGTCGAAGATCATAGCCAGTGCAGTCAAAGGCACCAACCAGGAGGTCAGAAGGATCTACACGCTGGATGGTGAAAAGGAACTGCCCATCATGAGGTTGGCTCTTGAGAAATATACAGGCATATTGATAAGGCAGGAGGAATTCACGCTGGTCGGAAATACCGGCTATTCCGCCGAAATGTCCATCAAGATCAAGGATGGGACAAAGTGCAGGCTCACTTTCAGGGATGTGTTTATTGAGAGTATACAGCATCTTCCCTGTATCGAACTCGGCGAAGACTGCGAGCTGACTCTGGTGCTCGAAGGCGTGAACAGGATGTTCAAGTTCGGCATCCTGGTTCCCGACAGCAGCAAGCTGATAATCGAGGGTGATGGAAATCTGCGCATCCGCTCCCAGGGTGTGGCAAGCTATGCAATAGGCAATTTCCTTAATGCCGGCGTGGGAGATATCACTTGGCGGGGAACGGGCTCTCTTGATGTCATCGTTGAAGCTGATGAGGCGGTTGGTATCGGCGGCGGCGAATTCAGGGAAGGCAACGGGATAAAGATCCTGGGCGGCATGGTGAGAATTGAACCTGCAAGCCAGCGCTCGATAGCCATAGGGTCCTATGACGGAAACACGGCTTTTGAGATAGCCGATTGTAAGATACAGCTTGATGTTAAGATCGACAAGGGTGTCGGTATCGGATCGGTCCATGGTACCACCGATGCGAAATTCAGGAATTCCAAGATCAACATAATTTGTGCCGGCAGCAGCATAGCAGCCATAGGCGGCCTTGAGAGCAAAGGCGGCAGTATCGATGTGGAAAACTGCGAGTTTGCGGTTGTTGCCAACGGTCAGAAGCTGCACCTGGTCGGAGCCGAGACCGGTGCTTACGATATCAATTTCTATAATTCTGCAATCAATCTGCACGGAGAAGGCAATAATGTCCTGGCGCTCGGTACCAGAGATATGAACTCTGTCATTAAGGCGAGACAGACCATTGCGAATATCCGTGTCGCATCAGGAACGCCTCTGGTCTACGGCGCCGCCGCTGAGAATGTCAGCTTCGAAGGCGGCATCCAGAGCATCAGCGTGAATGAATAAGAATGAACTATGCCTAGAAATCTGACCTGGGTACAAAAACTCAGCGTGACCGACCGGAATGAGATCGAAAGATCTGCCGGCAGTCTTCGTAATTTTGCATATGAAGAGGTTATGCCGCCGGAGATTTCATCCGAGCTGCAGAAATATGCGGGCTTCCTTGAGACACTGGCGGGTGATGAGGCAGATGACAGGGAAAAGGAAAAGGCTCTGAACGGGATGTATGCCTTTTCGTCTTTTCTGTATGGCAACGGCATACAGATTACAGAGATCCTTGAACCGGAAAAGGCGGAATCGTTCCAAAAACTTGCAAAGGCGGTAAATGACAAGCTTGACCTGCGGATCAACCTTGGAAGCATTTTTGAAAAGGATATCGATGAAGCGGAAATTGACGATTCGGGAATCCTGAAGATTGATGAGGAAGTTGCTGTAAAGAATAATGAACAGACAGTCTTCACGGGCTTCGGACCGATCGTACTGAAGAAGAAGTCCGATGAGGAACTCGCAGGGGCGCCCGATCTGCTGAACCCGAAGCAGAAGCTTTTGATGAACAATCTGAAAGAGATGAAGGAACTCTCGGAGATGTTCAATACCAAAAAGAGTTTTCGCCTGTTCAACTGGAACAGCGGTACATATAACAAGGCAAAGGATACCCTTGATGCATATCTTGAACATGTGACTGCGGCTTACGTTGAATATCAGGGGCTGCTGATGAAATTCGAGCAGAAGATGATCACTTTGGATGAATTCACCACAAAGGTGAAGAGGGTCGGTGAACGTATAGACAAGGCTGCGGGTGAACTCCGTCGTGACATGAGGGCGTATGCGGTCCACGCCACAGGCGGCAAGGATGGCGAGTACGGTGATATCGGCGTTGACGGAAAGACACAGGCGACGGGTGCCGCCAGGCTCTCAGCGTCCATGGGCATCATGTCCTTACTTGACCGCGCGGATGTAAGGATCGGACTGGAACCGGAGATGCTGAGCAGGAAGAGGCAGGACGAGCGCGTGAACGAGATCAGCTTCCAGAGACTCTATCAGAGAAACTTCAAGGAGATCGAGAAGGAATCCGACCGCCACCGCAGGGCGGCATCCTATACGCAGATAGCGCGCCAGCTGGAGAAGGAAGATGCTAAAAAGGCAGAGAAGGCGAAAAAAGCTGATAATCATTCTCCGTCAAGGAACAAATAAAGCAGTCTGTAGAGTTCCTTTGCATCCTCTGCGCTTAGTGCTGAACCTGAAGCTGCCATTTTCACGGGTATATCCTTGCATTTATCCCTGAGTTTATTCCCCTCTGCAGTGATGCTGATAACAGTGACTCTTTCATCATCTTTGGATCGCTCTCTTGTGACGTAACCCGCTTTCTCGAGTCTCTTTAACAGCGGTGTCAGAGTTCCGGCATCCAGACGGAGTATCTCTCCGAGCTGTCCCACGTTTACGCTCTCTTTTTCCCACAGCACCATCAGCACTATATACTGTGTATAAGTGAGTCCAAGCGGCTTTAAGTACGGCGTGTAATTGCCGATGATCTTTCTGCTGCATGCGTACATCGGAAAACATAACTGATTTTTCAAAAGGAGCTGGTCATATTTTTTTGCCATTGACATACCTCCGTATGTATTTCATCACATTATATTGCACACAACACAATTTGTCAACTGATTTCGTGCGATACATGACACTTTCGTCTTTGATAAAGGTATGATATTATTGAAAGGAGTTTGAGGCCGTAATGTTGGAAGCAGGAGACCTTGCGGGCCGGAAGATGGGGGATAAAAAGTGATCGAAAGAACAGATAAACGGATCAGGCTTTTATTTGTCACACGGATCTGTCTGTGGATCGTGGCGCTTGCAGCTACGGTATATTGGATCTGGTACTCCATAAAACTGCATATCGAAGGCATATTTGATTATCATACTTATGCGGCTTTGCTGAGACCGGTGCTGTATCCATGTCTGATCGTATCTGTGGCAGCAGTCTGCATAAGCTTTGCACTGTATGCTGTATCCAGAAAACTCAGGGACAGGGGGTGATGTAGAAATGATCGATAAGAATGACTTTCCGATCCTGGAATATGATGATGCGAATACTGCAAAGCTGAATCCGGGGTCCTTTCAGCCCGGGAGGTTTGATACCGACAAAATGGTGATCACTTTCTTTCCGGAGGTGTTAAAGAAACTCATCGAACAGGATAAGATCAGCATGGACAGAGTTATTCCCGGTGAAAACCCCGTCGAGATATACAGGTTTAGTGATGACCCCAAGGTTCTTATTACATTAGGGCAGGTGGGGTGTCCGGCGTGTGCGGGCAATCTGGATCTGTTTCATGAGATGGGCGTAAACAAGGTGATGTTTTGCGGCGGGGGCGGTGTCCTTGACCGGGATATTGAGGTCGGACAGCTTCTGTTGGTGGAGGGTGCCATAAGGGATGAGGGATTTTCTTATCATTATCTCCCGCCTGCCAGAGTTGTCTATACAGAGGAAACAACAACTAACCGTATCGCAGAGTATCTCGATGAGAACAGGATCCCTTATCTGCGCGGCCTGACCTGGACTACGGATGCGATCTTCCGCGAGACGGCGGACAAAATTGAATTAAGGAAAACCGAGGGCGGTAAGATCGTTGAGATGGAGCAGGCCGGATGTATAGCGGTCGCGCTTTTCAGAGGCTTTGAGTATGGCGCTCTGATCTACGGCGGGGACGATCTCTCGGGAGAGGAATGGTCTGAACGCGGCTGGAGGAGCAGGGAAGGCATCAGGTACGATCTGGTAAATCTCTGTAAGAAACTTGTCTATACGATATAGACGGCTGTAGAGTATCAGGCGTGGAGTGCAGATCAGATGAAGGTCAAAGAGTACGGTACCGATCAGAA
>JAILGA010000062.1 GCA_024697225.1 Lachnospiraceae bacterium
GGTGGTGTGAGAGGGGTGGACAAACCACCCCTACTCGATTATATGGAGGGCTCGTTTACCGTCTATTTCTGCACGATACCGTATGATTCGGCAGTGAGCATAAATGCTCAACACGCGTTGACCGATATCGATCACAAAAGGAATACTTACCGGGCAGCTTTTTCGGTTTTTCGGATATGAGGAGGGACCTATGATCGGCATTGCACATGTAGAAAGAAGCGTGGAGATATGCGGAAGACAGAAGCGGACAGTCACCCGCTTTTACAGCGCAAAAGGTGATGTTACGGCAACAATGAGCGTCACCGGACCATACAAAAAGAAATCCGGATTGATGAAAAAACCGCCTTACAATTACAAACAGCTCTCCTCACAGCTGATGCGTGCCAGGAATTCAGGAGCCGTTTCTCAGGTCCTGATAAAAATGCGGAATAAGAGGGCGCAGCTTATTTCAGCGAAGCGAGACGGTTCCTATGATGAGACAGAAC
The DNA here is from genome assembly GCA_024697225.1 of Lachnospiraceae bacterium. Classification (GTDB taxonomy): domain Bacteria; phylum Bacillota; class Clostridia; order Lachnospirales; family Lachnospiraceae; genus Butyrivibrio. Next base: position 486 of record JAILGA010000062.1, read on the forward strand.
TTGCACTGGCCATCATTCATGCGGAAGCGATCGAACAGGTCGCAAAGAAGAGGAAGAAAAACCTTGAGATAGAAGAGAAAGCAGAACTCGTTCAGGAAAATGAGGAATATGAAGAACAGCTGATGGAAGCGGCAGATCCACTTGGCCTGTTCGGCGGAGATGATGAGAATTCGAGAAAACTCTCAGAGGAGGAGATGGAGCAGATCCTTTCTGATCTGGAAGAGGAAATGGATGAACTCATGAAGGAAATGGAGGAAAATGCCAGGCTTGATGAGTCGCTAGACGAGATGACAGAAGTTCTCTCGGGTGATATCTCGCCTGAGGATCTTGAGGCGATGAAGAAGAAGCACCGCGCTGACGAGCAGCGGGATATTATCAAGGCGGATATGAAATATCTGAAGGCGCTTTTTGACAAGCTTTCACGTGAAAAAGAACACGCGTCGTCCACACCCGGGGTATCATCCCGGGTGGATTCTATATTAGCGGCTCCTGCTGCAGACATGCCGCAGGTGGCCCCTTCCTCCGGGACAGTATCAGCCGCCATAGCACCATCTTCTGAAGGACAACTGATAGATATATCGATTTAAACTCATTCTTTAACCGGAAATAAAAAACTCGCTACGGATCCCTAAAACATGGTATAATAATTATTCATAGTATTATAAACGTATTCTTCTCTTTTCGGGAAAGGTCTGACATGCTAATGGACAAAAATGTCAGAAAAGAAAACCGAATACTGGAAAAAACGCTCGACAGCCTGGAAGTACGCAGACAGGCTCCACTGTATGTGTTTATATTGTTGCTGATCCTTTATGTAGTGACTTCTCTCACCATCAGTATGGTTGCCGGGTCAGACAAAGTGATGATACTAGGCAGCGTCCATATTCCACTCTATACCCTGGCGGGTGTATTTTCCGCGCTTTCCAATCTCTGCATTATCTTTATGGTCATTTTCTGCGGAAAAACAGGGTTTGTAGCATCTGTTATCGTTATGACTCTTCAGATCCCGATGATCATGGTGGGCATATTCGTCAGAGGCAACTACACCAGTCTGCCCGGTGTGTTTGTCGATATTCTTACCATAATCGCTGTCGTTGTTATCTTCTACAACAAAAGGAAGCTTGAAAAGTATCAGTTAAGATTGCGTGAACAGGCGACTACGGATACGCTGACAGGATTGCCGAACGGATTTGCCGGCACCGAACTCTTTGATGAACTGATAAGGCATAATAAGCCGTTTGCGGCTGTCCACATTGACGTAAACGATTTCAAGAGCATAAACGATACTATGGGCTTTAGCATTGGAAATAAGGTGCTGATCGCTATAGCATCACGCTTTAAGGAGATCGCGGACAAAGGGCTCTCGGGCACGGTCGATTTTATCTCAAGGATAAACGGTGACGAATTCTCACTGATCATCCGTGGCTACAGATCCGATGAGGATATCGTAAATACAATAAAGCAGTATGAGGCGGCACTTACCGAGAACATCAAGATAGACGGATATGATTTCTTTGTAAATGCAAGTTTCGGATATGCTGTTTTTCCCGACGATGCTGCTGACAGGGATACGCTCATCTCCTGTTCGGTCGCCGCAATGAAAGAGATAAAACGCCTGGGCAGCAGTAAACACATCCTGCGTTTTTTTTCCGAACTGAAGGCCGAAGATCATCTGGTGATGGATAATAAGGTGAGGGAGGCTGTTGAAAAAGACAGTGTTTTCTTCAATCTTCAGCCTCAGTACGACATATCGCACAGACTTCGGGGCTTTGAGGTGCTCGCGCGTATGAAAGACAGCGACGGAACCGCCGTGAGCCCGGTTGAGTTCATTCCTGCCGCGGAGAGACTGGGTTTGATCGACGTTCTTGATCTGGAGGTATACAAAAAGGCCGCGGCATTTTTCGGAGATCTGATAAAGAGGACCGGGACAGAGGCTATGCTGAGCATCAATGTGTCCGTAAAGCATATGATGAAGAGCGATTTTTTAGATGAAATAATAAAACTTCTGGAAAACAGCGGGATACCGGCATGGCAGCTGGAGATCGAGATCACGGAGTCCATCCTGATAGAATCCGCTGAAAAAGCTTCAGGTATTCTTAATAAGCTAAAAGACATGGGGATAAAGATCGCAATAGACGATTTCGGCACAGGCTATTCATCCCTGAGCTATCTCAACAGTTTTCCGTCGGATACGCTCAAGATCGATAAATCCTTTATAGACAAAATGAATTCGGGCGTTTCTTCGCAGAAATATGTTGAGGCGATCATCTCCCTTGCGCATGTAATGGATCTGAAAACAGTGGCTGAGGGTGTTGAAACGGCCGACCAGCTTGAAACGCTCCGTGGCATCGGCTGCGATTATATTCAGGGATTCATATGGGGCCATCCTCTTCCCGGGGAAGAGGCGGAACAATTGGTGGCGGCGGGCATGATGGTGACAGTCGGTGATATGAACAGGTCATCGGCGAAGGGGAAGGTGTGAAGATCATGGTGTGCATGAACCGCTGCAGCAACTGCGGCGAGGTCAAGACGGGACTTTTCTACATCGATACGGACACCGGTTTTACCAGTTGTCAGGCTTGCATGGATGCAATGTGATACCGGTGTATGTGGGGAATGTTAAAGTCATGAAAAAGAGAAGTATTGTTGCAGCAGCCCTTTGTGCTGTCATGCTTTTGTCTGCATGCGGCGCGGAGAAAGAAGAGAATAGGGATTCTATTTTTGAAACCCTGGAAACCGGGACCGGCTCACAGCAGGAGGCGGCGGAGAAACCGGCTGCGCAGAAGGAAAAACAGGAAGCGGACGCAAATGTTGATGCTGGCGGAAGTGCGGACGTGCAAGCGGATGCAGATGTGATCACGGAGGATCAGGCGTACAGCGCTGTCATCAATTACAATAAAGCCATCGGATCCGGTATCGATGATGAGATCAATTCCGATGGATATTCAGAGTACTGGGATGTTTCTACAAACGAAGACGGAAAAATAGTTGTGCTGTACCGCTCCTATACGTCCGCGCAGACCTTTTATTATGTCGATCCGGTTTCCGGGGAAACATATATTACGGAGCTTGTTCCCGGAATAATTGATGAGGAGCAGGCCACCGGAGAGACTTTTAACGTAAGAGATTATCTGACGGCACAAGGTCAGAGTGACGGGAAAGAGGCAGCCGATGCCCCGTCCGCACCGGTTGAGTATGAAACGGGCGACGGGTTTATGGGTTCGTTCCTTCTGGCGTCAGACAGGGACAGGATAGATACGACAAATGATTACGGAGTTTTGTATCGGGTGGTGTACAAAACATCTATTGAAGGTGATGAACTTACGGCATGCGGTTCCATGGATTACAGAAACTCTAAAGACCAGGATCCCGTGACCATAACCTCGGATATCACGCACATATTCAAGGTCGATGATAATACGGTATACTTAAAGGGCGGCGAAGAAGGCACTGAGACGGTCTCAAAGGAAGAATTCGCCGGATACCTTGACAGCAGGAAGGATTCCGGAATGTATTTTGAAGTGGAGATTAAAGACGGCGTAGTCGCCACTGCGGAGTTATATGCGCAGTGACCGCTGCGAATGATGTTTCACACTGGATACTGCAAAGCATATTTCGGAAAGAACGAAGTATTATATTCTCAGTGATCCGCAGCGGATGATGTTTTTGCGCCCTGACACCTCTTTTGGAGGGCCTTTATACCAGGTCGTTCACCTTTACACCTTTGATATCTTCGGGAATGAGCTTCAGTTTGTCCAGGACCTCGTTTACCTTGGCGTTGATCTGGTCCTGGACCTCTTTTATGCCGGCACATTGTCCTGCTGTCTCTGAAAATACACTGCGTTGGTCATTTTAACCTCCTTTATTTTGAATCCGTGTCACCGGCTTCCTGTTACATGCAGCGGAAGAATTCGGTCCAGAAATCTGTTGTCCGCTCGTATGGAATGACGAATTTTTCTACATTTTCTGCCAGATCGACTTCAACGACCTGCCCGCTTCCTCCGATTCCCGGCATTTTGTAGAAACTGTCGAAGAAAACCCAGAAATGATCCGGATCTACATCGCCGGGCTCCGCTGCGCGTAGCTTTTCATATGCCGGTATGTTGATCACAAACGTCTCCTGATCCCAGGAAAATGCGTCCGCTATGGCTTCTTCATCACAATAGACCGTGATGTGCCCGCTGCTGTCGGCGACAGCGACAAGCGGGTTGGCCGTCCATCTGGGGTAGGACGCCTGCCCGATAAAGACAAGCGCCCCGGCCACAATGGACGCACAGCACAACCCAAGGAGGAGGCTTGTTATGGGATGATACGGTTTAAATGCACAGATGCGCAGGATCCTTCTCCTGGCTTCCTCAAATGTGCGTTCACCGGCAAGAGTCGCCGGAGAAAACCGGTTATCTTCCAGAACGAAGCGATGGGATCTGAGTATGAGATTACCGTATTCCACTGCCGAGAGTCCCGCGTGCTTCATGGTGACGCGGTCACAGAGTGACTCCAAATCCTCGCGCAGAAGTTTTGTTGATCTATTGAGAAGGATATTCGGAAACAACAGTGCACACAGAAGCTTCCACAGGGCAAAGATCCACAGATGCCCCAGGCGGATATGCATTTGCTCGTGGAGGATGATATTATCGGGGTCGCAATTCTCCGGAAGGTTTTCCGGAATAACGATCTGCGGTCTGAAAAGCCCCGCGGAAAACGGGGAGACAGAAAGCGGAGTTATGCGAACACTCACACCGGCGAATTCCTTTATGGGAAGTCCGGAGATTTCCCTGTTCAGGTGGAATGCCTCATGAAGCGCACGCACTATCAGCCCTGCGCTGATTGCGGGCCAGATCAGGCGCAATATGAAGTGATGCCCCAGAAGGCTGTACAAAAAATCTGTAAGCCTGTACAGAACCGGTATTTCGTACCAGATGTGCAGCTTGCCGGAGAACGGGGCAAGAAGCAGCAGGGACCAGCACCATGCCCTCGCCCATGTGCACCGGTCGGGAATGATCCTGCGGATAACTCTTACTGCTACAATGAGCGGTACCGATATCAAAGCCGCACGTATCAGAAGCAGGCTCCGGTATGCTGACAGAGTGAGCAGCACATCCGATGCGGAATGCAGAAAAGTTTCCATATTCGTGGGATTATCGATCATTGTTGTCATTTATGGGCCTCTTATAATTCCTTCAGTTACAGTCAATTTTATGGGAATGGCTGCTGTGATCAGTTGCTGTTGTTTTTATTAGTGAAGGCCGCTGCGATCAGTTACAGTTGCCTTTATTAGTGAAGTCCGCTGCGATCAGTTGCTGTTACCTTTATTCTGTGGGCGGCCTGCTTTTTCGTTAAGGAGCTCCTCCAGCATGCGGATCTCCTCTTCGCTCAGTTTTTCCGATCCTATGAATGAGGCGATCGCACTGGCGTTGTTTCCTCCGAAATAATGTCTGATAAAACTCCGGCTCTTTTTTTCAAGACATTCATCGCGGTCACGGACGGCACGGTAGTGCAGTACTCGGCTGTCTCTTTCATCGGGAATAGATGTAAGAAGGCCTTTTCCGCAGAGACGTGACAAAAGCACGCGGATCGTGCGCTCGGTCATATCTGTATGTCCTTTCAGTCTGTTCAGAATCTCTGCTGAGGTGATGCCGTCACCCTCCTGCCAGATGATCTCCATTATCTGCCATTCACTTTCGCTTGGAATCGGGTTTTTATCTGAGTTCATCGCGTCTTCCTTTCTGTTACTGCGTCCTGCGAAGTATTATCTTTGCATACTTATGCATGGAGTTATCGAGTTGTCTGTTTCTGGTGTTGATGCTTTAAATATTGTATTTACATGGGGTTATCGTGCTGTCTGCTTCTGCAGTTGATGCTTTAAAAAGCATTCTTTCACATAGTGATATCTGATGCGTGGTACGGAAAAACTCTGACCGCTTCGCAACCATAACTGATAGTTACTGACTTTTGTGCAGAAATCCATGTTTACAAGGTAGCTTTTGTGGATCCTAAGCAACCGCGCATCTGCGATCAGCGCCTCTATATCATCAAGCTTCTGATATGCGCTCAGTACAGTTTTGTTTGCGAAGTGGAAGAGGCACCGATGAAGGTTGCTCTCTACATATACCAGTTCCGCGAGCTCTATTGATGCCTGGCCTTCCACAAATCCATATGTAAATTTATCATGTTCAATGTCTGCCATAAGTACGAACCTCTTCGAGCGTGAGAAAGTGGTGCTTAGCAGCGATTATGCTGTTCGGTCTTTTCGTATGAGAAATTGAGATGCATTGCACCTGTCGTGTCTGTCAACCTCTCATATCCGATATCGGTCAACGCGCGTTGAACATTTATACTGCCGGCAGAAACATACGGAATCATGCAGAAAATGACGGTAAAGCCTGTCTGAAAAACTGAAAATACCTACCAGACAACGAGAAATATGGCTTTGGTAGGTGTGCAGCTAAATAATTCATGCCTGTGCGTCAAATGGGGATCAAGGATCTCCATATCTTCAAATAAACTCCTTTATCAACCGTATATATCTGTCCGTTTCTATGACGGTTCCAAAGTGCCCATTTTTTACATACTCTATGCGTGCAGATGGAAACAGGTTGTAAAGAGATGCCTGTTCATCCTTTGAAAAAAAGTCCTTCTCAGGAAATATCAAAAGAACCTTATCATTAACAAAGCTGAAATCTGATGGCTGACAAGGCTTCATATCGACGAGTTTTGACATCATGCTTGTAATGTGAATATCTTTTTCTTTTGTATAATCCTTAAACATGCACTCGAACATTTCCTGAAGATACTGTTTATCCTC
>JAILGA010000162.1 GCA_024697225.1 Lachnospiraceae bacterium
AAGGACACTGCCATCACACCGAAAAAGAAGAACAGGTCGCCTCCGCTCCAGTGATAAAGACTCTGAAATCTTGTGACCACAAGTATCACGGCGAGCATCTCACCGCCCTCCATTACCAGCTGTGCAAGCGTCTGCATGATAAAGGAAGATGGATACTGAAGATGGCTCTTTAGCAGCATTCCCATCGAACGTATGTAGAGACGCACTGTATCCATCTCAACCTCCCTGCACGATCATGCGTTTCTGATCGGCTCGCCACAGGTTGTATCCGGCAAAGATGAGAACGACAGTCCAGCTCGCCTGAACGAGAATTATGCGCGGAGCGTCAGACACGGCATGATCGCCGGTATATAATCTGATAGGACCATCCAGAAGCTGTGCATACGGAAGCGCTGTGATCACCTTTTGCCAGCTGTCGGGAAAAAGTGTCAGCGGAAGAATATTACCGGAGAGAGTGACCATCAATAGATTGAGAAGAGCCTGTATCCCCCGGGGATCCAGTGTCCGCATCGTAAAGGCCATGGTTATGTTCTCAAGTGCGCAGACGCACAAAAGTCCGAACAGCAATCCAAAGATGCCAAAAATCAGACCCTGAAGTGAATCCGGAGGCGCAAGGCCCCATCCGCGCGGCAAAATCGCCGCAAATATCATCATGGGTATGCCGCGCATCAGACTGCCGGTCAGCTTCTGAGCCGCTATCCGCGCATAATAGAACCAGTACATGTCGAGCGGGCGGCACAGATCGTATGAGATATTTCCGTTTCTTATCTTGTCGAGAAGATCCGGATCGGACGCAACGATCATCCTGAAAAAAGCCTGTTGAAGCCAGACATATGTCGCGATATGTTCTATCGGTACAGGCTGGGGTCTTGAGGCATAGAGTGCACGGTAGAGAGCGACGAGCACGATGCCGAAGAACATCTGACACAGTATGCCGCCCAGCATGGCGCCGCGGTATTGCAGCTCCATGCGGTTCCGCATTCCAAAGACCGACAGATAAGCCCTCACAGATCCATCTCCCTGTACATCGCAGCTATCAGATGATCGATATTCTCTGACCCGAGTGTCATCTCCTGTATCCGGCCGGCTCTCTGAAGGAGAGTCAGCAGTTCGGCGGTCGGTATATCCGCCGGCGAATAGGTCAGCCGCACATCAGAACCGTTTCTCACGACCGTCTGAACACTATCGGGCAGTTCAAGCTGCGGTTCTTCCGTGTCATACCGCACGCTCACAGTGCGGTTCTTATCGAATCTCTCCAGTAGTTCGGTCAAACCGCCGTCATAAAGTTTTCTGCCATGTCCCAACACCATGACCCTCGGGCACAGAGCAGCGATATCCTCCATATCATGCGTTGTCAGCATGATAGTCGTTCCGTATTCCTTGTTCTCGGATCTGAGAAAATCCCTGAGCGCAAGCTTGCTCACCGCGTCGAGGCCGATCGTAGGTTCGTCGAGAAACAATAACTCCGGTCGGTGCAGCAAAGATCCGCACAGTTCGGCCCGCATGCGCTGGCCCAGGCTTAACAGCCTGAGCGGAGTCCGCATCAGCTCCTCCAGCTGAAGCGCTTCGCTAAGCTCCCGTAGTCTTGACTCATAATCAGGCAAAGGTATCCTGTAGATATCCTTCAGCAGGGAGTAACTATCCTGAATCGGCACATCCCACCACAGCTGACTTCTTTGCCCGAAGACCACACCTATGTGCCTGACATACTCCCTGCGGTCAGTCCACGGAACGCTTCCGCCCACCAGCGCACTGCCGCTCTCAGGAGTCAGTATCCCGGACAGGATCTTGACCGTGGTGGATTTTCCGGCGCCGTTTGGACCGATATATCCGACCAGCTCGCCCCTTTCAACAGAAAAGGAGACGTCCTTCAGCGCTTCGACAATTTCCTTCTCGCGGAACAGACGTCCCTTTTCTCTTTTCTTTCTAACAGTGAAACTCTTATTCAGTTTTTCGACTTCTATGTAGCTCATGCGGCGTTCTCCGCATCCATTCTACCACAGAAGCATATTAAGTTCACCTCTTTCGGGCTCTATTCTTTCATTCCCAGAACAGCTCGTCCAGCGTCTTGTCCAGAGCTTTACATATCGCTATGCAGAGATTGATCGTCGGATTGTAATCACCTTTTTCTACAGCACTTATTGTCTGTCTCGACACACCGCACTTCGCGGCAAGATCTTCCTGGGACATGTCTTTTCCGGCCCTCGCAGCTTTCAGTTTAAGATTCTTCATGCCTCATTCCTCCTCGCCTTTTCCGCCCTTGTCAGCTATTTGCTTGATCAAAAGCGTCACTGCTACGACGATGAGCATGGCGATCACCATAATGTTAAGCGCAGCCATTCCAAGCTTTCCGTCGGTTATGAGATTCCCTGACTTTGCGGCCCCGATGATGGGAATGCAGTTAAGGATAGCGGTGAAAACGAATATCAGCATATATCTCGTCTTGTTGTTGTTCAGTCCCCAGTATACATCATGCCATATGCAGTATACACCCAACACCGTAGCTCCGATCATCACTCCGGTGAAATGCTGTACGTAGGAGACCATCGGAAGCTCAAACCCGCCTATACCCGCGATGCATACAAGCGCCTCAAATACCATTATCGTGTAGAATGCAAGTCTGTATGCGCGATATCTCACTATCTGCTGTCTCTCGTCATATTCTGTCTTTATCTTTTTATCCGTATTGGCATAGCGGAAAAGTATCACGCAGATTATCAATCCGATCAAAAGACCTACCGCTGCACCCATTGAAGCAAATATACTCATCTCATCCTCCGTTCCGGGCATCGCCCCGATTATGTCCCGACCGCGTGTGCGGTCTTAGTTGTTGATGGTTTTCTGCAGCGGAACATGACGTCTCTGCTCTCTGCAAAAAACATGATAGCGCGGCATTAGAATTTTGTCAAGTTTATTTTACATTTTTCCATCGACGTGATTTCGGCCGACAAGCTCTGTATAGAAGCATCCACCGTAAAGATGCATATATCAAACATGCTCCAGAAGACCGGTTTCCACAGCCGTCTGGAGCTGGCTGTCAAAGCAAGGCATTACGGACTGGTAATAAGTGAATGAATTCTGTTATAATGCTTGGGTAATATCAACCCTAAACAGCCAAAGGGAGTTTTGCCTATGCATTACAAAGTAGTGGTATTCGGTGTAAAAGACACGTCCGAGGTTACCATCGATCACATAAGAGACAATCTGTGCCCGGTGGATCTGCTCGTGACCATTGATCCCAGCGTCACAATGAAGAACCATATCGCGGGCTACAAGGGACTCGCGGGGACAACTGACAGGTACGGGATTCCCGTCTTTGCGGCCATGAGCTACTCCCTGAGGGATGAGCTGTCGGAGAAATTCTTCTCAAAGAACACCTTTGACATAGGCATAGTGGTCGGCTGGCAGCGGCTTATTCCGAAGCACGTGCTTGGCGCCTTCAGGATCGGTGTGTTCGGTTTCCACGGAAACGCGGGTTACCTGCCCTTCGGACGCGGAAGATCCCCGCTAAACTGGTCCATCATTCTGGGGGATACCAGATTCCATCTCAATCTGTTCCGCTATGACGAATTTGCGGACTCCCCGAATATCTTTGCCACGGAGCTCTTCTCCATAAACGCCCACGATGACATCCGCACCGCCCAGTACAAAAACATGATCTGCACCAACCGTCTCATCGACAGGCTCCTCACAAAATACCTAAACGGCGAAGAGATCGTAATAAACAGTGATTCCATGGATTTTGACAGCTGGTTTGACAAGCGGACCGCCGCGGACGGGCGCATTGACTGGCACGCGAGGACAAGAGATATCTACAATCTTATCCGCGGCGTGGCAGCACCCTTCCCCGGTGCGTTTTGCACCGCTGCCGACGGCAACTGGCGTGAGGACCTCAGGGAATACCTGGCGGGCAGCACCGACGCGCCCGAACCCGACAGATTAAAGCGCGTGATGATCTGGCAGGCACAGCCCTTTGACGAGATCATAGACTTCAGCGCCTATGCGCCCGGTGAGATCATAAGTATCTTTGACAACCGTCCGATCGTGCGCACAGTCGACGGCTCTCTTCTTATAGACCGCTATGAAAGCGAGATCGCACTAAAGCCGGGGGTACTCCTGTATTGAAGACCCTGGCTTTCCATCTGAACTGTTTGTGTCAGGGCGGTGCGGAGCGCGTTGTCTCAAACCTTGCCAATGAATTTGCAGCCCAGGGATACCGCGTCTTTGTGGCAACAGAATGGGAAGAAGAGGACGAATTTCCTTTGGACGAACGGGTGACGAGGGTTCATGTGGGCCTTCGCCCGGAAGACGAACACAAAAACCGCATCGCCAAATTCTTCCTCAGGGTAAAGTATCTGCGTGAGTTTCTGGAAAAAGAACGCCCGGATGTCCTGATACCCTTCGCCCAACGCGCAAACTACAGGGCACTGATGGCCGCAGGAAAAACCCGCACCCCCGTCGTGGTCTGCGTCCGCACTGATCCCGTCGGCCACTACGACGCTCTCTCCGACAAGCTGCAGATAAGGTGGCTGTTCCCAAAGGCCGCGGGAGCGGTATTCCAGACCGGCCTTCAGAGAGCCTTCTTCAGACCTTATCTCCAGGATAACTCGACCATTATACTAAACCCGATACACCCCAAGTATTTCGGCAGGCTGCGTCCCGCCGTCCGGGACAAAAGTGTCGTGCACCACGCAAGGCTAGTCGATTTCAAAAACCAGCCTCTTCTGTGTCGCGCCTTTGTACGGGTCCATGAGAAACATCCCGATTATGTCCTTAAGATCTACGGCCCCGATTCGCACGACGGTACAAAGGAGATCCTGGACAGTATCATCAAAGAGAACGACGCCGCTGAATGGATACTGCTTATGGGCGGCTGTGACACCCTGGAAGAAGAACTCCCGAAGGGTGCGGTCTATGCCTTTACCTCCGACTGGGAGGGGCTGCCGAACTCCCTTCTTGAAGCGATGGCACTAGGCATGCCCATCGTGGCGACCGACTGCCCATGCGGCGGCCCGGCTGAAGTAATGCGTGACGGTGAAAACGGTCTGCTCATTCCCATAAAGAACGAGGATGCCCTGGTCGATGCACTTAACAGGCTTATCGAAAACGAGGATATGGCGGAGCGTCTTGGCATGGAGGCAAGAAAAATAGAGAATATCGCAAGCGGAGAAGCCGTCTTCAGACAGTGGAGAGATTACCTTGATCATGTATGTGAGACAGGAGGACAATGATGTTTTCATATGACGAATACCGTGAGATCATAAAGCTTGTAAAGGAGAGCGGACGTGCCTGCACCTATGCCGAGGCAAAGGACCGCGACCGGTTCATTCTGGTGCGTCACGATGTGGAATACTCTGTGGAACGCGCACATGCGCTCTCAAGAGTGGAGGACAGCCTTGACTTTCACGCCCACTACTTTTTCCAGTGGACGAACAATTCCTACAACATCCTCTCCAGGAAAAACCGCGACATCCTGACGGACATGCATGAGCGCGGACACATCATAGGTCTTCACTTCGCCCTGAACGGAATGACGGATATGGCGCTGATCCGCGAAAGGATCAGGCAGGAGATCGCGATGCTCAGCGACATGCTGGGATTCCCGATAGACTGTTTTTCCATACACCGCCCTTCTCCTGCCGTCCTTGCCGAGAACATCAAATTCCCCGACATTCTCAACGCATATCAGGACGAGTTTTTCACCTTTGATCCCAAGGCGGCACCCGATTCAGAGCTGCGTGTAAAATATCTGTCCGATGCAAATCACATCTGGCGCTACGGCTATCCCGATGCCGGGACCATAAGCTCGCACCAGAGGATACAGATCCTCGCACATCCCTTTGCCTGGACAAAAAAAGGATATGATAACAAAGAGAATTACCGCACTCTCATACAGGAGAAGTACATCGAGATGGTCGATTCCATAGACAGGGAGTGCAAGGACTTCGCCCCCTACAGAGAGGAGTTTGAAGGCTGTCTGAAGGAGATCTGAAGATTGTTTAATCACACTTGCCTGTCATATTTTTGCGTGGTATTATTATTGTGATAAATTATATCGTTACGCGCCGTGCTTTACGCGCGCATCGCGGTGAAGGGAGGTATCCCGATGGCTAATATAAATGCTGTTTCCAATAATCTCACAAATCTGGCTCAGGGAGCGATAAGGCCCGCTCCGCAGATAAGAAACGCAGAGCAGGCGGGACCCGATCGGAACATCAGACAGGAGTCCGCCGCAGGTACCGAGAGGCTTGCTCCCGAGAGAAATACTCCGGCGACAGGCGAACCTCAGGCCGATAAGGTTCAGAGGGAGACGCCCGCACAACGGCAGGAGCGCATAGAACAGATACTCGACAATGTGATCTCCGTATCCAGAGACGGAGATACCTTACAGGCGAGCGATGAAGCCGTGCGCGAGCTTGATGAGGAAGAAAAGACCGGAAGGATGTTGAGCGGGGCGGACAATGACCGCATAAAGAAGGAGCAGGAGGCAAACGGCTCCGACAGCAGAAAAGAGATGCTCGAATTCGAGCTCGAACGGAGTGCCGAGATCAGACGGGCACAGATCGAAGCCGCACAGGCAGAGGCTGAGGCCAGAAGAGAAGCGGCTGTGGACCGGATGAGGGAAGAATCCGAGGAGCAGGAGGAACAGGCGGAAGAGATTCCGAACGCCGTTCTCGCCGACGAGAAGCAGACAATAGCCGAAGAGGGTCAGATCAATTCCTTCATCGGTTATTCGGATGCCGAACTTGAGCGCATGTACCTGAAGGGCGATATCAGCTCCTACGATTACAACAAGGAAATGGAAAACCGCGCCGAAACAGAGGAAGCAAGGAAGGAAGATCTCGCCGACTTCTCTCTGGACGCCGGAAGGCGAAATGAACAGCTGAGGCAGGACAGACTTGAGTCCGCCGAGATCGAAAGAGCCTTTGACGAAAATGCCAATGAAAGCCTCGATCCCGCCCAGAGGGCGCAGCTTCTGCAGGTGATGCAGCGCACCGCGCAGGCCGCTCCTCCCCAGCAGTCGGGTGACCCCAATGAGATCGCACCTCTGGCCAATTTCTCTCTGGGTTAAAAATTCATCATTGACATATACAGCGCTTTGAAATCCTGCCTGTCAGCAAGAATCACTTCTTCAGAGCGATCAGCGATGAGCCGTATCCGGCTCATCGCTTCTTTTTTATGTCCGCAGGCGATCTTGGCCGCAAGTCTGACCGCCCCCTGAAGCGACGTATTGCCAACCGTCCTGCACCTGCCCAAGATGGCTTTATTGAACATCCCGAGCGGCGCAAGTCTGGAAAAACTGACCGCCCTGCCGAATGCCCCCGCCACAAGAACAATGGCCGCATCCGTACATCTCATGCCGCAGGATAGCGGAAGCGACTCGGTACCGGCACGGATAGCCGCCTTTGCGAGCTGTACAGCCCTTATATCCTCCTGATATATCCTCACATCTCCGGATATGTTCATCCCGTCTGTGAACCACGGTTCCGAAAGCAGTCCTGTGCTGTCGATGATATGGTTCCTTGCCATCTCGGAAACAGCCTCCAGTATGCCGCTCCCGCATATGCCCCGGGCTGTTCCGCCGTTTATCACACGGCATCTCACATCCGCCCCGGAACGATCCGTCCCCCTGGTCTGAATGTAGACCTCCGATATGGCCCCCGGTCCGGCGGGCATGCCGAAACGCACACCGGCGCCCTCAAAAACCGGTCCGGCAGCCGTGGAACACACCGCTATACGGGCATCCTCCCCGCGGCCTCTGACCAACGCCATCTCGCCGTTAGTCCCCAGATCCACAAAAAGAAGAGGTCTCGGAAGATCGTCAAAGGGAATATCCAAAGCATATAATCCCGATACGATATCCGCTCCCACAAAGCCCGATATACCCGGAAAAATGCACACCCTGGCATCCGTCAGACCGCTCACCGGCGCATCGGGAGCAAGGATCTCCTTCACCCCGGGCTCCTCCGACTCAAGAGTCACCGGTGTGTAAGGATAAACTCCCAGCCCGCTGCAGTCATAGCCTCTGAGCATATGCAGCATCGCCGTATTTCCGGCCAGGGTGATCGAGGCGACTGCGCCGTCCGATATATCCTTGCCCGAAATCAGTTCCGCAAACAGAGCCGTAAGCTGCGCACGGAGTAACTCCTTCAGCTTTGGGAGATGTCCTCCCGTCGCTGCCTCTATCCTGCTCATCACATCGGCGCCGAACACCGCGCACTTATTGGGGGCAGATATACCGGACAGCACCTGTCCTCTTTCATCCGTCAGTGCGCACGCCAGTGTCGTGGTCCCGATATCCGCAGCGATTCCGTAAGCTTTTTTCTCCATAAATTTACTCTATAGAACATTTGTGATATAATATGATTTCGTATTATATCATACACCTTATCCGGAACAACACCGGAACACTATTGAAAGGAAGGTAAACTGGCTATGGGACTTATTGCAGCAGCTGTCGCTTCTGGCTCCGGCGTTCTCGCCGATCAGTGGAAGGAGTATTTCTATTGCCCCTCAATGGATGCGGACACATTGATGGTAAAAGCCTCCAAGAAGACAAAGGGAAATAACAAGGGTAATGACAATGTCATCTCTAACGGCTCAGTAGTAGCCGTCAACGAGGGACAGTGCATGATCATTGTCGAGCAGGGCGCCATCGTAGAGTTCTGTGCCCAGGCCGGCGAATTTGTATTTGACTCTACCACCTCTCCCTCCGTGTTCACAGGCGGTCTCCTTCAGGGTATCAAGGACAGTTTTGAGACCTTCAAGAAGAGATTTGCGATGGGCGGCGATACCGGCGTGGATCAGCGCGTATACTTCTTCAACCTCAAGGAGATCATCGGAAACAAATACGGGACGGCAAGTCCTGTTCCCTTCCGCGTGGTGGACAACAACATAGGCCTTGACGTGGATATCTCCATCCGCTGCCACGGCGAGTATGTCTACAAGCTCACCGATCCTATTCTTTTCTACAAAAATGTCTGTGGCAATGTCGAAACAGAATACAAGCGCGAACAGCTCGATTCCCAGTTAAAGAGCGAGTTCCTCACAGCTCTTCAGCCCGCTTTCGCAGAGATATCCGAAAAGGGAATCCGCTACAGCGCACTTCCCGGCCACGCAGATGATCTGGCGGAGGCAATGAACCACCAGCTCTCCGACAAGTGGGGCGGCCATTACGGCATCACGATCACTTCCGTCGGTGTCACTTCGGTAACGGCTTCCGAAGAAGACGAAAAGATGATCAAGGAACTTCAGAAGAACGCAGTCTTCCGCAATGCCAATATGGCAGGTGCACAGATGGTCGCGGCTCAGTCCGAGGCCATGGTTGCCGCGGCGAACAACCAGAACGCAGGCCCCATGATGGCCTTCGCCGGAATGAATATGGCACAGCAGGCAGGCGGCATGAACGCCGCACAGCTCTTCCAGATGGGACAGCAGCAGAACGCACAGCCCCAGGCCGCTCCTCAGGCGGCTCAGGCTCCCGCCGATTCCTGGACCTGCTCCTGCGGCACCGTAAACACCGGTAAGTTCTGCTCCAACTGCGGTTCCCCCAAGCCCGCTCCCGCAGGCTCCTGGACCTGCTCCTGCGGCACCGTGAACACCGGCAAGTTCTGCTCCAACTGCGGTTCTCCCAGACCCTGACGGGAAATAAATAACCGGGCGGACAATAGTCCGCCCGGTTTTCAGGAGCATATATGTCAATATATCACCAGAATGATAATAATCTCAAATATACTGCCGGATGGACATGCAAATATGCCCGTCCGGTTCTGCACATTAAAGCGGCTGCTCTCGCCATGTCCGCTGTGCTTTTTCTGACTTCCTGCGGCAATGCACCTGTATCGCAGGCAGACCCCGCCGCAGATACTCCCGCAGATACTCCGGTTGCGGATGAAAGCGCAGATGAGACCGCAGAGACAGAAACCGCAGATGCTGAGACTACTGAGGCAGAAACCACAGAGACAGAAACCGCAGATGCTGAGACTACTGAGGCAGAGACCGCCGTCCCCGAACGCGCCGATCCCGACCCCGGAAATGCCGTTGTGTCCGAGGTCTATGTGGAGCGCATCCCGGGGCTTCCCGAGGATTTCATCGACGGCATGGATATCTCGAGCGTCATAGCTGAGGAGAAA